>JBGAPZ010000056.1:0-21898 GCA_044220975.1 Micropepsaceae bacterium | reverse complement strand
ACATCGCCACGACGCCCCGGGACGAACTGCCGGCGCTGCGGCGGCGGATCGGGGTCGTGTTCCAGGAGTTTCGCCTTCTGGACCACTTAACCGTGTTCGAAAACGTGTCGCTGCCGCGCCGGGTCACTGGCGAGTCCGAGGGACACTATCGCGCGGAGGTGGAAGAGCTGCTGTCGTGGGTCGGTCTGGGCAACCGGCTGAACGCCAAGCCCGCCACGCTTTCGGGCGGCGAAAAGCAGCGCGTGGCGATCGCACGGGCCGTGGTCGCCAAGCCCGAGCTGCTGCTCGCCGACGAGCCGACCGGCAACGTCGACCCCGAGATCGGCGGACGGATCATGCGGCTTTTCATCGAGCTCAATAAGCTCGGCACCTGCGTGATGATTGCGACGCACGATACGCGCATCATGGAGCGTGTTCCTGCTTCGCGGATCTACCGGTTGGCGGAGGGGCGGCTGACCGTCGCCAAGCCGCACGAGTTTATGGCGGAGGCGAAGCGCGCGTGAACCCATCACGGTCATCGGGCTTAATGCCTGCCGAAAGCGCGTCGGGTGCAACGCTGCACACGATCGTTGCGGTGATGAGCTTCCTTGCGTGTTTGGCGCTGGGTTTCGTGCTGACGTTGGGGCGGCTTGCGTCGGATTGGACGGAGGGGCTTTCCGGATCCGTGACCGTGCAACTTTTGCCTTCGCCGCAGATCTCGCAGGACGATCAGGTGAAAGAGGCGCTTCGGCTGGTCAAGAATTGGCCCGGCGTGTTTGCGGCGCGCGCGCTCAACCGTGCGGAGTCCGAGAAGATGCTGGAGCCGTGGCTCGGCGAGGGGAACGTGCTTGCCGATTTGCCGGTGCCGCAGCTGATCGAGGTGACGCTGCAGCCGGGGCCGGTGGAGCTTGGTGGCCTGGGGCGTGCGCTCGCCGATGGCGTGCCCGGCGCGCAGCTCGACGATCACAAGCGGTGGAATGCGGAGCTCGCGGCGTTTGCCACGTCGTCGGAAGCGGTCGGATGGTCTGTCTTGTTACTCATCGCTCTGGCGACGCTAGCGATCGTGATCTTTGCGACGCAAGCGGGGCTTCAGGCGCATCGCGAGATCGTCGAGGTCGTGCATATGATCGGTGCGCGCGACGTTTTCATTGCGAACGAGTTTCAGCGGCACTTTTTGTGGCTGGGCGTGCGGGGCGGGATCATCGGGTTGATCCTTGCGGCCGTGACGCTCGTCGGCAGCAGCTTTTTGATGGATAGCCGCGAGGCGCCGGTCGGCGCGCAATATCTGCCGCAATTCGTCAGTTCGCCGTTGCATTACACGTGGTTGCTCTTCGTGCCGGTGATGATGGGACTGATCGCGATGTGGACAGCGCGATTCACGGTCCTGCGCGTGCTCGGCCGGATGCCATGAAGCTTGTGATGCTGGACCGCGACGGCGTGCTCGCGCACGAGCGCGACGGCTTCGTCAAGCATCCGGGCGAATTGAAGCTCATCGAAGGTGCCGCCGGCGCCGTCGCGCGACTGAATGCGGCCGGCATCAAGACGGCGCTCGTCAGCAATCAATCGGTCGTGGGGCGCGGGATCATCTCGGCGGAGATGCTTGAGCGCATACACGAAAAGCTGCGCACAGAACTTGCGGCTGCGGGTGCGCGGTTGGACTTGCTCCTCACGTGCACCGACGCGCCGAGTTCGCCATCCGCGCGACGCAAGCCTTCGCCCGGCATGCTACGCGAGGCGCTCGCACACTTTCGCGTGGCGCCACACGAATCTGTGATGATCGGCGATCAGGAGACGGATTTGCGGGCCGCGCTCGCAGCCGGTGTCGAACCCGTGCTGGTCCGAACGGGAAAAGGCGCGGAACTCCTTGCCAAAGGGCTGGCACAGGACATTTTAACGGTACGGGTTTATGCTTCCCTAACTTCGGCGGTCGAGGCTTTGCTTTCGGGCCGCTGACGGTGTCCCTGGAGCGAGTTGCTTGCGCAGCATTGGCGTCATGGAGAACGGGCAATGATCGGCTTCGCGTTTCGCGTCGCCGCGCTTGCTTTCGTGCTCGCGGCGCTAGGGTTCCCGATCTTCGTTTGGTCGCTTGCGCGCACTTCGGCCGATCCCGGGACTGCGGACGCGATCGTTGCACTCACCGGCGGCGAAGGCCGCCTAGCGGCAGGTCTGGGTTTGCTCGATCAAGGCAAGGGCCAACGGCTTTTGATTTCGGGCGTGCATTCCGAGACAACGCGCGAGGAGTTGTTCGTGGCGGTCGGCGGGCAAGGCTCGCCGCACGCGGCCTGCTGCGTCGATCTCGGCCGCAGCGCCGAGAGCACGATCGGCAACGCCGAAGAGACGGCGTCGTGGGTCGCCGAACACAATTATCGCTCCATCATCCTCGTTACGGCGAGCTACCACATGCCGCGCAGTTTGATGGAGGTTCGTGCCGCCTCGCCGCATACTGAGTTTATTCCCTACCCCGTGTTCCCGGACGGTGTTCGACTTGAAGATTGGTGGCGCGATCCGGAGACGACCGGCGTGCTGGCCTGGGAATACGTGAAGTTCTTGGGTTCGACGGTTCGGGTGGCGGCTGCAACCCGGTTGTGGAGCCAACCAGCGGCCCTGCCCGGTCCGGCCACGATTGAGCGGGCGCCCGGCGGAAACGCACAGCTTGTGGGCACGCCGACCTAACGGCCTTGCGTGAGCGGCTTTAGATCGCGCACAACTCCGCCAGATCAAAAACTGCCCTCGAGACGCACGTTGCTCGCCCTCCGCTCGTTTCTATTCCAAGCCTTCTTCTGGACGTGGTCGACGCTGATCAATCTCGCCTACATCCCGGCGCTGTTGATGGACCGCAAGGTTGCGCTCAATGGGCAGGAGATTTGGGCGCGGGTGAGCTTGTGGGGGCTCAAGTGGATCGTGGGGCTCGACTACGAGGTTCGGGGCCGCGAGAACCTGCCGTCCGGTCCGTGCATGGTCGCGAGCAAGCATCTGTCGATGTGGGAGACGATGGCGATGCACGTGCTTGTGCATCATCCGGCGACCGTGATGAAGCGTCAGCTACTGCAGATCCCGGGCTACGGTTGGTACGCGCGCAAGACGAAGATGATCGTCATCGACCGTGCGTCGGGACCGAGCGCGATCCGCTCCATGATTGCCGACGCGAAAGCGCGCCTGAGCGAAGGGCGACCGATCGTCATTTTCCCTGAGGGTACGCGGCGCGAAATCGGCGCGCCGACCGACTTCAAGCCTGGGGTCGCCGCGCTCTATTCGATGCTCGACATTCCGTGCGTGCCGATGGCGCACAATTCGAGCTTGTACTGGCCGCGCCGCGGGTTCTTGCGCAAACCCGGCAAGGTCATCGTCGAGTTTTTGCCGGCGATCATGCCGGGGCTGAAGCGCGCCGAGTTCATGGCGGAGCTTGAGAAGCGCACCGAAAACGCGGTGGCGCGGTTGTTGGCCGAGGGCGGTTACCGCGCCACCTAAAGTCTTATGCCGCGCGCAGTGCGAGCTCTTCACCCATTGCTTTTGCGATCGCTGGGCGGGTTGCGAGGCGTTGGTGGTAGGCGGCGAGCACCGGCCAGTTGGCCAGATCGACGCCTGCAGGTTTCGCCCAGTTCAGCGTGGTGACGAGGTAGGCGTCGGCGACCGAGAACTCATCAAGTACGAATTTGCGGCCTTGCAAATGCGCGCTCAAGAACGCGTAACGCTGCGGGAGCAGCACGTCGCGGGCGAACGCTTTGGCTTCGGGCGGGCTTGCAGGGTTGAACATGGCCGCGAACAGCGCCTTGTGCACCTCTGTCGAAATGTAGTTCAGCCATTGCTGCAGCTTGTAGCGCGCGCTGGTGCCTGAGGCGGGCGCAAGTTTGCCCCCGGGTGCGAGGTCGGCGATGTACTGCAGTACCGCTGGACCTTCCGTCAGGATTTCGCCGTCGTCGAGGCGCAAGGCCGGCACTTGCCCCTTCGGGTTGATCGCGAGGTAGTCGCGGCCATCGGCCAGTTTCTTCGTCATCAGTGTGACTTGATGGAAGTTCGCCGCAATCCCCGCTTCGTAAAGCGCGATGCGGCTCGCCAGCGAGCAAGATAGCGGTGCGAAATAAAGGTCCATTTCGGCTCTCCTTGATTTTTATGCGATTGCGCATAAATATAGGCGACCAGAATTAGCGTCAAGGATTAATTTGCGATGCCGCATAAAAATGAGCAAAAGCCGCGAGGCCGGCCGCGCGCCTTCGATGAGGCGGCCGTGCGGGGTGCTGCGATTGAGGCGTTTTGGACAAACGGGTTTGCCGGCGTTTCGCTGGACGATCTAACGGCCAAGACCGGTGTGGCGCGGCCGAGCCTTGCCGCCGCGTTCGGGTCGAAACGCGATCTCTATCTGGCGTCGGTCGAACAATTTGTGGGGCAACTCGAGGCTGCGGCGGACGCCGTGCTGACCGGCGCGAAGCCGCTGCGCGAAGAGTTGGCCGCGTTCTATGACGGCGCGATGCAGCTTTATCTCTCGGGCAAAGCCCCGCGCGGGTGTCTGGCGATTTGCACGTTGCCGGCGGAAGCGGCGCATGACGACGAGATCCGCAAGATGCTGAAGTCGGTGATCGACGGCACGGACGCGGTGCTTCGCGCGCGGTTCGAGCTGGCGCAGCGCAAACGCGAGATCAAGACTTCGACCGATGCCGCAATGCTTGGACAGATCGGGGCCAGCCTGTTGTTCAGCTTGGCGGTTCGTGCGCGCGCCGGAATCGGCAAGCGCGAACTCAAGGCAATGATTCAAGGCGGCGTCGACTTGCTCGCGCGCGCCTGAAGGAAACACGCATGACCTCTCACTTTCTAAGTGTCTTGTCTTCGCCCGCCGTCAGGGCGGCGCAGGAGGCGAACGGCAGCCGCGCGGCGCAAGCGCGCCACGACGAGGCGTCACGTGAGGCCGACGTGCTTGGCGAAAACGAGGCTGCGTTCATCGCCGTTCGCGATAGCTTCTATATGGCGACTGTCGGGAACGAAGGGTGGCCCTACATGCAGCATCGCGGCGGGCCGGCGGGCTTTGTGAAAGTCTTGTCCGATCGCACGTTTGGCTTCGCCGATTTTCGCGGCAACCGGCAATATCTGAGCGTGGGAAATTTGGCCGACGATAACCGGGCGGCGTTCTTCTTCATGGACTACCCGAACCGAGCGCGGCTGAAAGTGTTGGGCCATGTGCGTGAGATCGACTTGAAGGAGGACCCCGCGCTCGCCAAGGCGCTGATCGTTCCCGGTTACAAAGCCGTGCCGGAGCGTGCGCTTGTTGTTGATGTCGAAGCGTTCGATTGGAATTGCTCGCAACACATCACGCCGCGCTACACCGTGGCGCAGATCGAGCCGACGGTAGAGGCGTTCAGGGCGCGGATTGCAGAGTTGGAGGCGGAGCTGAAGCTGCGCGGATGACACATTTCTCGTCGTGTGACGGCGGATGCAATTGGGCGAAGAAAGCGGCGCTCTGACACCGATCATGCGAGTTATGTCGCATTCACCATGACTTTCGCCCTGTCGAACGTAACAAGAACGAAAACTTGCTTTTCCCCTAGGTTTGCGCTATATTTTCACGTCCCTGACCTCGAAGGAACGTGCCTGCGCGATGGCGAAGCTCGCCCCGATTTCTGAGCAGATTTGGCAGCTGAAGTACCGGCTTCAGGGGCCAGGCGTCGTGCATGCGGATGCTTCGATCGACGAGACTTGGGCGCGGGTTGCGGGGGCCGTGGCATTGGCCGAGCGGCCGGAGAACCGGAGCTTTTGGACGGGCGAGTTTCAGAAGGCGCTAGCCGACTTCAAGTTCTTGCCTGCGGGACGCGTGATCGCGGGCGCTGGCTCCGGGCGAACTGTCACGCTCTTCAATTGCTTTGTCATGGGCGCGATTGCCGACGACATGACGGGCATCTTCGACAATCTGCGCGAAGCCGCGCTGACCATGCAGCAGGGCGGCGGCATCGGGCACGACTTTTCGACCATTCGCCCCGCCGGTGCCGCGGTAAAGGGCGTGGGCGCCGACGCGTCGGGGCCGGTTTCGTTCATGGACGTGTGGGACGCGATGTGCCGCACGATCATGTCCGCCGGTTCGCGGCGCGGTGCGATGATGGCGACGTTGCGGTGCGACCATCCGGACATCGAGGCGTTCATCGAGGCCAAGCGCGACAAAGAACGGCTGCGCAATTTCAATCTCTCCGTCCTCGTCACAGATGCGTTCATGACGGCGGTCGAGCGCGACCAGCCTTGGGACTTGGTGTTCGACAAGAAGGTCTATCGCACGGTGTCGGCGCGCGGGCTTTGGGACCGCATCATGGCGTCGACCTATGCGTATGCCGAGCCCGGCGTCGTGTTTATCGACCGGATCAATCAGCGGAACAACCTTTGGTATGCCGAGACGATTTCGGCGACGAACCCGTGCGGCGAGCAACCGCTCCCCCCTTACGGCGCATGCCTGTTGGGTTCGATCAACCTGACAAAGCTAATCAAGGCGCCATTCACGGCGGAAGCGAAGCTTGACGAAGTGGAGCTCGACCGACTGACGCGGATCGCTGTGCGCTTCCTCGACAATGTGATCGATGTTTCAAACTATCCGCTACCGAGCCAAGAGCGCGAGGCGAAGTCGAAGCGGCGGATCGGACTTGGCGTTACGGGCTTGGCGGATGCGCTGATTATGTCCCGCATCCGGTACGGCAGTGCCGAATCCGTCGCGCTGATCGAGCGCTGGTTCAAGACGTTGCGGCGCGCGGCTTATTCCGCGTCGTGCGAACTGGCTTCGGAAAAGGGTTCATTTCCGCTGTTCGACCGCGCGAAGTTCTTGGCCGGGCAGACGGTTGGGGAGCTTGATGCGGAATTGCGGGCGCTGATCAACGCGCATGGGATTCGCAATGCCTTGCTGACGTCGATCGCGCCGACGGGGACGATTTCGCTGTTGGCCGAGAACGTGTCGAGCGGGATCGAGCCGGTGTTCGCCTATACGTATAAGCGCAAGATTACGAAAGCCGACGGGGCGCGCAGCGAAGAGGCGGTCGAGGACTATGCGCACCGGCTGTTCCGGCAACTGCGAGGCAACGAAGAGCTGCCAGACTATTTCGTCAACGCGCAGGAGCTTTCGCCGGATTCGCATATCGCGGTGCAGGCCGCCGCTCAGAAATATGTCGATAGTTCGATATCGAAAACCGTGAACTGCCCGGCGGATATTTCGTTCGAGGCGTTTAAGGACGTGTATCTGAACGCCTTCGAGAGCGGGTGCAAAGGTTGCACGACTTGGCGGCCGAACGACATTACGGGATCGGTGTTGAGCGTGGACGAGCCGCGCGCCGCCGCGCCCGAACCGAAGCTTGAGGCCATACCGACACCCGCCGCCGAAGTGTTTGCGCCGACGGCGAAGACGAAAGACGGCGGCGTCGTTTACATCTCACGGCCGCTCGACCGGCCGGAGGCGTTGCCGGGCACGACCTACAAGCTGCGCTGGCCCGAGTCCGATCACGCGATCTACATCACAATCAACGACACCATCGAAGGCGGGCGGCGGCGTCCGTTCGAGATTTTCATCAACTCGAAGAACATGGAGCATTACGCCTGGACCGTCGCGCTCACCCGCATGATTTCGGCCGTGTTCCGGCGCGGCGGCGACGTGTCGTTCGTGGTGGAAGAGCTCAAGGCGGTCTTCGATCCGCGCGGCGGGCAGTGGATGAGCCGGCAATATGTCCCTTCGCTGCTGGCGGCCATCGGCGGCGTGATCGAGGAGCATATGGTTGCGATCGGCTTCCTGGCACGGCCCGCACCCTCACCTTACCCCTCGCAACCCAAGGTCGCCAGCATCGGCGAGCGTGTGTCCGGCCTCACGGAAGACGCTAAGGATAGTGTCCCCGGTGGGGTGGCTGCGGGTGCGGGAACGGGCCAATCGTTCAAGTTCTGCCCACGATGCTCCAGCCCGAGCCTCACTCGGATCGAGGGTTGCGACACGTGTATGAACTGCGGCTACTCGCGTTGTAGCTGAGATGACGGACGGGCGAAGGCGTCGTAGTCTCGCCCGTCGTGGATACCATTAAGAACATATTCCGGACGGTGGCGGCGGCCGTGCGTGCGCACGTGGCGTTGATCGCCGTCTTTGTACCGATCGCGCTCATCGTGCTTGCGCTCGGCGGTTACGGTATGTGGTGGCGCACGGTTGCGGACAACGTGCGCGAACAGGTCGCGCAGTACCAAGCATTGCAGCGCAAGCTCGGGCGCGACGTGACTTGGGATTCGTTTGCGATAGACGGATTCCCCTATCGACTCGACGCTACACTGAACACGTTGCACTTCACGGCGCCCGATCGCGGCAGCGCGTGGGACGGCGAACGCATCGTGGTTCGCGTGCCGCCGCTCGCGCTTGGCCGCGTCGCGGTATCGTTCGAAGGTCAGCAGCATTATTTCTATGCGCGCGAACGCTGGATCGAGACGAACGCGCGCGCAGACAAAGCCCTGCTGACGTTCAAGAGCGCGGGTGACGGCCGCGAACTCGTCAAGCTCGACATCGAGCGATTGACGGGCAAAGCGAAGCTCGACGAGACGGACTTCAACTTCATTGTCGACGAAGCTGTCGGCGGCTTCACCCTTGCCAAGGCGGACGCGGGGTTGCCGCGCGTCGAGGCAACGGCGCGGCTTGAGAACGTGGCGTTGCAAGGCACGTTCGACCTTCCGCTTGGATCGTCGATTCAATTGATCGACATAGATGCGGGACTTGAGTTGCCTGCACGGATGCCCGATCCGTCGCTGGGTGCGCTTGTTGCGGCCTGGCGGCAGACAGGTACGCCGATCGATGTGCGTCGTTTCGCGCTCGAATGGGGCGGCGTCAGCGTCGGCGGGTCGGGCACATTTATGCTGGACGCGAACGCACTGCCGCAAGGGCGGTTCACTCTCACGCTCGGCAATCATCCGCGCATCTTGGAGCTTCTTGAGGCTTACGGCTGGATCAACGCCGAGAAGCGCGCGACGGCGAAGAAGGTGCTCGACGTTTTGGCGTTCATGAGCGGCGACAAGCAGCGCCGGGTGACGGTGCCGCTTCGGATCGACAAGGGCGATATTTATGTGGGCCCGGTGAAGGTCGCGACGCTCATGCCGGCGCCAACCGCGGAGGTGCGGATTGCGCCCGTGGAAGCGAGCGCGCCCTAGCGCTTTTTCGTGTCGCGGCCGAAGTTCGAGGCGGGCGTATCTTGGCCGGCGTCGATGACTTCGCGGCGGATGGCGCGCGTTTTCGTGAAGAGGTCGAACAGCATATCGCCTTCGCCCCAACGGATCGCGCGCTGCAGGCGCGAGAGGTCTTCCGAGAAGCGGCCTAAGACTTCCAGTACGGCTTCGCGGTTGTTCAGGAAGACGTCGCGCCACATCGTCGGGTCAGAGGCCGCTAGGTCGCTTGCGGTGCCCACAATGTTGTAGGCGATCAGGTGGGGCACGTGGCTGGTGATGGCGAGGACGATGTCGTGGTGCTTGGCATCCATCACCTCGACGCGCGAACCCAGGCCGCGCCAGAAGTCGCCGAGCTTTTGCACGGCCGCTTCGTCGGTGCCTGCGGGCGGGGTCAAGATGCACCAGCGGCCGTCGAACAGCTCTGCGAAGCCCGCGTCGGGACCGGAATTTTCCGTACCCGCGATCGGGTGGCCGGGGATGAAATGCACTGCCGCCGGCACATGGGGGCCAATGTCGCGCACTGCCGCCATCTTCACAGAACCCACGTCGGTGACGATGGCGCCGGCTTTCAGCGCGGGTGCGATGGCTTCGGCCACTTGACCGAACGCACCGACGGGTGTGCAGAAGACAACGAGGTCGGCGTCGCGCACGGCTTCTTTTGGGTCGGCATGGATTGCGTCGCAGAAGCCGAGTTCGGTCGCGCGCTTGCGCGTGGCCTCGGTGTTCGCATGGCCTGCGATGTGGGCGGCGAGGCTGCCGCGGCGCATCGCGTGGGCCATCGAGGCGCCGATCAGGCCGACGCCGAGAAGTGCCACTTTCGTGAAGATGGGGCCGGTGCGCGTTGTCATGACATGAACTCTTTAAGTGCTTCGACGGCCGCTTGGTTGCCTTCATCGGTGCCGACGGACAAGCGCAGGCAGTTCGGTAGGCCGTAGGCGCCGACGGCGCGCAAGATGACGCCGCGATCCATCAGGAACTTGTCCGCCGCGGCCGCGGTCTTCGCTCCGGTGGCCGGAAACTCCATCAGCAGGAAGTTGCCGACGCTCGGGCTTACTTTGAGGCCGGTCGCGGCAATCTGTTCGGTGAGCCAGGCCAACCATCTTGTGTTGTGGGCTTTTGCTTTCGCGGCGTGAGCCTTGTCGCGGATTGCGGCGACGGCGGCGGCTTGGGCTGCAGTTGAGACGTTGAACGGGCCGCGGACGCGGTTCAGCGTGTCGACGACGCTGGCCGGCGCGTATGCCCAACCGACGCGGAGTGCTGCAAGGCCGTGGATCTTCGAGAACGTGCGGGTCATGACCGTGTTGTCGGTCGTTGCCACGAGTTCGATGCCGCTTTCGAAGTCGTTGCGCTCGACGTAGTCCGCGTAGGCCGCGTCGATGACGAGCAGGCAGTCCTTCGGTAGCCCGGAGCGCAGGCGGCGGAGTTCGGCGGCGGTGTTGTAGCTGCCGGTCGGGTTGTTCGGGTTCGTGACGAATACGATCTTCGTCTTGTCGGTCGCGCGGGCGAGCAAGGCGTCGATATCCGTGCGCAGCTCCGGTTCGGGGACCGTGATGGGGATGGCGCCGGCGGCGCGTGCCACGATCGGATAGACGATGAAGCCGTGAGCGCTGTAGAGGACCTCATCGCCCGGCTCGCAATAAATTTGCGGCAGCAGGTGAAGCAACTCGTCGGAGCCATTGCCGCAAACGATGCGGTCGGGGTTCAGCCCGAACGCTTCACCGATCGCGCGGCGCAATTCGGCAGCGCTGCTTTCCGGGTAGAGGTGCATGGCTCCAGCGGCGGCCTTGTAGGCTTCGACGGCGGCCGGGCTTGGACCCAACGGCGACTCGTTCGACGACATCTTGAAGACGCGCGCGCTGCCGCCCGCGGTCGCGCGGCCGCCGACGTAAGGGGCAATATCCAAGATGCCGGAAACGGGTTTCATTCACTCTCTTTAGAACATGGCCTGCGTTAAAGAAAACGTTGACTTGAGGCGCGGGCCAACCCTCAATCGCCCGCTTTTTCCCGACGGAGCGACTCGCCCGAGCCATGTCACAGCTGTTTCAGCCCTTATCGGACGCCACCGGCGACGCGGGCGAGACGCACGCGTTTGCGGCACTGAAGCTCGACTCCGGCGAGACGCTGTCGCCGGTCACGATTGCCTGGAAGACGTTCGGCGCGTTGAACGCGTCGAAGTCGAACGCGTTTCTGGTCTGCCATGCGCTGACCGGCGATCAGTATGCGGCGGGAACGCACCCCGTGACGGGCAAGCCCGGGTGGTGGGCGTCGATGGTGGGGCCGGGCCTTCCGATCGACACGAACCGCTTCCACGTCATTTGCGTCAATGTGATCGGCGGGTGCATGGGATCGTCCGGGCCGCACGCGGTGAACCCGTCGACGGGAGCGCCTTACGGTTTGAGTTTTCCGGTCATCACCATTCGCGACATGGTGCGCGCGCAGGCGATGCTGATCGACCATCTGGGCATCGACAGTCTGTTCTGTGCGGCCGGCGGGTCGATGGGCGGGATGCAGGTGCTGCAGTGGGCGGCAAGCTATCCCAAGCGCGTGTTCGCCGCGCTGCCGCTTGCAACCGCCGCGCGGCATTCGGCGCAGAACATTGCGTTCCACGAAGTGGGGCGCCAGGCGATCATGGCCGATCCGGATTGGGCAGGCGGCGACTACATCGCAAAGGGCACGAACCCGAAGAAGGGGCTCGCCGTCGCGCGGATGGCGGCGCACATCACGTACCTCTCGGAGGCAGCGCTTCATCGGAAGTTCGGGCGCAATCTGCAGAACCGCGAAGCGGTGTCCTATGCGTTCGACGCGGACTTTCAGGTCGAGAGCTATTTGCGGCATCAAGGGTTGACGTTCGTCGACCGGTTCGACGCGAACGCCTATCTCTATATTACGCGCGCGATGGACTATTTCGACTTGGCGGCGGACTACGGCGGCGTTCTTGCGAACGCGTTCAACGGGGCCGCGACGCGCTTTTGTATCGCCTCGTTCACCTCGGACTGGCTGTTCCCGACGACTGAATCGAAGAAGGTCGTGCACGCGCTGAACGCGGCGGGCGCGAACGTGAGCTTCGTCGAATTCGCGACCGACAAGGGGCATGACGCGTTTCTGCTGGAGGAGCCGGAGATGTTTAAGACGCTGCGCGGCTTTATCGACGCCGCAGCGGCTGCACGGGGTTTGTGACGCATGCTTGCCAAGCCGCCAGCGCTACGTGCCGAACTGTTGCGGATCGCCGACATGGTGACGCCGTCGGCGCGCGTGCTGGACATCGGCTGCGGCGGCGGGGAGTTGATCGACTACCTCGCACGAACAAAGGCCGTGGATGCGCGCGGGATCGAGCTTAGCCAAGCGGGCGTGAATGCGTGCGTGGCGAAGGGCTTGCCGGTCATTCAAGGCGACGCGGACGCGGACCTTCGCGACTATCCCGCGCAGTCGTTCGATTTTGCGATCTTGAGCCAGACGATTCAGGCGACACATAAGCCAAAGGAAGTGCTGGAGCAGCTGTTGCGCATCGGCAAGCGCGTGATCGTTTCGTTTCCGAACTTCGGGTTCTGGAAGGTGCGGCTAAAGCTGGCGCTGACCGGGCGGATGCCGCGCACGGGCGTGCTGAACTACGCCTGGCACGAGACGCCGAACATTCACCTCTGTACGATCGCAGACTTCGTGGCATTGACGCGCGAGATCGACGCCACGATCGAACAGTCGCTGGCGGTCAACGAAAGCGGCGACGTGCGCGAGCTCAGCGAGCCCGGCTATTGGGATAATTTGACCGCCGAGGGCGCGATCTTCCTGCTGGCGCGGCGCGCTTAGTCACCAGCACCGGCCTTGCCGGTACGCGCTGGCGTAAGCCCCGGTCGGGGGCGAGTGCGATCACTTCCTTCGTCACCTCCATCAGGTGCACGCCGGCAAGTTGCGGCCAAATGCGTTGGCCCCAGCGTTCCCAGCGCACGCCACTGCGTACGAGAAAGCCCGCGCCGAACGGCGGCATATGCAGGCACGTCGTGGAGGCCGTTGGCGTGAACATTGCGTCGGTGAGCAGACGGTTCAGTTGCGCCCGCGAGAACGGGCGGCCGTGGCCGAACGGCGTCGTTTCGACTTGGGCCCAGAGGCTTGTGCGGTTCGGCGCAATGACGACCACGCGGCCGGACGGCGTGAGCACCCGCCAGATTTGGCGGAGTAAAGGCCGCAACGTCTCGGTCGTTTCGAGCACATGCGCGACCACGACGCGATCGATCGAGGCATCGGGGAGCGGCAATGCGCTTTCGTCGGCGAGCGCCGTCAAATTTCCGGTTTGCGTGGGCCAGTAGGCGACGCCTTGTTGGGCCGGCATCAAGGCGATCACGCGGCCCGCTTCACCTTGGAACGGACGCAAGTACGGCGTCGCGTAGCCCAAGCCCAAGACCGACAGGCCTTTGACGTTCGGCCAGACGTCGCGCAGGCGCGTTCGGATATACCGGCGCGCGATTTGGCCCAATTCACGATCGTAGAACGCTTGAAGTTCGGCGGCGTCTAGATACATGGCGGGGCCGCTCAACCCGTCGCCTCTGTCGCGGTCTTCTTCTTGAGGTGCCTGACCCAGCGCGCATCGATATTGGCGATGGGGAAATAGATGAACACGTCCGTCGTGCCGAATTGGTGGTCGATGACCGCGCCGTCGCCGATTTGCGCGCCCGAGCGGCAATAGCCTTTCACCAACGGCGGCAGCGAGCGGAGACCTTCGGCAGGGTCGATCTGATCCTTCGGGATCAGATTCATGGACACGTAGCGGTCCGGCAGCGCGCGCACGCTTGCCGCTTCTTTCGTGCCGTGGAAATGGTGCAGGTAGGACAGTTGTAGCGCCAGCGCTTTTGGGTCGGTGCCGGGAAGCGACGCGCAACCGAACATGAACGCAACATCGTGGCGGAGCACGTAGACAAGAAGGCCGCGCCAGAGCAGCTGCATCGTGGGGCCGGTACGGAACTCTTTCTCGACGCAGGAGCGGCCGAGCTCGAGCATGCGCTGCCCGGCGCGCGCTTTGATCACGGCGGAGATGTCGTATTCGCTGGCGGTGTAGAACCCGGTCGGTGAGCGGGCGGCCGCGTCCTCACGCATCAGCCGGTAGGTCGCCACCACGCGATTGCCGTCGTCGCGGTCGACGACGAGCAGGTGTTTGCAGATCGGATCGTAGGCGTCGAAGTCACGTCCTGACGCCGCCATTTCGGGCGAGGGCTTGGCGCTCATCTCGCGGTAGAACACGTCGTAGCGCAGGCGCTGTGCCGCCTCGACCTCGGCCGGCGTCGTCGCCAGACGCACCTCAAGCGAGCCCGAGCTGTCGAGGATAGGTTCGCTGCCAATGGTATTCGGCGTGGTGCCGGTCATTCGAGTTTCCGCGGGCCTGAAGTGGACCGCTTGGTGTTGCTTCGGCCGCAATTTAGGGGACTTACGGGGGCGGTTGCAAACGCCGTGCTGGACTTAGCGGGCTCAAGCGGGCATGCCTCGAATCTCCCTAATTCTGCGTCGAGGCCCCCATGACTCCAGCGGACGACAGCGCCAAGCGACGCTCTGATTGGTTCGCCCGTGCTGCGCGCGTGCTGGGTCACCGTAAGACCGCTTCGATGCTCGCCCTGGGCTTTGCGTCAGGACTGCCGTTTGCCTTGTTGACCGGTACGATCAACGCCTGGTTCAGCGCCGCCAAGGTCGATCTGGCGACGATCGGCGTGCTGTCCTGGATCGGCCTTGCCTATGCATTCAAATTTCTGTGGTCGCCGATTGTCAATGTCGCCCCACTGCAGGCGTTCGGACGCCGCCGCGGTTGGATGTTGATTTGCCAGGCAATCATTACTCTCTCGATCTTGGTGATCGCAGCCCAAGATCCCGGTACGGGGTTGGGCGTCATGGCGATTGCGGCCGCGGTCGGCGCTTTTGCATCTGCGACGCAAGATATGTCGATCGATACCTGGCGCCTTGAGGTCGCCGACGAAATGACGCCGCTCGACTTGCTGTCGGCGGTCTATCAGTTCGGCTATCGCATCGCCGCGTTCGTCGGTGGCGCTGGCGCGCTGCTTTTGGCCGACCAGTTGCCATGGAATGGCGTGTTTGTCGTGGCTGCATTTGTCATGGCAGCAGCGATGTTGGGCACGTTGGCAGCGCCGGAACCCGAAATTCGTGCAATTCAAGCCGATCAAACGCAAAAGACGAGAAACACACCGGTGCTTCGCGCCTATGTCGTCGGCGCGATCCTGCTTGCTTGGGGTTGGGCTGGCTTTGTGTTGATTTCTTTCATGATCACGGCGGTGACTTCATCGACGCCGCCCGACGCAAAGGCGTTTACCGCGACCTATGGGCCGCTCATCGTGGTCGCCACCGTAATGTTTCCGTCCGCGCTTGCGGCATGGATGGTGCAACGCGGCGCCGGCAGCGACATTCGTGCGCCGGTGCCGAGCTTCCTGGCCGGCGTCGCCGACCGGTTCTACGCCGTGATCGTCGAGCCGTTCGTGGAATTGATGGCGCGCCTGAAGTGGGCCGCGATCTTGGTTCTGATCGTGATCTTGAGCTATCGCATCACGGATTCGGTTTGGGGTCCGTTCGCGTATCCGTTCTATCTGGGCGAACTCAAGTACACGAATTCGGAGGTCGCACTGGCGTCGAAGATGATCGGCGTTGCGATGCTTCTAATCGGAATCTTGGCGGCCGCCTGGGCGCTCGTGCAGCTGGGCCGCATGTTGTCGATGGTGATCGGGGCGATCGTGGCTGCAATCACGAACCTGCTTTACGTGGATCTTGCGAACGGAAGCCCGGTCATCAGCTCATTCTTGAACACAACCGGCATCGGCCCCCTCTTCACGGGCATGGGCGTCAGCGAGAGACTGCTGTGGCTGATCACGGCGATCGCCGGCGAAAATATTGCTGCCGGATTCGCCGGAGCCGTGTTCGTCGCGTACGTTTCGTCGCTTGCCAACAAGATGCATGGCGCGGTGCAGTTTGCCGTGTTCAGTTCGCTGACCATGCTCATCGGCACTCTGGGGCGCGGGGCGCTCGGCGAGATGATCAAGACCGACGGTTATGCGTCGGTGTTCATCTTCACAATGTGGTTGGGCGGCATTGCAGTCGTCGCTTGCCTGCTCGAATGGTGGCGGCAAGCACGAAACGGGACGGCGCACTAAGCGGTTTTGGCGACCGTTGTTGCGGTAGGCGCGAAGCGCCTGAGGACTGCCCGCAATGCATCGAGGTTCAGGGGCTTTGCCAGAAAATCGTCCATACCGGCGTCGACGCAAATTTGACGGTCGCCCTCGAGCGTCGAGGCGGTTAGTGCCACGATCGGCAGGCGGCCGCGGCGGCGGCCTGCTTTTTCCTGCGCACGAATGCGGTGCGTAGCCTCGAGGCCATCCATCTCCGGCATGTGGACGTCCATGAGCACGAGGTCGTAAGGAGCTGCCGCGAGCGCCTCGACGGCTTCGCGCCCGTTCGCCACGGTGTCGACGCGGTGGCCCATCTTGCCGAGCAGCGCGGTCGCCAACATGACGTTGATGCGATTGTCTTCTGCGACGAGGATTCGCATGCTCACGCCATCGTTCGAGAGGGCAGTGGGTGCGTGGTCGTCGGCGAGCGCTGGATCGTTTGCGACGATTTCTTGGCCGTTCAGCACCGCGGCGACGCGCTGAATGAGCGATGCTCGGCGGATAGGTTTGATGAGATAACCGTTGAATCCCGCCGACTGGAAGGTCGGCAGAGCGGCACGTTCGCTGGCCGGCAGTAGCACGATCGTCTTCACGCCTTGAAGGCGTGCTTTCAGACGCACAAGAAGTTCCGTGGCGGGCGCGCTGCCCGCGCGGCTGTCCATCAGCAGCACGTTGAACGAGCCGCTGGCGAGCGCGGTTTCGGCCGCTGCCGTGCCCTTCGCCGCGAACGCGTCCGCGCCCGCTTCGCAAAGCTGACGCACGAGCGATTCGGCGAGGCCCGGAAACGCCGTCAGCACCAACACCTTTGCGCCAGTCAGCGCCGATTCCGGCACATCGACGCCGGGTGCGCGCTTCATTGGGAGCGTGAACCAGAAACGGCTGCCCTTGCCGATTTGGCTGGACGCGCCGACCGTGCCGCCGAGCGCGTTGACAAGGCGCTGCGTGATCGCGAGGCCCAAACCCGTGCCGCCATAGCGGCGCGCGAACGAGGAATCGGCTTGCGTGAATTCCTGGAAGATTTTCGGCAGCGCGTCGTCCGAGATGCCGATGCCACTGTCGGCAACTTCGAAGCGTATGAAGCGCGCGTCCGTGTCGGGAGTAGCCGTAATGCGCACACCGCCCACGTCAGTGAACTTGACGGCGTTGCCCGCGAGGTTGAGCAGAACTTGGCGCACGCGACCTTCGTCAGCGAGCATTTGGCCGGCAAGACGAGGGTGCGCGTAGGTTGCGATGTCGATGCCTTTTTCGAAGCAACGATGGCCCAAGAGTTCGGCCACGCTTTCGATTAGCGTTCGCGGCGAGAACGCTGTTTCTTCCATCGGCATCGCGCCGGATTCGATTTTCGAGAAGTCGAGGATGTCGTTGATGATGTCGAGCAGCGCCTCACCCGACTCGCGCACGGCATTCGCGTAGGAACGCTGTTCCGCCGTCATTTGCGTGTCGAGCAAAAGACCCGCCATACCGATGACGCCGTTCATGGGCGTGCGGATTTCATGGCTCATCGTGGCCAGGAACATCGACTTCGCGCGGTTGGCGTCTTCCGCTTTGTCGCGAGCCTCGCGCAATGCCGCTTCAAGCTCTTTCTGTTCGGTGATGTCGCGCGCGACGCTTTGGATTTCCGTTACGTGGCCGATATCGTTGCGGATCGGGTAGTCTTCCCATGCAAACCAGCGCCAACCCTGGTTCGTCTTCAAGCGCTGATCGTAGCGCACGCGGCCGGCCGTCTGTCCGGTCAACGCGGGCGGATGGTCGATTTTTTCGTCCGGGTGAAGTTCCGGCGTGAACGGCCGGCTGAGCGCGCGTTCGCGAACCAGACCGAACGTTCGGCAGAACGCGTCATTGGCGAATGTCAGGCGGCCGTCGGGCATTTTGCGCAGGATGACGTCGCCCTGCTGTTCAACCAGCCCGCGATAGCGCGCTTCGCTGACTTGCAGCTCGCGGTGACGCTGTTGAAGGGCGCGAACTGTCGTTTCCAACTCCAGCTTCACGCGGCCGAGTTCGCCCGAACGCTGATCCAGGGCGTCGACGCGTTTGCGCGCATCCATGAGCGCGAGAAACAGAATTGCCAAGCCCGCCAGCGCGACGAGGCCGATGCCGACCGGCGTCGGACCCATCGTGCTCGCCGGAAATACGGCCATCGCCGCCCCGGTGATGACCACCGCGGCGAGCAGAATGACGACGAACAGACGCGCGAGATCCGGAGCGTTCACACGGGCCTCAAAGCCAAGCGTTGAGCCAAGGTCCGTAAACTCGCAGGGTTCGTCTTAAGATTGCTTAAACTTTCATCGTTACCGCTTCGTGCTCCGCAAAAACGTCAGGGAGCGATACGGCCCGATTCCCGCGCGGACGACGCGCCGCGCGGGCTTTGCATCGGTTTTCAGCGATGATGGTGTGCGTGCGTTTTCTCGGCGCCGAACATGGTGCGACCGAGCAGTGCGCCAACGCCGCCGCCTGCGGCCATCGAGCCGAACACTTGCGACAGCACCATCGGGTCGAACATTGGGTCGGTGACGGTCGACGCGTCCGCCATGCCGATCAGGCCGAGGAATTGCGTGCCCAGCGAGGTGAAGTTGATGATTTGCGTCGTGCCTTCGGCAATCGCCGTCCAACCCATCGCCTGCGTGATCGCGGTGCCGAGCGTGCCGGAGATGCCGCCTGCGACCGCGCCGGCGCCAGTCGCCATCGCGCTCGCGGTCTTGCGTTGCGTCATCGAATAGTAGGCGCCGGTCAAGGCCGCGATCAAACCGCCGGAGGCGAGTTGCGCGCTCAAACCGTAGTTCGAGAGCATGTCGGCGGTGCCGCCGATGTTCATCGTGTTGGCGAATGCGAGGCCAACTTGCATTATTGTTCCCATAAGGCCGGTCGAAATGACGCCCGGCTGGATGAGATATTGCAGATAGCGAAGCATGTGATTCCCCGTGGCTAGTGATTTGCACGAATTCTAGCACCAGGGGGTGATGCGCCGCGGACGCATGCCGCCGGCATTTGTGAGGCTTGTGACCGCAGAAAACAGCCGTAAGCGCCCGCTAGTTGGTTATTTGCAGGCGGCGGTAGCTCAGTGCTTCGGCGATGTGGGGACGCTTCACGCCGACTTGATTCTCCAAATCGGCCAACGTGCGGGCAACACGCAGGACGCGGTGGTAGCCGCGCGCAGAGAGTTTGAGAGCGTCGACGGCTTTCGTGAGCAACGCCTGACCCGCTTCGTCGGGGCGGGCAACGGACTCCAAGAATTCGCCGTCGGCTTCTGCGTTCGTGCGTATGGGCTTTGCGTCGTAGCGCCTTCGTTGGATGTCGCGCGCGGCGGCGACGCGCGACGCGATTTCGGCACTGCCTTCGGCGGGTGGGGGGAGCGTTAGGTCTTGTGCACTGACCGCACTCACCTCTACGTGCAGGTCGATGCGGTCGATCAAGGGCCCCGATAGTTTCGACTGGTACTCGCTTGCGCATTTTGGCGCGCGCGAACAGGCGCGTTCGGGATCCGACAGAAAACCGCAACGGCATGGGTTCATTGCGGCGACAAGTTGGACGCGACTTGGATAGCGGATGTGCGCGTTGGCGCGTGCGACAAGCGTCTCGCCGGTTTCGAGCGGTTGGCGAAGCGAGTCCAAAACTTGGCGCTGAAATTCGGGAAGCTCGTCAAGGAAGAGAACGCCGAGATGCGCGAGGCTGACTTCGCCGGGCTTGGCGCGAATGCCACCGCCGACGAGGGCTGCCATGCTCGCTGAATGATGCGGGTTGCGAAACGGGCGCCTTCGGCCGATCGCGCCGTTCTTCAGTTCACCGGCGAGGCTTTGGATCATAGAGACTTCGAGTGCTTCGCGTGCGTCGAGTGGCGGGAGCAGTCCTGGGAGCCTCGCAGCGAGCATCGATTTGCCAGCACCGGGCGGCCCCAGCATCAGAAGGTTGTGACCGCCGGCGGCTGCTATTTCGAGCGCGCGTTTTGCTGTCTCTTGGCCTTTCACGTCACGCAAGTCGGGCACCATCACCGTTTCGTCGGCGAGTTTGGCGACGGGTGCGCTTAATACCTGCACTCCTTTCAGGTGATTGATCAGCGCGACAAGCGTCGGCGCGGCGATGATTTCGAGACCACCGGCCCAGGCGGCTTCGGGGCCCGAGTCTTGCGGGCAGACGAACGTGCGTTCGAGCTCGAGCGCCTTGATCGCTGCGGGCAAGATTCCTGCGACTGGGATAAGCGCACCGTCGAGCGAGAGTTCGCCTAAGGCCATGTGGTTCGCCATTTCCGGCGCCGGCAGGACGCTCATCGCGGTCAGAAGGCCGAGCGCAATTGGGAGATCGTAGTGGCTGCCTTCTTTCGGCAGGTCTGCGGGCGAGAGATTGACGGTGATGCGTTTATTCGGGAGCGCGAGGCCGATGGCGTGAAGTGCCGCGCGCACGCGCTCACGGCTTTCGGCGACCGCCTTGTCGGCGAGCCCGACGACCGACATGCCCTCCTTCAAGCCGCCGCTGGTGTCGGCCATGTGAACCTGGACGTCGACTTCGCGCGCCTCGATGCCGACGAAGGCCACGGTCGAGATGTGCGCGACGGTCATCGGCGCGTCACCCGCCTGTCCGCGGGGACGCGTAGTCCTGCTGCTTCAGCCAATAGGCATTTTGGTCATAGGTCAGAATGTCGTCGGTGATGCCGTGGTGCGCGCGATAGTCCAGCACCGCTTGCTTGCATCCGACCAGATGCCAGTCGTCGATGATGACGACGCCGCCCTTCGACACCAGCGGATAGAGATAATTCAGCGACGTGTGGACCGAGTCATAAGAGTCCGAGTCCAGACGGATCAGTGCAAATTGCTTCCCGGCGAGCGTTTTTAGACTGTCGGCAAAGAAGCCGACGGTGAAGACGACCCTGTCGTCCAAGAGGCCGAAGCGATCGATGTTTTGGCGCACTTCGGCAAGGGATGCGACCCAACGGTCGCTCCACGCATCGACGGGGTCGTTGCGGTCAGTCGCATTTTTCGGGATGCCGGCGAAGGAGTCGGCCGCATAGACCTTCCGGTCGGCGATCTTGTGAGCGTTCAGTAGGGCGCGCATCAGGATGATGGCCCCGCCGCGCCAAATGCCCGCTTCGATGAAGTCGCCAGGTACGCCCTTCTTCTCCACTGCCACGACGCAATTTTCGATCAGGTCGAGTTGCTTCTTGGTGAGCAGCGTCAAGGGGCGCGATAGCGGATCGATCTTCCAGCGGCTTTGCTTTAGGTCGTAATGCGTGACGCAGCGAAACTTGTCGAACGAGCTGTCGCCGCCCAGATACTGGTAGTTCGTGATCGAGCGTTTAATGAGATCGATACAGGCGTCGCGGTGGACGTTGTCGGGCGCGGTCATTGCGGTTCAGCTCTTGGGGCCCGCGGCGTGGCGCTTTTCGATCGCGTTCCAGATGAGCGCCGCGACATCGACGCCTTCGAAGCGCTTTACCTCCCAGATGCCGGTCGGCGAGGTGACGTTGATTTCTGTGAGATAGTCGCCGATCACGTCGATGCCAGTGAAGATAAGGCCACGGCGCTTTAGCTCGGGCCCGATGCGCATGCAGATTTCCTTGTCGCGCGCGGTCAATGCCGTTTTCTCTGGCCGGCCGCCGACATGCATGTTCGAGCGCGCCTCGCCCGCTGCCG
>JBGAPZ010000005.1:0-131212 GCA_044220975.1 Micropepsaceae bacterium | reverse complement strand
GAGATCCCGAAATCAAGCTATCAATAAGAAAGCACTGTTGGCCAATAGACCATATCGGATTCCGCTGGTACTTCGGGTCGAGTATTAAAGTCTTTTTCTTGTTCTCTCCGTAGAACCAACTCAATGACTGTGTATTCGGTTTTGGAAGATCTCTTTGGTGCATATGGTATCTTACCCTAGAATCATCGCGCTTAAGCAGTATTTTGCCAGCAAACAGTTAACCAACATTTGTTGGCTTAACGCTTTGTGCTCACATCGTGATCTCGACATTGCGGAAGGAGGCTTCTGAAGCTTAGCGCGTTTAGTGGGGCACGGCTTCGTCGAGTGACGATGGAGCGGCGCTTCGAATAGCTCAACGCTCGTTCGCCTAACTTCAGCCTTCAAAACGCCACGCTGGTCGAATCGAATGGCTTCCTGTAAGCCGCTCATCAACCGAATGCAGCGGCGAAAGGGAAACTGAATATGCGTCGAGTTTTAGTGAGTGTAGCGACGGTCCTCGCGCTGACGGCCTGCGGGCCGAGCCAAAGGGACGGCTGGACGCAAACGAACGCCGCCGGCGAAATCACGCTGGCGAAACAAGAATCGCCGGACATGGAGCCCTTTCGCCTGGCGTGCACGAAGGCGGGCACCGCGTTCACGCTGACGGCGGGCATCAAGCAAGTCAGCCTGTCGAATATGGCGCCGCCGTTTGCCATCGTGCTGTCCGGATCGACGTTCCCGGCCGAGTTGGTGCCGGGGTCGGATGGTGCAGCGACGTTTTCGGTCACGGCGCCGCTCACGGGCGCCATGCTGACCGCGATGCGCGACGCGACGACCGCGCGCATCTCCGTCAACGATGGCTACGCCTTCGCGGAATCCGCAATCGATCAAGGTCAAGTGTTCGAAAAGTTCGCCGCCGATTGCGCCGCGCTGACCGGCGTCGTGGCGCAACCGTAAAACCCGCACATGAAACACATCGCATCGCCTGCGCTCGCTTTGTTACTGGCACTTGTTGTGCCCGGCCATGCCGCGACCGGGCCGGCGCCCGCGCTGAGCATCAGCGGCGACATGACCCCGAACGCGGACGGCACCGCATCCTTCGAATTTCGCGTCGCAAACGATCGCCCGGATATGACCGTGACAGGCTTTACGGTGACGGTCGCCTTCTACGACCGCGCAGTCGAAGCGGAGAGCAAGCTCGCCGAATACCATTGGTCATTCGTGAGCGAAGTCCCACCGAACCAACAGCTTCTCGAATACGGCATCCTCGATGCAAAGAAAGTTGCGGACCTGAAAAAACGTCACGCCCACGCGGGTCCACTTTCAACCGCCGTCTACACCTATGAAGTGAAGGTCGATTCTCAGATAGTGCCGAGGCCCTAACTGCGCGCCGTCACCAAGTTCGCATCCCGCGCGAGCCGCCACTTCCCGTCCGCTTCCTTGCGCAAGATGGTGAGCGTGTAACCCGCACGGTGCATCGTGGCGCCGCCGGGCGGTGTCACAGTGATCTCGATGCGATTGCGGACGAAGGCCCAGCTGCCCATGAGCTGAAGCTCCTGAATGTCGCTCGTGCCTTCGAAGCGCGCCCCGCCCATTCCCTTCTGTGCCGCGGCGAACGTTGCCTTGCCGAACGGCTCCCGGCCGGCAACCGTGAAAACGACGTCGTCCGTCATCAAGTCGAGCACAGTGGCCGTGTCGCCGCGCTTCGTCGCCTCCATCCACGTTTCGACCACCTGCCGGATCGCGCGCTCGTCGTCGCTCATCTCATGAACTCCGTTCCGCCTTGTGGTCCTTGAACGCCATCACGATCGCGGCAGAAAACGCCAGCTGCCACGGCAGATAAAGCTTCAACACCCAATCGAGGTTCGCGTGCTCGGAATCCTCGGGCAGCGTGCCGCCGAAGCCCAGCCAGCCCAATGCCGCAAGCGCAAGCGTCGCAATCGCGTAAATGCCAAGCCGGCGTCCGTCGCGCAAACCGGGCGCGAGCGTTGCGATGAACGCGAATGAAAAGGCGGCCCCCAGTGCGCCGCCCAAGGCGCCGGCATTGTGCGCGCTCGCCTTCGTGATCGGATCACGCGCCGCTTTCTCGCGCGCATAGTCCGCCTTGCACTTCGCGGTGTCGCCGAAGACGCAAACGTCAATCGGTCCCATTTCGTAGTTTGCAAGCGTCGCCGCCGTCGCATCGAGATGCGCGGCCGTCATGCCGCCCGTGACGATCAACGCACCGATCCAGCCAATCCGCCCAGAGCGGAACAGCGCGACGACGAGCGGCAAGGCGTAAAGCGGCGTCGCCAGGAAATTGCTCATCAAGTTCCAGTCTTTGATCGGCACAATGCCCGCGATGAAGAAGCCGCCGCAAAAGAGCGCAATGCCCAAGCCCGCAGCCAGCATGGCATTGACGACAAACTGTCTCGCGTTACTCGAAGCGGTGGTGGACATTGCCGGGCCTACTTCGCGTTCGTGTCTGCTTGATGCAGCCCGAAGATGTTGCCGTCGGGGTCTTTGCAGTACGCCACATAGCCGACGCCGGGGATCGCCATCTTCGGCAACGCCTCCGTCCCGCCGAGTGACATCGCCTTGGCGCGGAAAGTATCGACCGACGAGACGTTGACCGTGCACACAAAGGCGTTCACCGCTTGACCCTCGGCGGGCTTCGGACCGCGCCGCTGTAACAGCCCGCCGTTGATGCCGGGTTCCGTCCCCTCGCTGGTGTCGATCAGCCAATAGTCGATGTGGGGCAGGTGTTGCAATTTCCAGCCGAACAGCTCGCGGTAATAGGCGGCAAGCTTCGCAGGCTCGCTTGCGTGTATCTCGAAATGGGCGACGCGTGGCATGAATGACTCTCCGTTGTCGGCGCGTCTCGCATTCTAGCATGCCGAGCGCTCAACGCGGGTGCCGTGCGTATCCCGCGCGCAACTATTTGGAAGGGGCGCGGTCGCTATCCTGAGCACCAGCTACTGATTCGCCGAAAAACCTGAGGGGACAGCGACTTGACGACCAGAGCGAAATTATTGGCCTGCGCCACCGCGGCTGCGCTGATTGCGCCCGCAAACGCCGGCAGCCTCGACCGCTGGTATATCGGCCTCGAAGGCGGCGCCAGCTGGATCAAAGACCTCGACTTCTACGAACAGGCGACCTCCGTCGCCGTCGTAACCCATTATCACCACTATATGAGCGACGACACGCCGGTGGGGTGGTCGCTGATGGCGACGGCGGGTTACGCCTTCGGCCCGTGGAACGTCGAGCTTGAGGCCGGCTACCGCCACAACAAAGTCCGCCACTACACCTCGCACTACGTTTCTTTGGGCGGTGTTGAGGACACGACCACGTTCACCGCCACGCGCGCTGACGCGGTGAAAGAATTCTCGCTGATGGCGAACGTCATCTACGACATCAACATCAACGACAAGCTTTTGTCGCCGGCTCCGGCGCCGGCGCGACCACGTGGAGTACGATATCGCGCCAACCACGGTCGAAAACATCGACAGCGACGGCTGGAGCTTTGCCTATCAAGGGATTGCGGGCTTGAACTACGACTTGAGCCGCACCGCGCAGCTCTTCCTACGTTATCACTATCTGCGCGTCACCGATCCCGAGATGGTGATCGACGTGACGGGCAGCCACACGTGCTGCGTCCGTGTGGAAGACCTCGAAAAGCACGCGGCGACGATCGGTCTGCGCTACAGCTTCGGCGCGCGCCAGGCTGCACCGCCGCCGCCTCCACCGCCTCCACCGCCACCACTCCCGCCGCCGCCCGTAAAGCAGTTCACGATCTTCTTCGGCTACGACAAATGCGACATCACCGCGGAAGCGGACCAGGTGTTGACCGACGCGGCTGGCGCAGCGAAGAGCACGGGCGCGGCCAGCGTTCGCATCGTGGGCCACACCGACTCAAAAGGCTCGAACGCATACAACCAACGCCTGTCGGAATGCCGCGCCAACGCCACGAAATCCAACCTGGCGGGCAAGGGTGTCCCTGAGGGTGCCATCACGGCCGTCGGTCGCGGCGAAGGGGAACTCCTCGTCCAAACCGGCGACGGCGTCAAAGAACCGCAAAATCGGCGTGCGACGATCGATATCGCAAACGGCCGGGTCGAACCGGCCGTTTTTTTGCGCCCATTGAATAAGTGAGAAATATATCGTATGTTAGTGGGGCTGAATATGTGCGGCGAAACGCTGCTTTCCCTCGCGCTTGATCGCCGAGCGGCTGCAACTTGAAAATTGCATCTGAACAATGCCGCTGCGGCTTCGATGGCCGCAACGGAACGCGCGCGTTCGACCAGGCGTTTGATGAGACGCGCCGCCGAACGCTCGCTAACGGATGCCGAACGCATAAATAACGGATGAAACCGCTCAAATCCGCCATAATAACGCATATAACGGATTCGTTTTCGCGTTCTCTAGAAGCTGGCGGCGTCCAGCGCCATCAGGCCGTCCGCGCCCACTTTGATCCGCTCGCTCAAGGAGGCGGTGTCCGGCATCAAGCGCTCCATCCAAAAGCGCGCCGACGCCAGCTTTGCCTCGTAGAACTGAGCGTTCGCGGGCTTGGTCGCGAGTTTCGCCAGCGCGGCCTTCGCCTGGCGCGCCCAAAGCCAGCCGATCACGGTGAGCCCGAAGAGGCGCAGATAATCGACGCTAGCCGCCCCCGCATTGTCAGGGTTCTTGAGCCCGTTTTGCGCCAGCCACATCGTCGCGTCTTGCGTGCGCGCAAGACCGGTCTTGAGCGGCTCGACATAAGGCTTCATCGCGTCGGACGTCTCTGCCGCAATGAAGTCGTTGATCCGCTTGAAAAGCGCGAACGGCGCGCGCCCCCCATTGCGGCCAAGCTTGCGGCCCACGAGGTCCAGCGCCTGCACGCCGTTCGCGCCTTCGTAGGTCTGGTTGATGCGCGCGTCGCGCACGAATTGCTCCATCCCGTGGTCGCGCACATAGCCGTGCCCGCCGAACACCTGCATTGCCGCATTCGCTGCGTCGAAACCCATGTCGGTGCAAAAGGCCTTGATCACCGGCGTCAGCAGATCGGCAAGGTCGGAAGCCTCCTGCCGCTCGGCGTCGGACCGCCCCGAACTCGCGATCCCAAGATTGAGCGAAATGAATGTCGCGAGCGCACGCCCACCCTCGGCCGCCACGCGCGCAAACATCAGCATCCGCCGGACGTCCGGGTGCACGATCAAGGGATCGGCGGGCTTGTCCGGCGCCTTGGGCCCCGTCAGCGCGCGCCCGACAAGGCGCTCCTTCGCGTAGATCGCGGCGTTCTGATACGCGACCTCGGCGATCGCAATACCCTGCACGCCGACGCCGAGGCGCGCCGCGTTCATCATCCCGAACATGCCCTTCATGCCGGCCGACGAAGAGCCCTTGTCGCCTGCAGCTTTCGGCTGCGGCTTCGGCCCAAGCCGCCACGCCTTCGCCTCGTCGAAATTGAGCACCGCCGTCGCGTTCGCCTTGATGCCCATCTTCTTCTCGATCGAGCCCGTAAAGACGCCGTTGCGGGCGCCCATTGTCCCGTCCTCGGCAACCAGGAACTTCGGCACCATGAAAAAGTTCACTGTCGACAGGTCGTCTGACGTCTTCCCCTTCTCGTCCGGGATCTTCGCGATCACCATATGAATGATGTTGGAGGTCAGATCCTGATCGCCGCCGGAGATGAAGATCTTCGTGCCCGAAAGCTTGTAGGTCCCGTCCGGCTGCTCCACCGCCTTCGTCTTCATCAGGCGCAAGTCGGTGCCGCAATGCGGTTCGGTCAGGCACATCGTGCCGGCCCACTCGCCTGAGACCATCCGGGTCACCACGTGCTCGCGCATCCACGGCGCACCGGTGGCGGCGAGAGCGGAGTAGGCGGCCGACGTCAGCCCCGGATACATTGCAAAGGCTTGGTTCGCCGAAAACGCCAACTCCGTCACCGCAAAGGTCACCAGAATGGGCAACCCGGCGCCGCCGTACTGCTCCGGCACCGCAAGCCGGTTCCAACCCGCCTCGCGATAGGCGTTCCACGCCTCCTTAAAGCCCTTCGGCGTGCGCACGACGCCATTCTCGAAATGACAGCCTTCCTCGTCGCCCGATTGGTTCAACGGCTGCAGCACTTCGGAGACGAACTTTCCGGCGCCCTCCAGCACGTCGTGAACGGTAGCCCGATCCAACTCCTTGTAGCCCGGCAGATCGGCGTATTTTTCGATCTCGTGCACGTCAAACAAAAGGAACTCGAAATCCGCGACGGGAGCTTTGTACGAAGGCATGATTTTCGTCCGTTGATTGAGGCGCCGTTATCGCGCGCCGACTATGCTGTTGCAAGCGTTGCGGATGACCGTACGGCCGGTTCACGCGTCGCGGTAGTCGGGCCGGCGTTTCTCCAAAAAGGCACGCATGCCCTCGCCGAAGTCCGCCGTCTGCGCGCACAGAATCTGGTTGCGATCCTCCATCGCAACCGCGGCCTCCAAGCTCCCCGCATCGACGCTCATATTGAGACACTCCTTCGTCATCCGAAGACCAAGAGGCGACGTTGTCAGCATTTCGTCGAGATAGGGGCGCACGGCCTCCTCCATCTTATCATCGGGAACGACTTCGCTGACGAGCCCCACGCGCAACGCCCGCTCCGCATTGATGAAGCGTCCGGTCAGCATCAACTCCGACGCCACCGAAACGCCGACCAAACGCGGCAGAAAGTAGCTCACACCGATGTCGCAAGCCGAAAGGCCGATGCGAATGAAAGCCGCATTCATCCGCGCACTCGTCCCCGCGATCCGGATGTCGCTGGCGAGCGCCATCGCAAACCCGCCGCCGCACGCCGGCCCATGCACGAGCGAAATGATCGGCTGCGGACAGCGCCGCATGCGCATCACGATCTCGCTGATCCGCCGCTGCGAGGTGAGCCCGTTCTGCGGCGAACGCGGGCTGTTGTCGCGCTCTTTAAGGTCGAGCCCAGCCGAGTACGCACGCCCCGCACCGCGCATCACGACGACGCGCACCGACTTGTCCCAATAGAGCGCCTGGAAATAGTCGAGCAGCTCGTCCACCAGCTTCTTGTTCAAAGCGTTCAAACTGTCCGGCCGGTTTAGCGTCAGCCAATCGATGGCGCCTTCCTTACGAACCTGGATCGTCTCGTACATGTCATCCTCACTGGCGATTTCGTGTCCGACTGACTATAGAGCAACTCCATGACGCTCCGCCTCTGCATTATCGCGCTGCTTGCCCTCGCGGTCCCCGCCATGAGCAAGCCTCAGCGCATCGTCTCGACGAACGTCTGCGCCGACCAACTGGCGCTGGCCCTGGTGGACCGCACGCGCATTCTCTCCGTCTCGCGCATGGCGACGGAAGGCGAAATCTCGAACCTCGCCGAAGAAGCACGCGGCATCCGCATCAACAACGCCCGCGCCGAAGAAATCGTCGAACTGAAGCCCGACCTGATCCTGGGCGACATCTACACCGGCAAAGGCGCAAACCGCCTCGCCGCCACGATCGGCGTCCCCGTCCACATCGTGGGCTACGCCTCATCGCTCGAAGATGTCCGCAAAGTCATCCGCGACGCGGCCATCGCGCTCGGCGAACAGCAACGCGGCGAAGAACTGATCGCCGGCATGAACGCTCGCATCGCGCGCTCGAAGGCGACGACGACCGCACCCGTCACCACGCTCGTCTACGAACCGAACGGCCTGACCTCCGGCGCCGGAACGCTGACGAACGACATCCTAGACGCGGCAGGCCTCACGAACATCGCGCCGGAACTGACCGGCCAAGCCTACGCCACTGTGGCCCTGGAAACCGTCGTCGCCGCAGCACCGCAGCTGCTCGTCATCGACGACTCCTACGGCCGCACTGCAAGCCGCGCGCAAAGCATCCTGCGCCACCCGGCGTTCCGCGCGCTCAAAGGCAAGACCGCGCTCTACCACATCCCCTCGCGCCTCTGGCTCTGCCCCGGCCCCTGGGTCGGCGAAGCGGTCGAACGGCTCAGTGCCGAACGCACCAGAATCGCGCGAGCGAGCGGGAAAGAGTAGCCGAGCCGGGGTGATCAACGCCGCTTGAGTGCGTTCGTCCGCTCTTCGATACGCCGCTCGAGGATAGTGAGCGGCATCGCGCCTTCCTTGAGAATCTCATGGAAGGATTTGACGTTAAAGCGCTTGCCGAGCGCCTTCTGCGCTTTGTCGCGCGCCCGCACCCAAGTGGTGTGGCCGATTTTGTAGCTGCAAGCCTGACCGATTTGCGTGCAATAACGCTCGACTTCGCGTTGGGCTCGCGGCCGCGCGAAGCCCGTGGTCGCGAAAAGATAATCGACGGCCTTTTCGCGGCTCCAATCCTTTGCGTGCAACCCGGTGTCAACGACGAGGCGCGCAGCGCGGAAGAGGAAGGATTGTAAATAGCCCGCTCGCTCAAGGCCCTTGTAGGCGCCTAGTTCGTCCGACAACTGCTCGGCATAGAGCGCCCAGCCTTCGCTATAGGCAGAGAACCCGGCAATCTTGCGGAGCGTTGGGATGTCCTTCGATTCTTGCGCAATGCTGATCTGCAAATGATGGCCCGGCACGCCCTCGTGGTAGGTGAGCGACGGCAACGAATATTTCGGCCAATCGCCGACGTCTTTGAGATTGATGAAATAAATCGCAGGGCGCGAACCATCGAGCGCAGCACGATTGTAGTAGCCGTTCGAAGCGCCATCCTGGATTTCCGCCGGCACCCGGCGAATTTCGAGCGGCTGCGTCGGCAAGGTACGAAAATCGCGCGGTAGGCGCGCATACATGTCTTTGACGCCGGCATTCAGCGAAGCGATCAGCGCGGCGCGGCCTTCATCCGTGTTCGCGTAGAGCTGGTCGGGCGCCTGATTGAGCGCCGCAAGCCGCGCGCCCACGGTGCCCTTCTTCATGCCTGCGCGGCGCAAGATCGTATCGAGCTTCGCCGAAATATCGGCCACTTGCTCGAGCCCCAGTTTGTGAACTTTCTCCGGGGATAACGTCGTCGTAGTTGCGGCTTCCAAGGCGGCTGCGTAGATGGCGGCGCCATCCGGCAAACGCGAAGCACCGTCGCCGGGTTTGGAGAGCGGCTTCAACGCCGTCACCGCTTCGATCTGCCGGTCAAGTGCGGGGTAGACGGCCTTCCGCAAAAGCTTCGCGGCACGCTCCTGCCAGTCGCCGCTGATCCCTTTTGCGGCGGCACGGCGCACAAGCGAGTCGACGATCGAACTCTGATCGGCCTCTTGCGCGCGCAGCTTCGTCATTTGTCCGAGCGTGAGGTCGAGCGACCAGGCAGGCGCCAGGAACCCGCGCGCGGCCTGCGCCTTCTGCTCTTCCGTATCCTCATCAAGCGTGCCGGAAAACGCTTCAAGGCGCTCAAGATAGGCCTCGCAATCGGACGTACTTTCAATCGTGTGCGCGGTGTTCAAAAAATCCGGTGTTTGAAAATAAGCGCCGCCCTGTTGGAAAATCGGGTAAGGCCGCTGAGCGGAATTGATGCCGAACCTTTCCGGACTGACAGTACTAACGTTCAAAGAATAGAGAACGACCTCGAGGTTGAGGCGGCCGGCGGACGATAGTCGCTTCCGATCGATCGCTTCGAGCGCAGCGATCGCTTTCTTGTCGCGCGCAAGATCGGCGGCGCGCCGCTCCGCGGTTCTGGGGCGGAGTTTCGATTTGAGATCGGCATGTTCGCCCTTATCCAGACCCATGGAAGATGCGAGTTCCGGCGCGTTGACGAGACGCTCATCGAAGATCGCTTCCAATGCTGCATTGACCTCGGCATCCGCCGCATTTTCCGCCGCCCACACCTTGTTTCCCGCAAACATAGCGGTCAGCCCCAGCGCACACGTGGTCTGCAAAAAATCGCGGCGGTCCATGTTGTTCTCCATCGATTGGTTCGCGTATTTGCCGTATCTCACCCCGGCCGACTCTGCAACGCGAGGGCAGCCCCAGCCTTGCACGCCCCGCCAAAGCGGAGTAACCCAATGCTCACGTGTCCGGAAAGGGAACGCGGTTAAAACCGCGGCTGCCCCCGCAACTGTGAGCGGCAAGCTCGTCGCCGACAACGCCACTGAAGCGCAAGCTTCGGGAAGGCCGGCGACAAGCGCTTGAGCCGCAAGCCAGGAAACCTGCCGGACGCCGTCGTCCTTCTATGCGCCGGGGTGCGCGCGTGGAAAGCGGGCAACCGTCGCGGCGACTGACGAACGCGACGTGAGGCCATGGACGACAAGGTTTCGAGACTGCCGATCGCACTCACCGCAGCCACGTTGCTGGCCGCGATCGCGTCGCTGTTCATCGGCTACGCACCGCTGAGCGCCTCGACCGTCATCGACGGCTTGTTGAACGATACCGGCACGGCCGGCGTCATCATGCGCGACATCCGTCTGCCGCGCATGCTGCTGGGCCTGCTCGCGGGCGCAGCACTCGGCATGAGCGGTGCGGCGCTGCAAGGTCTGCTCAGGAATCCGCTCGCCGAGCCCGGCGTCATGGGCATCGCATCGTTCGCATCGCTTGGCGCCGTCATCGCGATCTATTTCGGCCTTTCGACGGCGTTCCCGTTCGCGCTTCCTCTGACCGCAATGATCGGCGCTTCGATCGCAGCCGTCGCGCTGAGCCTCTTGAGCGGCCGTGACAACGGCGTGCTGACATTGATCCTGGCAGGTGTCGCGCTCGCCAATCTTGCGGCTGCACTGATGGCGCTCGCTTTAAACCTCGCGCCGAACCCCTATGCGGTCAGCGAGATCGTATTTTGGATTTTGGGCTCGCTCAAAGACCGCAGCTTCGACGACGTCTTGCTCGCAAGCCCGTTCGTGGCAGTCGGTCTCGTCCTCCTCGCCAGCACCGGCCGCGCGCTCGACGCACTGACGTTGGGCGAAGACGCCGCAAAGTCGCTCGGCATCGAAGTCGCCAACGTCCAGCGCCGCGTTATCGCAGGCGTGACGCTCGCGGTCGGCGCAAGCGTCGCCGTCACCGGCGCGATCGCGTTCGTCGGTCTCATCGTGCCGCATCTCTGCCGTCCGTTCGTCGGCCACACGCCGTCGAAGCTGCTGATCCCAAGCGCCATCGGCGGCGCACTTCTCGTGCTCATCGCCGATATTGCCGTGCGCGTCGTGCCGTCGGGGCCTGAACTTATGCTCGGCGTCTTCACGTCGCTCATCGGCGTGCCGTTCTTCCTCTGGCTCGTCTTCAAACTGAGGCGCGAACTCACATGACGCTTGCGCTCACGAACCTGAACGTCGCGCTGGGCAGCCGCACGGTGCTGACCGGCATCAGCGCCAAGTTTGCGCCGGGCGAATGCGTCGCCATCATGGGACCGAACGGTTCCGGCAAGTCGACATTGATGCGCGCCGCCGCGGGCTTGATTCCAACCGCAAGCGGCGAGATCGCGCTGCACGGCAAATCGCTCGCCAACTGGCGCCGCGCCGACCTCGCGCGCGAAATCGCCTATCTGCCTCAGGGCGGCGAAGTTCACTGGCCGCTCACCGTGCGCAACATCGTGGCACTCGGCCGCCTGCCGCACGTGCACCGCTTTGCCAAAAAGACCGACGCCGATGAGGCCGCCATCGCGCGCGCCATGCAAGCCTGCGATATCGCCCATCTGGCCGACCGCGCCGCGACATCGCTCTCGGGCGGCGAACGCGCCCGCGCGCTGCTCGCTCGCGCGCTCAGCAGCGAAGCAAAAATCATCCTGGCCGACGAACCGTTCGCGCAGCTCGACCCCAGCCATCAACTCCACGCGATGGAAGTCCTGAAAGCCGCAAGCGAAGCAGGCGCACTCGTCATCGTTGTGCTGCACGACCTCTCGATCGCCGCGCGCCACGCTACCCGTGTGCTTCTGCTCAACGAAGGCAAGGTCAGCGCCGACGGCGAACCCGCCGCAACCCTCTCCAGCGAAACGCTCCGCAAATCCTTCGGCATCGACGCCTTCATCGGCGACCACGCCGGCGCCCCGGTGATCCTGCCGCTGAAACGGCGGGCATAGCGCAAGAATCCCCTGAACTCACTGAAGCATCACAACGGGTGGGGCTGCCAGCTACACGACACGCGGCCGCCGAGGTCCGCATAGAGCGTCCCATGCCCAAGGTACTCTGCGCCGATGACGCCGTCATACAGGATTTCCGCGACCCGAGCGCCCACGCGCACGGCGGGCGCGCCTCCGAGCGAGAAGTCGATTTGCTTCGTCTCTTGTGAGTTTGAATCAAGCCCGAACGCGGGCGCAACATGCGGCGCAAGACGAACGACGTCGACATTGCCCGAGTCGACCTCGAACCAGTACTCCGACCCCGCCCGCTCGACTGCAGCAAACAGCACGTAACCGCTGCCGTCGAGCCCGGATGCGGCACGACAGGAAAAGTTGTGTCCCTTCGGCCGCGCGGCGACGCTCAATTTGCCGGCTGCGAGGTCGAGCGCTATGCGGCGGCCCTGAAAGCTCGCCAAAGAAATGACGCCATCAAGCCGCGGCAGCTCCTTTGGCAGCAGGGCCATGAGATCGAACACGCCGGCCGTCTCGGTTTGCGACGTTAGAGTGCCGATCGAAAAGCGCACCCGCCGGCAAAGCGGTGTGTCGAATCGTTCGCCCGTCATTCGAAAGCCGGCGATACGCCCGGATGGCACGCAGCCGAGGGCTTGGGCGATCGCCGGAGAAATCAACGTATAGCCACCGCCGGTGTCGAAGAGGAATTGCCGCTCTCCTCCCGCTATCGTGACGCGAACCTGTTTGAGTTTTCCAACATACGTCTCAAGCGGGACGACAGCCTCCGCATGCGCCGGGCCGAATAGCAACGCGGCCGACATCGCGGCGCCGAACAAAGTAAGTTTCGCTTTGAACACTGTCTTCGCGTTCCTGTGTTAGGGCCGCGGCAGCGCCAACAATTCGCCTACTGCTCGACCCAGCACGAAGAACTGCTACCAACCACCGTCGTCACAGGTCAATGGCAAGCCCCCGGAAGCGTAGGCCCGATGGTCATTCCGCTAGCGCTTCACCCGCGTCATCGCTTCGTCGAGGATGATGCCGATCAAATCCTCGTACTTCCGCCCCAGCAACCGCCACATGATCGGCAGGTCCGACGTCTTCTCGTTGATGCCGGCGAGCGGGTTCACTTCCAGGAAATACACTTTGCCGTCCGCGCCGGCGCGCAAATCCGCGCGGCCCGCGTCGCGACAACCCAGCGCCGTCCACGCGGCAATGGCCACACGCTCCGCCTCGCGGCCCAGCGCGTCGGTCGCGATCGTGTAGGTCACGCGGTCTTCGTAGTTCTCTTTGTTCGAAAGCGAGTAGAGCCCGGGCTCCGCCTTCTCGCCTAAGTGAATTTCCATCGCCGCAACCGCGCGCGTCAACGCGCCCGAACCGAATAGGCCGACGGTAAACTCGCGCCCCGTCAGATAGGGTTCCACCAGCACCGGCTGACCGTGCTTCTTCAATAGGTCGAGCACGGCGGGCTTTAACGCCGCGGCGTCGCGCACGATCGAACGCGGCGTGATGCCTTTTCCCGTGCCTTCCGCGACAGGTTTCACGAAAAGCGGGTAGGGCAGGGCGACGCGCGCAATGTCCTCCTCGCGCTCGACCACGGCAAACGGCGCCGTCGCGACACCGGCCGCCTGCAGCACCGCCTTGGTGTAACCCTTGTGCAGACAAAGCGTCAGAACACCCGCATCCGCGAACGTGCAAGGGATGTCGTACGCCTCAAGCAACGCCGGCACTTGCGCCTCGCGCGCGATCCCGCGCATGCCTTCCGCGATGTTGAAGACGAGATCCCAACGATCCCCTTTGGCAAGCCGCGCGACCAGCGCCTTCACGTTCCCGATGCGATCGACCTTATGCCCGTGGCTCGCGATCGCACCCTCAAGGCCCGCGATCGTGTCTTCTTTGTCGAACTCCGCCGTCTCCTCAAGGGAGTAGCCTTCCTTCAGATAGTCCGACCGAAGATCGTACGTAAGACCAACGCGCATCAGGGGCTCACCGGTTGCTGTCGCGAATCGGCGACACTCAATTGTAACGCGGGCGACGAAGAATCAACGCTGGCACGAGAGCGAGCGCCGTCAGCTCTGCCCGCCGTCGCAACGCACGATCGCACCTGTCGTGAAGCTCGACGCGGGGCTTGCGAGATAAAGCGCCGTCGTCACGATCTCTTCCGGCCGGCCCGGTCGATGCAGCGAGTTGTGCGCCGTGCGGCGCGCCTCCTCGCTCCAAGCCTTGGAAATATCGGTCAGAAACGGTCCTGCCGAAATCGCGTTCACGCGCACCTTCGGCCCGTACTCGCGCGCGAGCGACACCGTCATCGCGTTCAGCGCCGCCTTCGCGCCGGAATAGGGAACGACCGCGGGTAGTGGCACCAGTGCGCCTGTGGACGAAATGTTGATGATCACGCCGCCGTCGCCGTCCGCCATGCGCTTGGCGACGTTGGCCGCCAGCCGGAACGGCCCCTTGAAGTTGAGCGCGACGATCTTGTCGAACCACTCCTCCGTCACCTCGTGCGAAGGGATGGCGGGTGACATGCCGGCGTTGTTGACCAGAATGTCGATCCGCCCGAACGCGCCGTAGGCAGCCTCGGCCAGGCGGTCCATCTCGCTCCACTTGCTGGCGTTGGCCGCAATCGCAAGCGCCCGGCGCCCCATCGCGCGAACTTCGTCCGCCGCCGCCTCGCAAGCTTCAAGCTTCCGGCTCGCGATGATGATATCGGCGCCGCGTTCGGCGAACGCGCGCACCATTTGCAAGCCCAAGCCGCGCGACCCGCCGGTCACGAGCGCAATCTTGCCCGTTAAGTTGAAAAGATCGTCCACGGCGGGACTGTCGCCCAACCGTGAACGTCTATCAAGTGGCGCCTATTTTACGCGCGTCCACTTCATCACCCAATTCTCATCCCACGTCTTCCCGCCATCGCGCGAAATCGCTTGGGCCCACCGGCACGACGTCGGCGTGATCTCGTCCCAGACGCCGCGCACTTTGATCGGCTTACCGTCGTCGACGTCGTCGGCGAGGAAGATGCCGGCGCCATTCTCGAAGCTGCCCGTCTGGCCGGGCGTCGTCAGCACGCCGCTCTTGCCGTTCACCCAAAAGTCCGACCAGACGCGGTTCGTGACGTCGAGCAGGCGAAGCCCCATGCCGCTAAAATTGCGTGCCGGGATGCGCAACTCCTCCACGCTGCCGACGCCGCCGAGGATGGTCCAACACGTCGCCTCGCCTTCGAACTCGTCCCACTTGCCGCCAGGCGCCGGAAGGCGCCGATGCTTGATCCGCCATTCGCCGGCCAGGAAGTTGAAGTCGCCGGGCTTGCCCGGCGTCGTCTTTGCAGGCGCGCCCGCTTGCCCAGCGCCCGCCGATCCCGTGGTGGCAAACATGGCTGCTGCGGCACCCGCGGCCGCCGCACCCAAAATCGTCCGTCTTTGCTGATCCATAATCCGACCCTCCAGTTAGGCGGCCGGTCGTAAACCACAATGCATGACATCCAATGTCAGGTATTTGTGCTAGGAGGGAGAAATGCGCGCGAGCCGTCTCCTCTCGATCCTGATCCTGCTGCAAATGCGCGGCCGCGTGAGCGCGGAAACCTTGGCGCAGGAATTCGAAGTCTCGGTCCGCACGATCTACCGCGACGTCGACCAACTGAGCGCAGCCGGCGTTCCCGTTTACGCGGAACGCGGCCGCAACGGTGGCTTCGCATTGCTCGACGGCTACCGCACGCGTTTAACTGGCTTCACGCCGGCCGAAGCCGAAGCCCTATTGCTGGCGGGCGTGGGCGATGCCGCGTCGGACTTAGGGCTAGGTGCCGATGCAGCAGCGGCGCAGTTAAAACTGCTCGCGAGCCTTCCCGCCGACTCCGGTGCCAGCGCGCAGCGCGTGGCAGAGCGCTTCCATCTCGACCCGTTGAATTGGTACCGCCGCGCGGAACAGCCCACACATTTGCCCACGCTCGGTACGGCAGTCTGGCGCGACCGCCGCATCAAGATCACGTACGACAGTTGGAAAGACACCGTCACCCGCGAACTCGATCCGCTCGGCCTCGTGTTCAAAGCGGGCACTTGGTATCTCGTCGCCGCAAGCGACGCGAAGCCGCGCATGTACCGGATCTCGAACATCAAAGCGCTGGCCGTTCTGGAAACGCCGTCGCGCCGCCCGCCCCGTTTCGACCTCGCAAAATACTGGGCGCAGGCAGCGAAGGAGTTCGAAGCCCGGCTGCTCAAAGACCGCGCGACGATCAAACTCTCGCCGCGCGGGCGCAGGCTCCTTCACGATGTCAGCCCCGCTGCGGCGCAAGCGGTGGAAGCCGACCATCAGCCCTGCAAGCCCGAAGGCTGGATCAAAGCGACGATCCCCGTCGAAGCCGACGAAATCGCCGCTCGCCAGTTGCTCTATTTGGGTGCGGAGATGGAAGTGCTCGAACCGCGCGAACTGCGCACCGCGATCGCGACGCTCGCGCGCGGTGTGACGGCAACCTACGGGTCGAAATGAGTGGTGACCCCGAGACGATTCGAACGTCCGACCTACAGATTAGGAATCTGCCGCTCTATCCTGCTGAGCTACGGGGTCATTGCCAAATACAATCAATCACTTGTCCCCACATGACGCAACGTCATTCCGACGAGGTTTTCGTCAACGTCTGTAAGGATTGCATCGACTGTGCAGACGACAGCGGCTGGCACCTTGCCCTAACGAAGTGCGCCGCGGCGAAACTTACGCCTTCGACGACGTCACTCTGTGCCAAGAGCCACCGCTTGGGAGTTGATGTGCCGCAAACTCCGGACGCTTACGCAAGCACCTAAGCCTCCACTTCTGACGGTCTATCTGACGGTATTGCTCGCGCTTACGACATGGACGACTTTAAGCACCGCGCGATCGTGTAACGTCTATCGACGCCGCAACCCTGCGCATGTGGCGCCGCACGCGCGAAAGACTCTTCGGATTTTTTTGGTACGGCCTTCTCCCTCATCATCCTGGCGATCTTGCTCAAGAATGCAGATGGGCGCGCCAACGGCGAATAGCCTCACGGATAGGCGGGCAAGGCGATTCGGTCGCGAACGCCTTGACCGAACGCGAGGTCGGCGACGACGGGAATGCGCATGGCACGCGTGACGAGATTGCGAAAGATGAGACCGAACTCGGTTCGTGGGGCAAAGGCGCTTGCGAAGCGTCGCGCCGCATCCTGCTTTTCCAGCAAGAAGCCCGAAAGAACCATCTGGTAGCGCGCAAAAGCCGCTTTATAGTCTCCCTTGGCGGCCGCGATCTCGCCGGCAAGGACATAGGCCGCCGCCATCCCGAGCCCTGCACCTTCTCCCGCAAGCAACGACGGAGAGAACGCTGCGTCGCCGACAAGCGCGATGCGGCCGCGGCTCCACGTCTTCAGACGAATCTGGCTAACGCGGTCGAAATAGAGGTCGTCTGTGTGATTGAGCCGATCCAGAATGTCACGACACTCCCAGCCCGCGTTGCCGAACCGATCGCGCAAGACCGCTCGTTGGCCGGCCAAATCGTGCGGCTTCACACGGTTGTTATCTACGAAAACGAAGAGGAAGAGCGTCCGGTCGTCGCGCATCGAAAACCGCGCGATCTGCTTGCCCGGCTGACTGTAGCTGACATAGGTCAGCTCGTCGCGCCGCGGGTACCCCGTGGCCTGGAAAGCAGCCACTTTGTAGCCAAGGTAGACCTCGCCGTCCTGACGCGGAAACGCGAGCGCTCGAATGCCCGAATGAAGACCATCGGCGCCGATTACCAGCGAGAATTCGCGTGGCTTCGCGTGCTCGAAGTGCACGCGAACCCCCTCGGACTCCGGAAAGAGCCCGGTCACGCGATCCCCAAAGATCGTCTCGGCGCGATTCGAAACCCGTCCGTAGATCTCGCGCGCAAGATCGCTGCGAGCGATGCTCACATAGCGCCCATTTGTGGCGCGCGCAAAAACTTGGGCGGCAAAGCCGCCGACGCGTCTGCCGTTGGCGTCGACGATACGAACCTCCTCGAGCATGTAGCCTTGGCGCTTCAGCGCCGGGATGAGGCCCATCTTCTCGGCGACGTCGAAGCCCAGACCCCAAAAGTCGATCACGTAGCCGCCGGTACGCGGTTGTGACGCCTCCTCGACGAGCGTGACCTCAAACCCGTGATGGACGAGCCAATAGGCAAGCGTGGGGCCGGCGACGCCGATCCCGCTGATCAAGACTCGAGACGGTGTGGGCATGGTCTAGCCCGAAACGGTGGAACGCTCTGCTCAATCAATCTGCAGCTCCGGCGCCCGATATCAAATGCAAACTATTGCACGTTCGATGCAACGGAACTTGACCTGCGGGCTCAGTGCTGGACGAAAATCGGTGCCGGACTGGTCTTGAACAGGTGCTGCGTCGAGGTTCCCAGAAACCACTCCCGCCATCCTTGATGGCCGTATGCCCCGGCAACAATCATGCCCGCGCTGACATTCTTAGCGTATGCCGTGATGGCATCGTGTGGCGGATCGACGGACGGCCGCCTCAGCCTGGGTTGGACGAACGGCGACGGAATACGACTTTGCGCGCGACGACAGAAGCCTTCGATCGACCCAGTACGAGGAGGACGCCACTCAACATCATATTCGCCCCTTCTTGCCTCGCATCTTCTTACCTTGAATCTCGCGCGTCGCTTCCTCGCCGACTTGACGTAGGCCGTCGAGCGCATGCTCGAGAGCATCGACCTTGCTCGTCAAAGGGTAGACGGCATAGGCGGGGTAGGGGGAATTCCGGCGCGTCGGTCACGAGTTTCAACCTGCCATCTGCGAGCAACTGATGCACCGAGCTCATGCGGAAGTATCCAGAACCTCCTGCGGTCAGAATATAGCTCAGTCCGAGCGGACCGAGACCCACGAGCAAGCCCGGGCTCGTCTGCCCCGGAAAGACCGTGTCGTGCTGCGCGGCAAAGTCAGGCCCCCAATCCACGTACACGTATTTGCCCTCGTCAAAAATCGGCCGATCGGGGTCGGTCGTGACCATCACAAGTTTCTCGACGACGACGCGTTCGATCTTGAGTCCCGGAAGCGTCCGAGGCGCGTAGACAATAGCGAGATCGAGCGCCCCTCCTGCGACCGCACTTGTCAGATCGTCCCATTCCAACATGCGTACGCAATGCCACGTCAGGGGTGTGCCCCCTTCATCCAAAGCAGCCAACGAAGGAGCAAGGGTTCCCAGAGCGCGAGCTCGCCCCCGACCGCAATCACGCTGCTGTGACCGTCTGGGCCCGCAATGTCGTGCCGTGCGCGTTGCCACATCTGTACGAGTGTCGGCGCATAACGCAGGAATTTTTCACCAGCACGCGTCAGGACCGCGCCCGCTGCGTACGAACAGAGGCTGACCCAAATGGTCTTCCAGCGAGCGCACGCGCGCACTCACTGCGGTTTGCGAAATGTGGAGCCGGTCCGCCGCACGTTGGAAGCTTCCGGTCGAGACGATTTCGAGGAAGGTGCGTGCGAGCACGGTGTCCATCGGCCGGTCCTTTCATGCAGCAAGGAAGTTGTACTGAAGTTGGGCCAATTTTCATTTGTTATTTGGCATAGCTCGAATTAGCTGGGTGCAGAGGTCGTCACCGCGACGGTTCTGCTACAAATGGAGGTGTTATGATCGTTCTCCCCGATCTTCCGTACACGGTTGATGCCCTGGAGCCCGTGATTTCGGCCCAGACCGTCGAAATACACTACGGCAAGCACCACAGGGCCTATGTCGACAAGACGAACGCATTGGCGGATGAGCTCGGGCTCGCCAAACTCTCTCTAGAGGAGGTCGTCAGGAGAACCGCGCGTCAGGACGCGAGCCCAACAACTCAGCTCCACAACAACGCCGCCCAGGTTTGGAATCACACCTTTTACTGGCGCTCGATGCGATATCGCGGTGGCGGCGCGCCCAGAGGGCCGGTCAAGCAATTGATTGAGCGAACCTTCAACAGCTTTGAAGGGTTCGCCAGCGCCTTCATGGGTGCCGCGACCCAACACTTTGGGAGCGGCTGGGCGTGGCTGACGCTAGTGGGCGAAAGGGCCGAAATTGTGACAACGAGCAACGCGGACACGCCTCTTGCCAGCGGCGGATGCCCTCTGCTCGTGCTCGACCTTTGGGAGCACGCCTACTATCTCGATCATCAAAATCGCAGAGCAGACTACGTTGCGGGGTTTCTGAACTCGCTTGCGAGTTGGGATTTTGCCAACGCCAATCTTGATCGCGCACACAGACAGGCTGCCGAGTAAGATTGGTGCTTGGAGCCGGGCGCTGGGCATATCGCCGGCTGCCTAACGCGCCGTCAAATCGAGCCTTTTTGCTGAACGAATGCTCGGGCCGAAGATGCTGGGCATATCCCAGCTACTCGCCGTCATCGATATGCAATCGCCTTCGTAGTTTGGCAGCGAGCAAAGGCGCCACGCGCCCTTTTGGATCACGATCGACAAAGGCTTGATCGGAGAGTGGCTGAGGTCGCTTGCGTCTTCGTAGTACGGCGTCCACTCGCCGGCGAAGTTTCGCTCGCTGAAGAACACCAATGCCGATCGGCCAGGTGGCTTGCGATCGCCCCATTGCCGCGCCAACACGGGTACGCGCTCAGGACGCAACGAGGCCAAGGTGCCGCTGTAGCCGAGAGCGCGAAACGAGGGTGTCCTTCGAGATCCACAGACAATCACCGAGAAGTTGGCGATGTGCACAGTAGCCAGCGGCCCGTGATGATTTGGCGCTTTCGAACCGCGCGTGTCTGCCCCTTTATCTTAAGACCACTGACGTCGTCCATGAACACGGGCCAGAGCCGACATAGTTGCCTTCCTCTATAAAGGCAGCGCTCTGCGTGAGCGTCCCAAGAACACGCGAACGCGGCAAGCAGGGACAGGCCCGCAAAATATGTTCGTCCCTTCACGTGCAGCCTCACGCGGCGCGCTTCCTTTGTCGGTGCATCCGTGTTGCGAGCAGATCACCGTCCCCTGTGCGCGTGTGCCACTGAAATTATAGAAGTACGCGCGGGAGCATCCGGCCTCGTTGTCGCCGTCAGCGGACTGTGCGGGTACCGTCTGCGCCGGTGTCGCAGACCGCGGCTCCTCGCATGCGCACAGCGCCAGCATGAGTGCCATGCCAAGCGCGACCATCAGATGTGTTCGGACCGATGCGGGCAACAATACCATCCCCGACGTTTGACTCATCGGCAGGGCTACGACTGCATTGCTCCGTCCACAAACGAAAATTCTTGCGGTTTCTCAGCAACTTTTTCTATGGGTTCGTCGGCAGACCATGTGCCCGTTGTCGCGACGACCTGGTTCAGCGAAGATGGTGGGGATCGGTCGCCGCAACCTGCTCCTTGACCTTGCCACAGGTGCTTCTCAGTGCGTGAAGACCAGCAAATTGACGTGATCGATCCGACGGCGCTTTCAGGACTGCAACTACACGCCCCCCTGCAGGTTGCGAGTTTGCTCACGAGTGCCACGCCTGCACTTGGAGCGGTCGTCCTCGTGCAATTCTTGCAAGTCGGCCAAGACGTGCTGCTTCGGTTGTCGCTGTGGGCCGCGACGATCCTTGCGGTGTTTGGAATCTTCGCCCGCGCCGACCACGACAATGTGTTTCAAACGCCGCGCGTGCGATTGGTCTTTTCGAACCTTGGCAAGAGGGCGCGAATGTTGAGGCGGTTAGCGAGCTTTTTCCTCGTTTTCCTCGGTCTAAGCGCCGCGCAAGCCAACGAGTGCGATGTAACCATCGCCGAGGAAGCCACAGTTGCTTCCGTCATCGACGGAGGCAGCTTCATGCTAACCGATGGCCGCCGTGTACGCCTTGCGGGCATTGAGGCCCCGCGCACCGGTTGGCCGCTCGCGGTGGAGGCGACGGTGAACCTCGCAAAGCTGATTGAGGGCAAGACGATCGACCTTGGGTATGCCGATCGCGGTACCGACCGCCACGGCGATCTGCTGGCGTACGCGTTCTTCGGCAAAGCGTGGCTTCAAGGTGAACTGATCGATGGCGGCTTCGCGCGCGCCTATTCGCGCAGCGACACGCGCCGGTGCGCCGCCGAACTGTTGAATCGCGAGGCCGAAGCAAGAGCGGCAAAACGCGGAATGTGGGCGAACGCCTTCTACAGCATCCGCAAAGCCGACGACCTGGGCCCCGACATCGGCACATTCCAAATCATCGAAGGAAAAATCGCGTCGGTGAAGGTAGGCCGCGACCGCGCATTCTTGAACTTCGGCGCCGACTACCGCACGGACTTCACGGTCACGATCTCAGCGCGCGATTTGAAGCGGTTCGCGAAAGAGGGGATAGACCCTGCAAAGTGGAACGCCAAATCCGTTCGCGTGCGCGGCTGGCTCTCGTTGCTCAATGGCCCCGAGATCGAGCTCACGCACGCGGAACAGATGGAAGTGCTGGATTAGGCGGCGACGAGGCCCGCTTCGACGGGATCGCCGACTTGATCGATCAACGCCCGCTTCAGCTTCGAGAGCGCATTCGCCTCGATCTGACGCACGCGCTCCTTCGAGATGCCAAGCCTCGCACCCAGCGACTCAAGCGTCACCGCGTCTTCCTGCATTTGTCGCTCGCGGATGATCACCTGCTCGCGCGGGGTGAGTGTGTCGAGCGCGAGATTGATCCACTGCGCCCGCGTCGCCGCATCGCGCGTCAGCATCACGTTCTCGTCCGGCCGCGGTGCGTCGTCGGCAAGCATATCCTGCCACTCGCCTTCGCCGGGTTCGCCAGGCGCCGCGTTCAGCGAACGGTCGCCGCTCGTCAAACGCGCGTCCATGTCTTCGACGTCGCTTACCGAAACGCGGAGCGCCTCGGCGATCTTGAGCGCGCCCTCGCGCGACAAATCCTTCGACGGATTCCCGGCGATCTTCGCCTTCAAGCGGCGCAGGTTGAAGAACAACGACTTCTGCGTCGCCGTCGACGTCAGCCGCACGATCGACCAATTGCGCAGCACGTAGTCCTGGATTGCCGCGCGGATCCACCACGTGGCATAGGTCGAAAAGCGCACCTGGCGCTCCGGCTCGAAACGCTGGGCAGCTTGCATCAGGCCGACAGCGCCCTCTTGGATGAGGTCGCCCATCGGCAAGCCGTAATGCTTGAAACGCGCAGCCACCGCGACGACGAGCCGGAAATAAGCCGTCGTCAGCTCGTGCAGCGCCTTCTGATCGCCCTTGTCACGCCACGCGCGCGCGAGCTCTTGCTCGTGCGCGGCTTCCAGCAAGTCCGTGGTCATCGACTTCTTGATGAACCGGCGGTTGGCTTTAACGGCGTGAACGGTGTCGAACGTAGCCATGGGGTCTCCAATTCCTACTACCCTAGTTGGGTATCCCTTAAACGCGTTACAAGCCTCTTTAGATCAATTCCAAATTACGTCTCCGGCATGGAAAAAGGCGCGACAGGGAACCCCCGCCGCGCCTGAACGTTACTAATTTTCGGCTAGGACTAAGCGGCGCGCTGCAGCGCCACTTCAAGCCGCTTCACCGCCGCGTCTTCATCGATCCGCTCAACCGCTGCAACCTCGCGCGCCATACGCCCCAACGCAGCTTCGTAGAGCTGACGCTCGGAGTAGGACTGCTCCGGCTGCCCGCTTGCGCGGTGCAAGTCGCGAACAACTTCCGCGATCGAGATCAGATCGCCCGAGTTGATCTTTGCTTCGTATTCCTGGGCCCGGCGGCTCCACATCGTGCGCTTGATGCGCGCGCGGCCCTTCAGCGTCTGCAGGGCGTTCGCCACAACATCCGGCGAGGACAACCGGCGCATGCCGATAAGGCTCGCCTTCGCGACCGGCACACGCAGGGTCATCTTGTCCTTGTCGAAATTGATCACGAAGAGCTCGAGCTTCATGCCCGCCACTTCCTGCTCAACGACCTGGATGATCCGGCCCACGCCATGCGCAGGGTAGACGACCCAATCGTTCGTCCGGAAATCCGGCCTTTTCGGCTTCGGCGGAACCACCTTCGCGGCCACTGGGACCACAACGGGCTTGCCATGACTGGCAACCAGCTTCGGCTCCACCTTGACCGGGGAAACCGTCGCCTTCGGTGCGACCTTGAGATCGACCTTGGGAACGGCTTTCAGTTCGGGCTTCTTGACCTCGACCTTGTGGGCCGGCTTCGCTGCAGCCTTAACCGAAGCCTTGACAGGGCCTTTCAGGGCCACTTTCACGACCTTCGCCGAGGCTGCCTTCGTCGTCTTTTTCGCGCTCATCAATGTCTTGTCTTTCCCGTTCAGCTTGGCCTTTGCCACGGTTTTGCGAACACGCAGCAGGTCAGCATCGCGGGGCCGTTCCACGCGATGCCGCTTCGGAAACTCCGTTGTTTTGAAAACGGCCCGGTGCGAATTCTTCGCGCCGCGTTCGCGGAGGCTGGTTTGCGTCCCCACGTTCTTGATCGACCGCCAGTTTTCCAGGTTCAGTTCCGAGTTGCCGTAATGTAACACAGAAAATGGGAAAAATAAAGGCGGGGTGGGGCCTTAACTATTGTTTCACCACTGTCGCAATCGCTCGAAACACGCAGGATTCGGCCAAAACAACGGTTACCCGGCCGGCAGCCTTGAATGGAAGAAGTTGACGCACGCAACCGTGAAATGGGGAAAACCGGTTAACTGCCCGACCCCGGCTTTGGGCTGAAGAACTTTTCGAACTTGTCCGGTACGGTTTCGAAGTCCTTAGCGTCCGCGGGCGGCTCGCCCTTTACCGTAATGTTCGGCCACTTGCTGGCGAACTCCTTGTTCACGGAGAGCCACTTCTCGATTCCAGGCTCCGTGTCCGGCTTGATGGCGTCCACGGGGCACTCCGGCTCGCACACGCCGCAGTCGATGCATTCGTCGGGGTGGATGACCAGCATGTTCTCCCCCTCGTAGAAGCAGTCGACGGGGCAGACCTCCACACAGTCCATGAACTTACATTTGATGCAGTTCTCGTTGACGATGTAGGTCATGGGGGCTTCAGACAAACGCGTTGTTGAACGGGGCGAGACGCGTAACATTTCGCACCCCCGCCAACAACCCCTTGCCCCGTGCGCGCTTAGTCGTCGCGGTCGTCGGTCAGGGCGTCGGTCTCGCGCCGCTGCTTCTTTGTCGGCCGCCCCGATCCCGCCTCGCGCTTCGCAGGTGACGTCGGCTCGGCGGAACGAACCTCCGGCGGCGGCGTCAAATCCTCATAGAGCGTCTGCGCCTCACTCGCAGGCCCGCGTCGCGTCCCACCGTTCACGACCTTGATCACGCGAACCAGTGCGCCCGCCGGAAACGTCAGCACGTCGCCGACTTTCACCGTCGCGCTTGCTTTTTCACAGCGCGCACCGTTGATCCTCACACGGCCAGCGGTCACGACGGACGCGGCCAGCGTCCGGCTTTTGAAGAAGCGTGTGTACCAGAGGTATTTATCGACCCGCTGCAAGCGCTACTTCCGCAGCTTCAACGCTGCGAGCACCGCGAACGGCGAATCCGGATCCATCGGTTTTTCCTTCCGCTCGCGCGGTGGACGCGCCTCGTGCTGCGGCTTGCGATCGCGCTCACGATCCTTGTGCCGCGGCGGACGTTTGTCCGGTCGCTCAGTCTTGGCCTCTGCCTTCGGCGGCTCGCCGCCGGCGCACCCTAAGGCACTGCGATGGATTGAGGCGCGCGCCTTGCCGATGCTGTTCCGGCCGCTTGCGCTGCGGCTTCGGCCCGCGCTCAGGCCGCTGTACGTTGCTGCCACAGCGTCGTCTCTTCGCCGGCTTCGTTCTTTGTCTTGGTATCGCGAAAGCCAAGCGAACGAAGCACATGTGCAATGTCGTCTTCACCGCAACCGAGCACCGACATCATGTCGTTCGACACGGCGAAGCCATCTGGCATCGTCCGCTCTGGCCTTTGCTGCGAATAATGTCACCAAGCCGCTCGAGCATATCGATGCGCACCGCGCGCGGGCCGCACAGCCGGAAGCCTGCAGCCTCATAGAACCCGGCAGGCACAGAAGGATCGGAAGGCAGCGACGTGAGGCCGGCCGCAGGCGGCGGCGGTATGTCGGTGATCCCTTGATGCACGGCCCAGAGCAACGCCTTCAACCGCGCCGCCGCAGGTTTCACCAATGCCGGCAAGAAGATCGAGAACGCCCCGAAGCGAACGCCAAGCCGCCGGAGCGGCGTACGATCGCCTTGCCACCGCGCTGCTCCTCATCACCGACTGGCGCGAGACCGAACCCAGATTCTCGTAGATCTGAAACGCCAGACCGCGCGCCATGCCTTGCAGCGGCCAGGCGAACAGCTGCGGCGCGGCACTCGCTTCACTCGGCGCAGCCTCCGCAGCGCGCGTATCCGTGGTATCGACGGCATCTTCCGCCGCATCGCCCGCCGCTTCTTCGGCAGCCGTTTCTTCCGTTGCTTCAGCCGCCGCTGGCTCCTCAGTCTTTGGCTCTTCGACCGGCACCGCTTCCTTCGGCATTTCTTTCTTGAGTTCCACCTGCACGCTCAAGAGGGGCGACAGGATCTTCGCGACGTGATGCGCGAGCCACTCCTCAAGCCGCTCCGTCGCCCGCTCGCGCGCCGACGTCGACAACAGATCGTCGGCGAGCAACTCGACGCGCGGGTGCAGGGGATCATGCCCCTTCTTTAACTGCGCAACGATTCCGCCGTTCCACCAAAGCCGCCCATGCTCGGAGAGCGTGATGGCAGCTTCAGGGGCGTTGGTGAGCGCATGCGCCCGCGACGCGATCTCGCCGGCAAGGCCTTTGAGCGCCGCCGCCCGAAGCGCACGGCCGTGAATGCCGATCGCACGCGGATCGGGCACGAACGAAAATCCTTGCAGCCGCCCGACGTATTCACCCTCGACCAGGACCTCGCCTTCGCCGTCGATCGTCGCCGCGAACTCTTCGTCTTCGCGCAACCGGCGCATCAAAACGCTGGTCCGCCGGTCGACGAAGCGCTGCGTCAGCTTCTCGTGCAGCGCGTCCGACAACCGATCCTCGACCGCTCGCGCGCGCTCTTGCCACTGCACTGCGTCGGCCAGCCAGTCCGGCCGGTTCGCGACATAGGTCCAGGTCCGGATATGCGCGATGCGCTGCGCGATTGCGTCGATGTCGCCCTCGATGTTGTCGAGCCGCGACACTTGCCCGTTCAGCCAATCCTCCGGCAACACGCCTTCGTTGCTCATCGGTGCTCGAAGATGCCGCCGATCAAACGCGCGTGTTCTTCCGGCGTGGATTTGCGGAAGTCCGGTATTCGGTACGCGCCACAGCCGCTTCACGCCGGCCGGATCGTGCACCATTGCCTTGACGTTCTCTTCTGCGCCCAAGATGCGCAGCACCAGTTGGTCGTCGGCCATGCGCGCGCCAGTCCGCGCGTCGGCGGCAGTGCGCGTGTCGAGGCTGCGATCGAGCGCTTCGATGCTGCCGAAATCGAGATTGGAATTGCGCCATTGAATGACGCGCACCGGATCGAAACGATGGTTCTCGATCGACTCGACGAGTTCGCCTTCCAGTTCCGCGTCTGCAGTAACGCCGAACGTACCGTCGTTCATATGCCGGCCTGCACGGCCCGCAATCTGCGCAAGCTCGTTCGCGCGCAGCGGCCGGCGGACAGTGCCGTCGAATTTCTCCGTCGCCGCAAACGCCACATGGTCGATGTCCATGTTGAGGCCCATGCCGATCGCATCGGTAGCGACCAAGAAGTCGACGTCGCCGTTCTGATAAAGCGCGACTTGAGCGTTGCGTGTGCGGGGCGAGAGCGCGCCCATCACCACCGCCGCGCCGCCGCGCTGACGGCGCACGAGTTCGGCAATCGAATAAACCGCATCGCTTGAGAACGCGACGATCGCCGACCGCCGCGGCAATCGCGTGAGCTTGCGCGCACCCGTGTAAGCCAAATCCGAAAACCGCGGCCGCCCAATGAACTGCACGCCAGGCACCAGCTTCGCGATCAGCGGTCGCATCGTGTCGGAGCCGAGGAAGATCGTCTCCGACCGTCCGCGCGCACTTATGAGCCGGTCAGTGAACACGTGCCCACGCTCGAAATCGGCGGCGAGCTGAATCTCGTCGATCGCCATGAACTCCGCGCCGATATCGATCAGCCAGTAACCGTCGCCACCAATGGGTCGGCGCTAGCGGAACGATTTTTTCTTCGCCCGTGACCAGCGCGACCGCATGCGCGCCCTTCACGGCGACGATGCGCTCGTAGACCTCGCGCGCCAGCAGGCGGAGCGGCAGGCCGATCATGCCGCTTTGGTGGGCGAGCATGCGTTCGATGGCGAAATGGCATTTACGCCGCGCATTCAAGAACGGCGGTAACCCGGCCGTACGGAGAAGACATCGATATGGTTTCCGGAAAGAAGCCGGTCCACATGCCCCACGCTGCACTGCAAACGCAAGAACGCCCCGCGTTGCCGGAATAGCGCTGTGGATACCGCTAGGAGAAGAATGGACTAGAAACGGAACGAACCGTGCCCGAATCACTGACTCAGATCACTTCACGGTTCGTTCTCGCACTAAATATAGACAAATCAAACGCTTATTTCACGGTGCTGTTGCATCATGGCAATTGCCAAAACTGGCCGACGCGGTTCCCCCAACCTCAACTCGTCCGTGCACGGAGCGACGAGTAATTTGCAGGGATTCGCGTTCGCAAAAGGTCCGTGCGCGGAATGTATTCCTCCGTATCCGGATTATCCTAACGCGTGCACCCTGCGCTGTGGACAAATCCGGGAGAGGCGCGAAACAAACATGGACCAAAGCCCGATCAAAGGATTCACCTCCTCTGAATTCCCTTTCGTTCACCCCCAAACTCTTGGGGGCACGTCGCAGGCGGGGCACTACGAGAATCCCGCACGCGCGTCGGTTTACCCCCATCGGATTTCGTGCCGAATAGTCTACGAATGACGCGTCTGCGAACCCGAACTTGGATCAACCTATGAGCGATTTCCCAAAAGCGAGTCTTGGCGACTGGCAAAAGCTCGCAATGAGCGATCTGAAAGGGAAATCGGCGGATTCGCTGACTTGGGCGACGCCGGAAGGAATTCCTGTCAAAGCGCTCTACACGGCCGCGGACCTTGAGAAGCTGGAACTTGGCGCCGATGAAAACCGGCTGGCGCCCACCTGCGGCGTGCGCGCGACGATGCCGCAGCAGGCCTTGACCGTCCGCCAATACGCAGGCTTTTCGACGGCGGAAGAATCCAACGCCTTCTATCGTCAAAACTTGAGCGCGGGTCAGATGGGCTTATCGATCGCCTTCGATCTGGCGACGCACCGCGGATACGACAGCGATCACCAGCGCGTGTTCGGCGACGTCGGCAAGGCGGCTGTGGCGATCGACAGCGTCGAGGACATGAAAATCCTGTTCGACGGCATCCCGCTCGACAAAATGTCGGTGTCGATGACGATGAACGGCGCCGTTATTCCGATCATGGCGAACTATATCGCTGCTGAGCAGGTGAAGCAAAAGCCAACTTCGGGGAACGATCCAAAACGATATCCTGAAAGAGTTCATGGTGCGCAACACCTACATCTACCCGCCCGAACCCTCGATGCGCATCGTCGCCGACATCATCGCCTACACGGCCGAAAAGATGCCGAAGTTCAATTCGATCTCGATCTCCGGTTACCATGAATGAAGCTGGCGCGGATCGCCGTGCAGGAGCTCGGCTTCACGCTGGCCGACGGCGTTGCTTACGTGAAAGCGGCGATGGCGAAGGGGCTCGATATCGACGACTTCGCGCCGCGCTCTTCGTTTTTGCAATCGGCGCGAACTTCTGGCGGAGATCGCAAAGCTACGCGCCGCCCGTCTGATGTGGGCGAAGATCATGAAGGACTTAGGCGCGAAGAAAGCGGAGTCGTTGATGCTCCGCACGCACTGTCAAACGTCGGGTGTCTCGCTCACCGAACAAGACCCCTACAACAACGTCGTGCGCACGGCGTATGAGGCGATGGCCGCGGTGTTGGGCGGCACGCAATCGCTGCACACGAACTCGTTCGACGAAGCGATCGCATTGCCCACCGAAACCTCGGCCCGCATCGCGCGCAACACGCAGCTCATCCTGCAGACCGAAACGAAGGTGACCCACGTCGTCGATCCGCTCGGCGGCTCGTACTACGTCGAAGCGCTGACGCACGCGTTGGCGACCCACGCTGGCGCCCTCATCGCGGAAGTCGAAGCCATGGGTGGGATGACTAAGGCGGTGGCCTCGGGCTGGCCGAAGCTCAAGATCGAAGAAGCCGCAGCCCGCCGCCAAGCCGCGATCGATCGCGGCGAGGAGGTCATTGTCGGTGTCAACAAATACCGCCTCGAAAACGAGGCCGACCTCGAAGTCCGCGATATCGACAACGACAAAGTCCGCGCACAGCAACTGTCGCGCCTGCAAAAGGTAAAGGGCACGCGCGACCAAGCGAAGGTCGACGCCACGCTGAAGGCGCTCACCGATGGCGCCAAGGGTCAAGCAAACCTGCTCGCGCTCGCGGTCGAAGCGGCTCGCGCGCGCGCAACGGTTGGCGAAATCTCCGACGCGATGGAGAAGGTCTTTAAGCGCCACCAAGCCGAAACGAAATCGATCTCCGGCGTCTATGGCGCGGCCTGTGAAGGCGACGAAGGCTTCGCCCGCATCCGCCAAGAAGTCGAACAATTCGCCAAGGACGAAGGCCGCCGCCCGCGTATGCTGGTCGCCAAGATGGGCCAAGACGGTCATGACCGCGGCGCCAAGGTCATCGCCACCGCCTTCGCCGACCTAGGCTTCGACGTCGACGTCGGCCCGCTGTTTCAACGCCTGCCGAAGTCGCAAAAGACGCCATCGACAGCGACGTCCACGTCATCGGCATTTCAAGCCAAGCCGCGGGCCACAAAACCCTCGTCCCCGAACTCGGGCTCGAACTGAAGAAGCAAGGCGCGGACGACATCCTGATCGTCGTCGGCGGCGTCATCCCCGCCCAAGACTACGACATGTTGAAGAAGGCAGGCGCTGCGGCCATCTTCGGCCCCGGCACGAACATCCCTAAGGCTGCGAGCGAAGTGCTGAAACTCATCCGCGCAAAGTCGAAGCAAGCGGCATAACTCACAGCGTCACGCGCATCAGAAACTGATAGATCGGCGAACGTGTCCAGCCCGCGCGCTCGAACGCGTCGGCGGGCCCGGTCTCACGATGAATTTGCGGTGCCCGCAGCTTGTGCGCGGGAAAGCGATGCGCGAGCGCGCCAAGCAGGCGCGTGGCATCCGCGTACCCCTGCATCGCGATCGAGCAGGCTCCGCACGGCGATCGTGTCCGCAGTCTCCAGCCACGCAGCCTGCGCCTCGGCCAGTCGCCAGATACGTTGTGTCGCTTGCGCGCGCGCGCAATCGCGGCACCTGTGGTTTGCCAGGGAAGGGGCGAGCGCTCGTCGCGTTCGAACGCCGTCGCCCACTGCGCACCGTCTTCGCGGCTGAGCTCCACAATCGGCGCATCGCTACCGCGTCCGCCCGCCGTCTTGAAGCCGCACAACGTGACCACCGGCAGAAAACCCGCGTGAGCGATAGAGGCGAAACGCGCGTTCGTTCTGCGCAATGACTTCCAACTCGGCGCTGACATCGCCGCGCGCCCGCGCCTCTGCGAGCACCTGATCGAGGAGATAAGGCGCGGCGCCCGTCCCACGCGCTTCGGGTCTGGCCCCCATGGTGGCAATGCGCGTGATCCCGCCGCCCCGCGCTGCGACCAAGCCGAACGCCAGCACAGTGTTGGCCCGGCAGGCGGCGACGCTGAGCTGAAGGTCGACGCCCTCGCGCTCGGCGATCGCCCGCCACATGTCTTCATCGAGCGTCGGAAACTTTACGATGTAGTCGGAGAACGCGGCATTGTAGGCGTCGCAAAGCGCGGCCGCCGAAATTGCCGCCGCCCGCGCGACCGTAAACGCCTCATCCCGCACGTGCTACTTCCGTACGATCTCGACATCCATGCTGTTCGTCTTCGTGCGGATAACGACATGACGAACGTCCGCCCCAAGCGGCAATTTCGTTTTTGTTTGGATCGGCGTCAGAACCTGCGCCGAAACCTCTGGCCGGCACGCGACGAAATCGACCGTCGCCGACCCATTCGCAATCTCTCCCGCCTTGATCAGCGTCGGCCCGCTCCATCCCGCGCTCTCCGCAACGCCGAACGCGTTGATCGTCACGCCGTCGGCCTCGACCGTCACCATAGCCGAGTCGATCTGCATGACGAGCTGCCGGTCGCACGACGATTTGTCGGCAGCAAGAGCGACGCCCGACAAGGCGAATGCGGCACCGAAAATTAGAGCAACGCGCATCATTACGAACATCCTTCCACCCACTCGACCTCGGGCTGCCGGCCCGCGCGGTAGCTGACGACTTTCTTGCCGTCTGTTTCAAATACGATCTGTGCCTTGCCATTCGCCCCAAGCACGAGCACGTAGTGTCCCTCCGGCCCTGTGTACTTGTGCGGTTGGACGGATGTGCGTCCCTTGTAGAGTTCGAGCACGTGGCTTTCCGTGTCGCCGACCTTTGCGCCAGTGTCGGTGACGACGGTATCCGTCTCTTGCACATCGACCCGTGCGATCACACCGTCGACCACCATGAAAGCGATTCCGTCATACGCGCCGACCGGCTCGACGTAAGAGCAGTTGGCTTCCCCACCGAGCGGTTTCAACTTGTGGCCCAGCGCTTGCTCCGCCTCCGCGACTTGCATCCCGAACTTCACGCCCGCAAACCCTTCGCCGCTAACGACAGGTCCGGTCGGCTTTTGCGCTTGTGGACTGCATGCGCCAACGGCAGCGACGAGCAAAGCGGCGGTGAGTTTCCTGGGGACTGAGCGCATTTTGCGGTATTTCCTTATGCGACGGGGAGCAAGTCTCAAGGCCAACCTAGCGCAAAATTAAGGCGGCGGGCCAACCGATCGCGCCCTAGAATCGCTCCCTGACAGGAGATTCGCAGATGGATTGGCTCAGTATCATGTTCGCGTTCGTGATCGCGCTCACTTTTGCGATCGCGCTGATCCATCTGATGACGTGGATCCACGGTTTCGCCGGCGGCAAAGGCGCCACCGCACGCGACCTCGACAAGCGCCTCGACCGCATCGGCGATATGACCGAACGCACCGAGCGCGCCGTGCGCGACGAACACCAAAATATGCGCAAGGAGTCGGCCGATCGCGGGCGCGACCTCCGCAAGGAGGTGAGCGAGCACATCATGAAGTTCGGCGGCTCCCAGGGGGAATTTGCCGAACGCTTGCGCGAGGAAGTCCGCAAGACGATCGTTTCCTTCGGCGAAACGCTAAAGGGCGACGTCAAAACGCTCGCCGAAGCGAACGCGAAGAACCAGGAAGCCTTACGTCAAACCGTAACCGAACGCCTCGACACGATGCGCGCCGACAACGAGCAAAAACTAGAGTCGATGCGCGCCACCGTCGAAGAGAAGCTGCAGGGCACGCTGGAGAAGCGCCTCGGCGAAAGCTTCGCGCTCGTCTCCGACCGGTTGGAGATGGTGCACAAAGGCCTTGGCGAAATGCAAACGCTTGCGATCGGCGTCGGCGATTTGAAACGAGTGATGTCGAACGTGAAGGACCGCGGCGGCTGGGCCGAGGTGCAACTCGGCGCCATGCTCGAACAAGTGATGGCCCGCGACCAGTATGTGACGAACGCCAAGGTCGAAATCGGCGCCACCGAAATGGTCGAATTCGCGGTTCGCATGCCGGGCGGTTCCGACAGCGCAGACGTTTTGCTTCCGATCGACGCGAAGTTTCCGAAGGAAGCCTACGAACGCCTGATGGCCGCCTGGGATGCGGGCGACAGCGAAGCGGCCCGCGCCGCAAGCGACGAACTCGCGGGCGTCATCGAGAACGAGGCCAAGCGCATCTCGTCGAAATATATCCGCCCGCCCGCAACGACCGACTTCGCGGTCATGTATCTGCCGACGGAAGGCCTGTTCGCCGAAGCGATGCGGGTCGCCGGCCTCGTCGCACGGCTGCAGTCCAAGTATCGCGTGACCGTCGCGGGGCCCACGACGTTGCACGCACTGTTGAACAGCCTGCAAATGGGCTTCCGCACGCTCGCGATCCAAAAGCGCTCCAGCGAAGTTTGGCGTGTGCTCGGCGAAGCGAAGACGGAGTTCCAGAGATACGCCGAGGTTTGGGACAAGCTCGACAAGCAACTGCAGTCCGCGCAGAAGACGATTCACGAGGTTGGCACGCGCACCCGCGCCGTCGAGCGCAAGCTGCGGCAAGTTGAGGTGAGCGATCTGCCCTCAGGCGCGCAACCGACGCTCGATCTCGTCCCGCCGGAAGAGCCCGAGGAACCTGTCCCGCTGCGCCGCTTGCAGTAACTCAGCCCCCGCCGCAGTCGATCGGCATCGGCCGCTCGGGCTGGGACGAACGCAAACCCTCGCCGAGCACGGCGTCGAGCGTCGCTTTCAGCTTCTGGGCCTGCGCCACATTGAACGGCAGGAACGGCGCCTTGTTGACCAGGAAGTCGCACGCCGCCGGGTTCAACACCCAATTCATCGGCGCCGTTTCGCCTCTGGTCGTATCCGGGCGGGGCAGCGCGATATGGATCAACCGGGTCTTCGGGTCGTTCGCCGCCGCCGTCTCCGCTTTGCAGAAATCGCGCTTGAGAATGTTGAGCGCATCGCGGCCATGCGCGCTTCGCGTCGCGGCAAGGCCGAGCAGCGGCGCGATCGACTGCGGTACGATCGAATGATCCTCCGCCCGCGCTGCCGGCACCAACCCCGCGTACTCGACCGCCGAGCACTGCGCCGTACGCACCGGCTCGTCGCAACGGATCGTGATTTGCGACCCATCGACCGCGACATCTTCCATCATCGTGCGGCACGCGTTTGCGTAGAGGCGCGGCGGTTGATCCGTCTCTACGTCGTTGCTGATCACGACGACGATCGGAACTACGTTCAGCGTCGGGTCTTCCGCGTTCAACTCCTCGATCGCGCGTGCAATTTCCCAAACGGTCCGCGCGCCATAGTTTTCGAAATAGCCGCCGTCGATGATTTGATAGGCCGCGCCGCCCATCTTGTCCGAACTGACGAACCGCCCCGCGGGTGAAATGAACGGAAAGCGCGCCGAGTTCGTGACGGCCGTCGACATACGGATGTCGTGCCCCGCCATCGCCAGGAAGTCGCCGCTGTCTGCGAACAGCTGCTTGTCGGCAGGCGAGCGGATCGTGGAAGTGATCAGCCGCTTTCCCGAAACGACATCCGTGCCGTTCAACAACAAATGCGGCAGCAGCTCGACGGGCGTGCGGCTGTCGCTCTGCGGCGAGAAGCGCAATCCTAAGAACCCATCCGGCACGTGCCGCGGCAGGGCGAACCCCTTGTCCATCGCCCACATCGCATCGAACGTGTCTTCAAGCGCCGTGTTGCGATCGGGAATGCCGGCCCAAGTCCACAACGGGCCCACCATGCTGCCGAACATGTCGTTCAAGAAGTAAGTGGCAATCGATCCGGACAGCAAATCGCGCGTTGCAAAATGCGCCACCGCCGTTCGCGTGGTCGGATCGTCCCAATCGACAGTGCCGTCCTCCCGTCCTTGCGCGCGCACGAGCCGTGCATAGCTTGTGGCGCCAAGCGCGCCGCCCGACACGCCGCTTATCGCAAACAGATTACGCCCGAAGTCGCCATTCGTCTTGAAGTCGAGCATGCGCATCGACGAGATCAGCCAAGCGGCAGCCCGGCTCGCACCGCCCGACGCCGCCACAATGATGACGGGCAGCCGCTCTGTGCGCGTCGGATCGGTGCGCCGCCGCGCCGCCACCCACTCCTGAAGCGCGGCCTTCAAATCTGGCCGGCACACAGTCACGGTGCTGCCTGCATTGCGACTCTCCGCACACGGCGCCGACCCCGCGGGCTCGCTCAGCTGCGTGTCGCCGAGCCTCACGACATGCTTTTCGAGCACCCACGGCGGCGACAGGAACCAAAGCCCCAGCGCGAACGTGCCGAGCACGCTCGCAACGCGCTTCATCCGGTGCGCTTCACCCGGTGCGAAATGCATCGCCTCGCCACGGTTGAAGAAGAACCGCACGATATACATCAGACGCTCGACAAGGTCGCGCATAATGGCAAGCGCCATGACGAGTGGCCCGACAGCAAACGCCAGCGATGCGATCGCCGTTGTCGGAGCGTCGAATTGCGCGACAGCGCGCGGCGCAGTGCCCACCACCGCGAGCGCCACAAAACTGCACGCCAGCGATAGCACCGCGAACGGCCAGCCGAACGGCGAGAACGCGAGAACGCGCGCCGCGCGCGAGCGCTTCATCCACGAGGGCGCCTCGAACGCGTTCATCCACCGGAATTCGGTGCGGTAGAGTACGAACACATAAAGCAGGCCGACAAGCCCGAAGCTCAGCAGCTCCGCACCCAGGAGACCGCTAAAGAAGTGTCCCGTGCGGAAGGAAAAGAGGATCGGCAGCACTGTCATGCCGCCCGCGAACAGCAGCGCCATGCGCGGTGCCCATTCGTAAGACCATTCCGTAGGCTCGTCTTCGTGGTGTCGCACGCGCGGGCGCAGATCCTCGTCTTCGTCTTCGAAGAGGTCGGAATGCGAGGACTGCTTCCGCAGGATGCGCGCCTTATCGGTCTCGCCGCGGTTCATCTGCGCGGTCAGCGCCGCGCGCGTCCAGAACCAAGCGGAAAGGCCCAGGGTCATGGCCGACAGGGCGAACAAAAACGGCCGCGCCGAAATCCTCAGCTGCCAGATCGGCGTCTCCATGCCGGCGAACATGTCCGGCATCTGCGGCGGCAGCCAAACAGCGGCAAACGCCACCGCGGGTACCAGCACGCCGATCGGCTCCTCCGCCCAGCGGAGCAACAACTGTTCTGTGCGTCTCAACGCGCGCGAAAAGCTCATGCGCGAATCACCTTCCCGCTGCAGGTCATTGTCGCGCGCGCCAGGTCGCACTGGACAGTCCAGCCAGGGCCGCTATCTACAGGCGCTGTGACGCCCGTCCGTCTTCGAAAGCGGAACGGTGCGTCCAAGACACGCTCAATTCAGGCCGTCGGGGATCGATCCATGGACTATTTGGTGCAGTTGGCCGCCGATCCGGCGGCGTGGGTAGCCTTGGTCACGCTGATCGCGATGGAAGTCGTGCTCGGCATCGACAATCTGATTTTCATTTCGATCCTGACGAACAAATTGCCGGAAAGCGATCGCGAGCGCGCGCGTCGCCTCGGCATCGGCCTGGCCCTGGTTTTGCGCCTGGTCCTGTTGAGCACCGTCGCGGTCATCGTGCAGTTGACGGAGCCGCTGTTCACCGCTTTCGGTCACGGCTTCTCGTGGCGCGATTTGATCTTGATCGCGGGCGGTCTCTTCCTCGTGTGGAAGTCGACGAAAGAAATCCACCACAACGTCGACCCCGAACCCACCGAAGACATGTTTGGGACGCAAGTTGCGAAGCTGGCGTTCTCGGCTGCGATCGGTCAGATCATTCTGCTCGATCTCGTCTTCTCGATCGACAGTATCGTAACCGCGGTCGGCATGACGGATCACATCCCGATCATGGTGGTTGCAGTCCTTGTTACGGTCGGGATCATGCTGGTTGCCGCAACCCCGCTCGCGAACTTCATCAACGCCAACCCGACGATCGTCATGCTGGCGCTGAGCTTCCTGTTGATGATCGGCATGGCCCTGATTGCCGACGGCTTCGGCTTCCACGTGCCGAAGGGCTACATCTACGCCGCCATGGGTTTCTCGGCAGCTGTCGAAGGGCTAAACATGGTCGCGCGCAATCGCGCGAAGAAGCGGGCAGGGTCGAAAACGAAGTAGAATTAGCGGCTTCGCTCGCTCGGCGTCAGCTTGACGTCGATCCGCTGCCCGCCACGTAGCACCGAGACGCTAAGCGTCCGCCCGATCGATTCCGCGTTCAACCGGCGCAACAGATCGTCGACGCCTTCCGCCGGCTTCCCGTCCAGCGCCACCAGAATATCGCGCGAGAGAATACCGGCTTGAGCGGCCGGGCTTCCCGGCTCTATGTGCGTGATCATCGCGCCCGAGGCGCCGGTGCTGGCCGCCAGCTGCAACCGCCGCGGAATCTGCATCGTCTGCGCAGCGACGCCGATGTACCCGCGCCGCACGCGCCCGTGCCTGACGAGTTCGCTCAACACGAAGCTTGCCGTATTGCTCGCGACCGCAAAGCAAATGCCCTGCGCGCCCATGATGACGGCCGTGTTGATGCCCACAACCTCACCCCGCGAGTTGACGAGCGGTCCGCCGGAGTTGCCGGGATTTAGCGCCGCGTCAGTCTGGATGACGTCGTCGATCAACCGCCCCGAACTTGCGCGAAGCGACCGGCCCAAAGCGGACACCACGCCGGCAGTGACCGTGGATTCGAACCCAAGCGGGTTGCCGATCGCGATCACCAAATGCCCAGGCTTCAAAGTCTTCGAGTCGCCCAACACGGCCACGGGCAACTTCGCGTGCGCATGCGCGTGCAGCAGTGCCAAGTCGGTGTGCGGATCGTCGCCGATCACTCGGGCATCGAACGTCAATTGAGGACCCCGTCCCGCCGCGCCCATTAGCCAGCGCCTCCACCCGCACAACGGCAGGTCCCACATTCTCTGCGACCGACGAGACCGAGCGCGAATAGGCGTCGAGCAACTGCTCGTCGTGGTCGAGGGAACCGTTTAGAGCAGACGATGGCTCACGGGCGCGGTTCGGCTGCGACAGAAACGAGATCGTGCGTGAAAGAGCGGACATGACAGCTTAAGATCGTGCGTCCCCGGCTGTTTTCAACCCTGGACTTTTCTGGGGCAGCACAACGAAATGCCCTTCGCCATGAGCGCCCCACGCAACATCGCCGTCATCGTCGGCAGCCTGAGAAAAGACTCGTTGAACCGCAAGCTCGCGAACACGCTGATCGAGTTCGCGCCGGAAAGCCTGAAGCCTGCCATCGTCGAAATCGGTGCGCTTCCGCTTTACAATCAAGACCTGGACGACGCCCCACCCGAAGCCTGGACGGCGTTCCGTGAGCGGATCAAAGCGGTCGACGGTGTGCTGTTCGTGACGCCCGAACATAACCGCTCCGTCCCTGCGGCCATGAAAAACGCGCTCGACGTCGGCTCACGGCCTTACGGCAAGAACGTGTGGTCCGGCAAACCCGGCGCCGTGGTCAGCGCCTCGCCGGGCGCCGCCGGCGGCTTCGGCGCCAGCCACCATTTGCGCCAGTCGCTCGTCTTTCTGAACGTGCCCGCAATGCCGCAACCCGAAGTCTATCTGGGCGGCGCGGACAAGCTGTTCGACGCTGCCGGCAAACTGACGAACGATCGGACGCGCACGTTCCTGCAAAGCTTCATGCAAGCCTACGTCGCCTGGGTGAACACCAACGCAAAAGCCTGAAGCCGCAGACATCAGGTCCCCGACGCTCTGCCACCACGAGCCACACGCACGCAGCTGCCCCGACCGCTTCACAAACCGTTTCCGCAGTATGCCGCAGCCGATCAGCTCATCCAGATCAGCAAGCCTTGGCCTTTCGCTGCCGCGTCCGCGACGTACGATTTCAGCTGCGGGAAATAGTGGTTGAGGTCTTCTTCCGAATCGCCGTCGGCGCAATAGATGTCGAGGCTTTGCATCTTCGGTACGTCGATCTTCTTCGCAAGCACGACCGCCGATTGCGCACCCAAATATTGCGCGAACGCTTGCGTCTCTTTCGCCGACAGAGCGCGAGCGGGGCCGTAACCCAAATCCTCGCCCACCTCGCGCCCGCCCGACAACAGCGCCGCCGCCGGCATCGGCCCATCCCAAGCCTTACCCGTGAGCACGTAGTGCAAAACGTGCCAAGATTTGTCGAGCTCAAGCGCGTCGCTCGCGTCCATCAACACGTCTTCATCGACGCCCTCGCGCGCCATCCGCGCAAGCTCCAATTCACTCGTCTGTTTCATACTGAGATTCATGCTCATGGACGCCCCCTTCGGTTGACGCCCAAGAGTACCTCTGCCGTTTAAATGCGCGCTTATCAGCAGTGGTTAGCGCGAGCCGCCCCGACCGAAGTGCGTATCGCGCAACGCGAACATTGTGGCGATTAATGAGCCCGGCGTTCCGCCGCCTCAACTGGATTTTTGCGCGCCGTCGATCGTGATCTTGCGTGCATGCGCAAGCGCCACGCCATAGGGCGTTTCGGTCATCATTTTGACCGGCACCACGAACGTCTTCACCGGGCCGCCGGAGGTGCTTTCCATCGTTGCGAACCAAACGGTGATCGTTGGGATCGACTTGCCTTTGTTCAGGTTCGGCTTGAAGCCCGCGAGTTGCTTGTAGACGATCGTGCACTTCTGCGCAGGCCCGCTGTAGCCGCCGTCAGTCTTGAGCTTGTCCTGGCCGGCAGGCGTCAGTTCGATGTCGTAGCGCCGGCGTCCGTCGAACACGCGCACCGTGTCACCGCATGGCTTGGAGGCCGATTGCGAAACGCCCGACATCGAAAAGACGAGGCCCGACAGCGGATCAAGCGTGCCGCGCTTCTGGTCTTCCGAAACCGGAAAGCGGTTCGTGTTGTAGACAGGATCGGCCTCGAGTTGGATGCCGGCGGTCGTGTACGTGAGATCCACGCGCTGGCTCTGCTTTTCGTTCACCGTATTCGACGCGTACTTCTTCGGCTGCAACGCGGCGCCGCTGACCGTACCGACGGAGTTGGCGTCGATCACCGCTTCATAGAACGAGTTCACGACGCCCGCCGTCTTCAGCCGCGACACGGCAGAATAGCCATTGCCGGAAAAGCTCGACTTGATGCCGACATTCCCAAGATTGAAGCCGCCGAGATAGACCTGCCACACCAGCTGCACCGAACTCGTCGGCCCTGCGGGTTGCGCGGGCGCAGCGGCGGCGGCCGTTATCGACGCCTCTTCGGCGGAAGCGGTGACAGGAACGAGCGCGATCGTCGTCGCAAGCAACAAACGTTTCAACATCGATTCAAGACCTCGAGTGTGAGCAGGCGATTGAACGTGGCGTTCCGGAAGGGCCGCCTATATGGTCGGCCTCCATGTTTGAATTGTGGCGGAAACCGAAGGCGCTGTTCAAGCTGCAATCGTCACCAAAATCATGAACGTCCATTCATCGCAAGACGCCAAAATCAAGGACTTAAAGGACGCCCTGGTTGCAGGCGACCGCCGCGCGCTGGCCAAAGCCATAACGCTCGTCGAATCGCGGCAATCCAAAGACGAAGCGGCCGCAGCCCAGATCGTGAACCATGCGCTGCCGCATGCGGGCAGGGCGCTGCGCATCGGACTGTCGGGTGCGCCGGGCGTCGGAAAATCAACTTTCGTTGAAGCCTTCGGCACATGGTTGACCGCGCGGGGACACCGCGTCGCGGTGCTTGCCGTCGACCCCTCGTCACGAAGGTCCGGCGGCTCGATCCTCGGCGACAAGACGCGCATGGTGAAACTTGCGCAGGACCCCAACGCCTTCATTCGCCCCTCGCCAGCAGGCACGACGTTGGGCGGTGTCGCGCGTCGCACCCGCGAAAGTATGCTCCTCGTCGAAGCGGCAGGGTTCGATGTCGTGCTCGTCGAAACAGTCGGCGTCGGCCAATCTGAAACCGCAGTTGCCGACATGGTGGACATGTTCGTGGTACTCGTTTCTCCCGGCGGCGGTGATGAACTGCAAGGCATCAAACGCGGGATCATGGAACTCGCCGACCTCGTGGTGGTCACAAAAGCCGATGGCGACCTGCTGCCCGCCGCGAATCGCGCAGGTGCCGAATATCGTGCGGCCCTCCACCTCATGCGTCCGAAGTTTGAAGGCTGGTTTGCCGATGTTCGCCTGGTGTCGAGCACGGAGGGCAGGGGGATCGCCGAGGTCTGGAGCGACGTCGAACGCTTCCGCGCCACGCTGGCCCCGTCGGGCGCCTGGGACCGCCAACGCCGCGATCAGCGCGTGGCTTGGCTGCAGACCGAACTTCGTGAGGGTTTGCTTGCGGCTTTGACACAAGACCAGGCAATCAGCGCCGAACTGGCTAAACTTGAGGCCGCGGTGGCAAAGGGCGAGATGGCCCCGCCCGTGGCTGCCAAGGCCATTTTGGCGCACTTGCGCGCCAAAACTTGACGCCGCTTAGGCGCTTGACCTATAGGTCCGCCCTCCCGCGCGGGCCATAAGCCTTGCGCGGGTTCGCATTTCATCGGATCGGACGGAATTTCATCATGGCACGGCGCTGCGAATTGACCGGCAAAGGCGTGTTGAGCGGACACAATGTCAGCCACGCGAACAACAAGACAAAGCGCAAGTTCCGCCCGAACCTGTCGGAAGTGGCGCTCATCTCTGACAAGCTCGACCGCACGGTGAAGTTGAAGATCTCCAAGCAAGCATTGCGCTCGATCGACCACAACGGCGGTCTCGACGCCTTCATCATCAAGCAGAAGGACGACAATTTGTCCGACCGCGCCCGCCGTTTGAAGCGCGAAATCGTGCGCGCCGCCGCAAAGGTCTAAAGGCGCACTTGCACCGCCGGTTTGATCTTCGCACCCTGGCAGAGCGATTCTGCCGGGAACATGATCAGTAACGTCAACCGTTTGGCCGCTGAAGGCGGCATCATCGTTTCGCACGCGCCCTCACGTTTGCCGCGGGCGCTACGCTTGTTGCGCGACTTCGCCCTCCTGATTGTGCCGGCTGTTGCCGTGACGATGACGCTGCTGATCGCCTGGCAGTTGCGCACGACACCCTTCACTCTGTTCGACGGCATCTTAAGTCCCCCGCGCCACCCGGAACTCTATCCTTCGAACTGGCTGAACGCCGGCCACGCGGCGGTACCCGGCATCTTCCTGATCGCAAATCTCGTCAACCGCCGTTACGGCGAAGAGTTTGCGCTCGCACATGTGTTCGTCTCGTGGTCGCTCGTTGTACTGACGACGCTGGCCGTGGTGTTGCGGGCTGACCCGTTGCTCCCGGATCCCGGCGACGTGCCAAGCCTGCGGGTGATGGGTGCATTCCTTGGCGCAATGGCGATCGGCCAACTCGGCGGCGTCTACGTCTTCGACCGCACGCGTGGCGTCGTCTGGTGGAAGGCACCGCTTTACAGCGCCCTCACCAGCTCGTTCATCGCCATGTTTCTATTCTACCCGGCAGCCTACGCGGGCAGCGAACCGTTCTGGGCGAACCAAATGGCGGTCGACGCGGGAACGAAGGCATTGATATCGTTCGCGCTGCTTCTGCCTTACTTGGCGCTTCGTCCGATTGTTCGCCCGTCCGGCGGCCTCGGCGGATACTAAGTCTCGCGCGGCCCGCGATGTTCTTTCAGTGCAAGTTCCACGCGCCGCCACGTATCTGCATCGCTATCGTCGCGCTTGTCTTGCGCTGCGCGCATGCGTTGGGCTGCAATCGCAATCGCTTTCGCCCCATATTCGACGAACAGTCGCTGCGCAAAGTTTGAAATTTCCATCTGCTTCATGGGGGATGTCCTCCGCAAAATTGTTGAGCGGACGAAGAAGGGCGACCGAAGCCGCTAGTCCTTCAACTCGAACATCATAAGCAATGTCTGCTGGACCGGCCCATTAAAATTATCGTCAGAAACGATATAGACAAGCGTTTCGCCGTCTTCGCTCGTGCGAACGGATAGCCCTTCCATATTGTCGATGATGAAGTTCATACCGACATCCGCCACAACTTCGCCGTCCATCGTTGCACCTGCAACCACATCCGTGCCCTTGATCCGCCGCAACTCAAAGCCGACACCGCCCAGCTGGCTGAACCGGCGCTCAAGCGTCAGTACGTCGCCGTTTGCCAACTGCCTCACGTCGGTGAGATCAAACGGCGCGCGACGCTTCAGGGCAATCGCCTCAGGATCTGCGCCGTCTTTCAGCAACCACCCGCGAATGTTGCCCGCGTCATCGTGATAGGCTTCCGTAATTGCCAGCAGGCGCCCGTCGCTAAGCCGCGCAATCCCTTCAAGCCCACTATTGCCGGGTGCTTGCTTCAACAAGATCGGCGTCGGCACTGCGGTAGGCTTCGCCGAAAGACCGTCCTTCCCGAACGCATAGCGCCAAATCCGATGGTCGCGTTCGAAGCTGACGAACACGTCCCCATCCAGCGATCCGGCAAGTCCTTCCGCGTCACCGTCCTTGCCCGAGAGCGCGTGCCCGCTCAGATCCTGCAACGGTGCAATCGCGGTCCCTTTGAAGCCCGCAAGTTTGCCGTCGCGATAGCTCAGCGTTCCGGTCAGCCAATGGCTTGAATCTGTAATGCCCAGAAACCGCGCGCCGTCCTCCGACACTATAAGCGCGGAAATGCCGCCGAAGTCGCCGTCGTCCGATGTGAGCTTGAGCGTCCCGCGATGCCTAAGCTTGCCGGCAAATGACTTCGCATCCTCGCCCGTGCTGAACGGCAACACGGTCGCATGCACCTCGAGCGGGCGCGCCGTCTGCTCCGCCGTTGCACTGAACAAATAGGCGGCTACCGCCACGGGCGCCGCAAGCGCGACCGCAAGGTGAACCCGCTTCACCGCGCCGCGACCGCGACAGGCGCTTTTGCGGACCGGGCCGGCCGGCGGGGCGCGGGCGAAATGCTCTTCGCTGTGTCCTCGTCGAAGAGCTCGGCAAGCTTGTCCGTCATGGCGCCGCCCAGCTGTTCCGCGTCGACGATCGTGACTGCGCGCTTGTAATAGCGCGTCACGTCATGCCCGATGCCGATCGCAATCACCTCGATCGGCGAGCGCATCTCGATGACTTCGATCACCTCGCGCAAATGTCGCTCGAGATAGTTGCCTGCGTTCACCGACAGCGTTGAGTCGTCGACCGGCGCGCCATCCGAAATCACCATCAGAATGCGCCGCTGTTCCGGCCGTGCGATTAGGCGATTGTGCGCCCACATCAACGCTTCGCCATCGATGTTTTCTTTGAGCAAGCCCTCGCGCATCATCAGCCCAAGGTTGCGCCGCGCCCGCCGCCACGGCGCATCCGCCTGTTTATAAATAATATGGCGCAGATCGTTCAGCCGTCCGGGGGCAGGTGGCTTGTTCTCTTGCAGCCACTTGTCGCGCGACTGCCCGCCCTTCCAGGCTTTCGTCGTAAAGCCCAAGATTTCGACTTTGACGTTACAGCGCTCAAGCGTGCGCGCCAGAATGTCGGCGCACATGGCGGCGACCATGATCGGCCGGCCGCGCATCGACCCCGAATTGTCGAGCAACAGCGTCACGACCGTGTCGCGGAACTTCATGTCCTTTTCGATCTTGTACGAAAGCGGGTGCATCGGATCGACGACCACGCGCGACAAGCGCGCCGCGTCCAAGATGCCTTCCTCGAGATCGAACTCCCACGTCCGGTTTTGCTTGGCCATCAGCTTGCGCTGCAACCGGTTCGCCAACCGCGAAACGACACCCTGCAACGCCTGCAGTTGCTGGTCGAGATAGGCGCGCAGCCGCGCCAACTCTTCCGTATCGCACAGCTCCTCAGCCGTGATCACTTCGTCGAACTGCTGCGTAAAGACCTTGTAGGTGGGCTCGTTCGAACCGCTCAGCGCGTTGTCCGGCCGCCACGGCTGCTTGCCATCGGCAGTGTCGTCGGCCTCCGAACGCGACGCGCGTTCCTCGGTCTCGACCTCGACCGCCTGCTGTTCGCCGTCCTCGCCCTCGGCTTCGGACATCTCTGTTTCTTCGCTGGAAGCACCCTGTGGCTCAGAGGTCTCGCCCGCGTCGCTATCCGAGCTTTCGCTGTCTTCCTGCGCCGTCTCGTCGGAATCCTCATCCGACCCGTCCGGGTCCTCTCCAAGCTCGTCGCCGAGCCCCAGGTCCGTGAGAATTCGCCGTGTCACCTTCGCGAACGCCGCCTGGTCCTTGATGACGTCGTCGAGCCGCTCGAAATCGCTGCCGGCCTTCGCTTCGATATGCTCGCGCCAAGCTTCGACGACAGCTTTACCCGCGTTCGGCACTGGACGCCCGGTCAACCGCTCCCGAATGAGAAGGCCGACGGCCTCCGCCAGCGGCGCTTCGTTGCGGTCGCGCGCGTTCGCGTAACCCTTCTGCTTCAATCGCGCCTCAAGCGCGACCTCCAGATTCCGGGCCACGCCCTTCATCGCGATAGAACCGATGGATTCGACGCGCGCGTGCTCCGCCGCTTCGAAGATCGCCCGCGCTGACGCCCCGGGCGGCACGTAGTTCGCGTGCGTCTTGTCGTCGTGCAGCGCGAGCCTTAGCGCAAACCCATCGGCGACGCCACGCGTCTGCGCCACGTCGCTCTTCGGCAAGTCTCGGCCGGGCAGGGGAAGTCGTGCCTTCAGACCCTTCAGCGTCGGCGGCTCCGTCCCGAACGCAATCTCAAGCTCCGGCTCAGCACCCATCGCCCGCATTGTGTTCGCCACCGCGCGCTTGAACGGATCAGCTGGGCTCTCGGATTTCGTGACCACAGAGGCCGGACCTTACGCCACCATCACCTTCGCCGACGACTCGGGCAATTCCTCGCCGAAACAGCGTTGATAAAACTCGGCCACTGTTGCGCGCTCGAGCTCATCGCACTTGTTCAAGAACGTCACACGAAAGCCGAAGCCGACGTCGTTGAAGATCTCGGCGTTCTCCGCCCACGTCAGAACCGTACGCGGGCTCATCACGGTCGAGATGTCGCCGTTCATGAACGCGTTTCGCGTGAGGTCAGCCACTCGAACCATCGCCGCGACCTTCTTCTTGCCCTCGGCGCCCGTGTAATGCGGTGCCTTTGACAAAATGATGTCGACTTCCTTGTCGTGCGGCAGATAGTTCAGCGTTGTGACCACGTTCCAGCGGTCCATCTGACCCTGATTGATCTGCTGCGTGCCGTGATAGAGGCCGGTCGTATCGCCAAGACCGATCGTGTTCGTCGTCGAGAACAACCTGAACGCCGGATGCGCGCGGATCACGCGGTTCTGGTCGAGCAGCGTGAGTTTGCCGGACTGTTCCAGCACGCGCTGAATGACGAACATCACGTCGGGCCGCCCAGCGTCGTACTCGTCGAACACGAGCGCGACAGGATGCTGCAAGGCCCACGGCAGAATGCCTTCGCGGAACTCGGTCACCTGCATGCCTTCGCGCACGACGATCGCGTCTTTGCCGACGAGATCGATTCGCGAGATATGGCTATCGAGGTTGATGCGGATACACGGCCAGTTCAGCCGCGCCGCTACCTGTTCGATATGCGTGGACTTGCCGGTGCCGTGATAGCCCTGGATCATCACGCGCCGGTTAAACGCAAAGCCAGCCAAGATGGCTAGCGTCGTCTCGCGGTCGAACCGGTAAGCCGGATCGAGGTCGGGCACGTATTCGTTCGGCTTCGAGAAGGCGGGCACCTTCATCGACACGTCGATGTTGAACACCTTCTTGGCGTCGATGGTGGTATCGGGCTGGCTGTCTGTCGCCAGACCGCTTTGTGGCGCTGTCATGCTCTCAGGCTTCCGTGGCAAAGTCGGTGCATCCTCAATTCGCGCGCCCCTCGCGCGAAGAGGAAGCAGGTCTCGTCAAATCGGTTCAAGAATAGCCCGACGAGCGCAGTTGCCCATAGGCTTTGATGACTTGACGCAGCCGCTCTTCGGCGCCGCGATCGCCGCCGTTGGCGTCGGGGTGGTAGCGCTTAACCAATTCCTTAAAGCGCGCCTTCACGTCCTGCAAGGTGGCGGTCGATTCAAGCCCCATCGTATCGAGGCTCGACTGCTGCATCTTGGTCAGCTTCCGCTCGGGCGTGCCGTTACGGTTTGCCGCACCCGCTTTTGCTTCGGCCCCCGTTGGACCGTCGTCGAAGATAAGGAACGGATCGACATACGCGCCGCGGAAGTAGAATTGAAGCTTCTCATTCGGGCCCTGCGCGCCGCCGCCGAGCTTCCACGTGGGCCTGAGGCCGACCAGGGTCGCGCGTTGATAGGCGTCGATTTCGCCGGGCGTCATGCCTCGGAAAAAGTCCCAAGACTGATTGTACTCGCGCACATGGTCGAGACAGAACCAGTAGTATTCGTTGAGCGAGTTCCGGCTCTTCGGGGCGCGATGCGAGCCGCCCGCCTCGCAGCCGGGCTTGTCGCACTGGCGCGTCGGTTTGATCACAGGCTGGCGTTTAACGCGCAGCTCCTGTGCCCAGCGTGACGCCTGTTTCGTATTCTCGCCCATGGCAAGAAGAAGTATGGGAACGACCGGTTAAGAAGACAAGAAAACCTCTTGCTTGACATTGTTCCGGGAATGACTCACGAGCGCTTTGAAATGACGATTGCAGAAACCATACGGACAAAGCTTGACGCTGCATTTTCGCCGCAGCGCCTCGACGTGCGCGACGAGTCGGCGCAGCACCACGGTCACGCCGGCTCGCGCGAAGGCGGCGAAACACACTTCCGTGTGGCGATTGTGTCAGCAGCCTTCGAAGGGCTGAACCGCATCGAGCGTCACCGCAAAGTGCACGACGTGCTCGACGCCGAACTCAAAGACCGCGTCCATGCACTCGCCCTGACGCTGCTGACACCTGACGAGGCCGCCCACCGTATGTGATGCCTCGACGCACTCGGCGCGAAATCCTCACGTCGCGTGTAGCGCTTTCTCGGCCGGCTGTGCGGGCGTAACGCGCAGCGCGGTGATCTGGTTCTTCTGCCGCCGCAGAACTTCGAACTTGAAGCCGTGGAAGCTGAATACTTGCGCGACATCCGGGATCGTCTGCGCCTCATGAATGACGAGGCCCGCGATCGTCGTCGCCTCCTCATCGGGTAACGTCCAGTTCATCACACGGTTGAGCTCGCGGATCGTCACCCACCCGTCGACATTGACGCTGCCATCCTGTTGCGGACGAACGCCGGACACCGGCACGTCGTGCTCGTCGCGGATCTCGCCGACGATTTCCTCCAGAATGTCTTCAAGCGTGATCAAGCCCTGCAGGGCACCGTACTCGTCGACGACCAGCGCGAAATGAACCCGGCGCTGCAGAAACGCGCGCAGCTGATCCGTCAGCATCGTTGTGTCGGGAATGAACCACGGCTTGGCGACGATCGACATCACGTTGATCGCCTTCACATTGCCTTGGCTGCGCGACATCGCGCGCAGCAGATCTTTCGCATGCAAGACGCCGACGATGTTGTCGGAGTCGCCTTTGTAAACCGGCAGGCGCGTGTGCGGCTGCGACAGCACGCGGTCAAGCACTTCTTCCGGCGCTAAATCGCCGTCCAGCATTGTCATGCTCTTGCGGTGGATCATGACGTCCGCCACCTGCAAGTCTTTCAGGTCCAGAATACCGCCAAGCATGTTGCGGTCGGTCGTCTGCACCGCGCCTTGAATGTGATGCAGGTCGATCGCGCCGCGAAGCTCTTCCGTGGCCGCCTCTGCCGCTTCTTCCTTGTCTTCGACCAAACCTTGCGACTTCACCCCCATGGCTCTGAGGATCAGCGCCACAATCCCGGCGACCGCATTGACGACCGGGGAAAACGCACCGACTGCGAAGCGAACCGAACGCGCCAATCGCAATGCCGTGGTGTCCGGATTGGCGATCGCATAGGTCTTGGGCAGAACCTCGCAGAAGATCAACACCAGAATCGTCGTGATGATCGTCGCGGCCGCGATGCCGGCGTTGCCGAACAACGTCAGCAACACGCTGGTAACCAGCGCAGAGGATGCGATGTTCACGAACGTATTGCCGAGCAACATGGAGCCAACCATCTGCTCGCGGTGCGCCATGAGCCAGTTCACGTGCTTTGCGCCCGGCTCGTTATCTTTCTCAAGCTGGTGCATGCGAGCGCGCGATGCTGCGGTCATCGCAGTCTCGGAGCCCGCGAAGAATGCCGAGAACAACATCAGCACGAATGTGATGCCGATCGAAAACAGCAAATCCCATCCGGATAGCTCGTGGGCCGGAATTAGACTCTCTTCCATGGCGTGCAGATTCTCTCTTCTAGGGGGATGCTAGTGACGGTTCAGCGCGTTGCTCAGCAGGGCCTTCACGGCCGCGGGGTCGACATCGTTCGCAACGAACGCTTGCCCAATCCCGCGCGCCAGTACGAAGACGAGCGTGCCGCCCGACGCTTTCTTGTCCTGTTTCATGATCTCGACGAGATCGTCTTCGGATGCGCCGAGCTCCGGCAGATCGGCAACCGACGCCGGCAGACCTGCATTTGCAAACCACGCGCGCACGCGGTTGGCCTGGCCGGGCGGACAAAGCTTCAAACGCTCCGAAAGCTCGAACGCCAGCACGCAACCGACGGCCACCGCCTCGCCGTGCAACACCTTGCCGGAATACCCGGCGCAGGCCTCGATCGCGTGCGCGAACGTATGCCCGAGGTTGAGCAGCGCACGCTGACCGGCTTCGCGTTCGTCGGCTTCGACGACGCGCGCCTTCATCCGGCATGATGTGATGATTGCCTTCGTCCGCTCCGGTCCTGCTTTGGCCAGGATCGCGGCTGCGTTCGAACCGGCCCATTCGGCGAACACGGCATCGCCGATCAGACCGTACTTCAAAATCTCCGCGTATCCCGCGCGCAGCTCGCGCTCGGGGAGCGTGTCGAGTACTGCGGTGTCGGACAGAACCAAGCAAGGCTGGTGAAATAGGCCGACCAAGTTCTTGCCCTGCGGCATGTCGATGGCAGTCTTGCCGCCGACAGAGGAGTCCACCTGCGCCAACAACGTCGTCGGCACCTGGACGTAGTCGAGCCCTCGTTTCGTGATGCCGGCGGCAAACCCGGCAAGATCGCCAATCACGCCGCCGCCGAGCGCGATCACTAGATCGCCGCGTTCGACCTTTGCGTCGAGCATTTGGCTGACGAGCCGTTCCAGCACGCCGAAACTCTTGCTTGCCTCGCCCGGCGGCAGCACCGCCGCCGTGTGCGAAAGTCCTGCGGCGTCCAGCGATCGCGTGAGCCCGTCCAGGTGCAATCCCGCAGTATGATCGTCGGCAACGATGAACGTGCGCTTGGCTCGCTTCAGGCCCGCGATCTCCTTGCCCGCATTGGCAAGCACGCCGGCGCCAACCACGATCTCGTAGGCACGACCGCCAAGGTCGACGCGCAATCGCTCCTGGCTCATGACGCCGACCTTACGCCGATATCGGCGAGATGAGACAATATCCGCTGCACGATCGCATCGTGCGGCCCACCGTTGGAGTCGACCGTCAGGTCGGCTTCGGCATAGACGGGATAGCGTTCGGCCATCAGCCGCTCCATCGTCGCGCGCGGATCGTCGTTCTTCAACAGCGGGCGGGTCGGACGCTTCAATACGCGCTCCATCAACAAGCCGATATCGGCGCGCAACCAAACCGAAAACCCCAACCGCTTGATCAATTCTCGCGTCGTCGGATCCATGAAGGCGCCGCCACCGGTCGCTAGCACATGCCGGGGGCCTGCAAGCAAGCGCGCAATCACTTTTCGCTCGCCTTCGCGAAACGCAGGTTCGCCATAGCGTTCGAAGAAATCAGTTATGGAACAGCCCGCTGCGGTTTCAATTTCCTGATCCGCATCGTGGAACGGCAGCTTCAGCGCGTTGCCTAAGCGGCGGCCAACTGTGCTTTTGCCAGCACCCATGAGCCCAACCAGCACAATGGAGCGCTCGTTAAGGGGCGGCCCCGCTTCCGGTCTTTCCGTGTGTTCCTGCACCTGCATATATTGTTCTAACCTGGCGGAATCAGCATGTACATGAACTGCCTGTTCGCGGCCAGAGAGCGGGAAGAATAGGGGAACGGCGTGCGGCGCAGACGCTATTACCGGGACTATGACCGCCCCGGCGGCCTGCAACAGCTTGGCCGATTGGTCGCTGCCGCACTAGTATTGCTGCTGTTGGGTGCGGGGGCGCTCGCGTATTACGGCTCGACCGTGACCCCGCCGGTGCGCAAGGTCGAGAAGGTTCTGCCCGATGATCGGTTCCCGCGTTAACGTCTTTCTCGCCGTACTTGCTGCTTCGACATCGCTTGCCGTCGCTGCCGAACCCGAATCTCAGGGTCCGGCAAAGACGGCGCCCCGAACATTGACGCCGCAAACCGAGCCGGCCGCCGATCCTGCAAGCACCACGGTCCAAACCGGTCCGATCGAGCAAACAGTTCCCGACAAACCCGGCGCACCGACTGGGCCGCGCGTCACCGTCACCGATCTAGCGGCAATCGATCCTGCAGGCGCGGGTTTGCTGAGCGCGGGCTCTGGCGGCTTTGCATCCAGTCTCTGGTCGGGAAGCGCGCGACCGGCGATCGCGTCGCGCATCGCGCAGCTTCCCTCGGCGCCGAACTCGCCGGCGATGCAAAATCTTTTGAAGCGCGTGCTGTTGACGCAAGCGAACCCGCCTGCAGGTGAAGCGCCGCCCGACGAACCGTCGTTCCTCGCCCAGCGTCTGCAGAAGCTCGTCGCGAACGGTTTGGTCGACGAAGCGGCGATGCTCGGCGCGCAAAGCGCGCGCACCGACAATTTCGCGCGCCAAGCTTGGGCCGAAGCACTGTTACTTCAAGGCCGCGACGGCGATGCGTGCGGGGACTCGACGTCGCCGCGCCAATCGTCGAACGACCCCTATTGGCTGAAGCTTCGCGTCTTCTGCTACCTCGCGCAAAAGGATGAAGCGGCAGCGACCCTGACACTGAATGTCATGCGCGAGCGCAGCATCAACGACGACGCGTTCTTCACACTCGCCGACGCGATCACCAATGATGGTCCGGCGAACGTTACGGCGCTGCCCACGCCATCGGGTCTGCACCTGGCGATGTTGCGAAAGGCTGGTGGCTCCGCACCGGCGGCGCTCGCCGGCTGGGTTCCGGCGGCACAATTGCTTTCGCAGTCGTCCGACCCAGCGCTTCGCTTGAGCGCGGTGGAGCGCGCGACACTTGCCAGCCTCGGTTCGATCGACGAACTGCGTGAGGCCTATCTGGCCGAGACATTCACACCCGACCAACTCGACGATCCGGAAGATTGGGCGGCCAAGCTTTCGCCAGCGCGCGCGAACGCACTCTATTTCCGATCGATCGCAGCGCGCACTGTGCCGACGGCACGCGCCGCGGCCTTTGCCGCTGCCTTACAGCGCGCCGAGTCGCAGAACCGCTTCGCGTTGTTCGCAACGCTAAGTGCCGGGATCGCGCAGCAGATGGCGCCGTCGCAAGACACAGCCTGGGTTGCACCTAACGTCGCCCGTGTGCTCCTCTACGCGCGGCGCGACAAGGCCGCGGAACAGTGGCTGATCGTTCTGAACTCGCCGACGGATGCAGCCGCCGCGAACGCGCTGCAAATTCAACTAGGCCTCGTCCGCGCGTCGACGGAAAACCTAGCTCGTATGCCGAGCGCGTTGACCTGGCTTGGACAGAACGCGCTGAAACCCGGACCCTCGAAGGATTGGTTGATGGAACGTGCGACGCGCGAGATCCCGCTACTCGAAGCGCTGGGCTACACCATACCACCCGACGCGCAGTGGGCAGTTTCAGCCAACACCACGGGCGTTGTTCCATCCGGCGCCGCCGCCGAAGCGCTGACCGCCATCGGCCGCAGTGCGCTCGAAGGCCACCAGGGTGAAACGATCTTGAACGCGCTCGTGGCCTTAGGGCCGGGCGGACCTTCGCGCGCGCAAGGGCAAACGGTCGCCCGGGTCGCAAAAGCTCTGATCGCGGTCGGCTTGCGCGACGAGGCGCGCGCGCTCGCAGTCGAATCGGTGCTTGGCGCGCCGGTGCGCCAACATCAATGACGACAGCCCCCGACGTCGGTCTGCACCTGCTGGAATCCTTCCTAGAAATGTTGAGCGCCGAGCGCGGGGCGGCAGTTCACACGCTTGACGCTTATCGGCGCGACCTGCTCGACTTCGCTGGACACCTGCGCGGGCGCAAGCGCTCGTTCACAAATTCTTCCGCCGGCGATGTCCGCGACTACCTGGCGTCCCTTTCGGCGGCGGGCCTCAAAGCGTCGACGCAGGCACGCCGCCTCTCGGCGCTGCGCCAGATGCACCGCTTCTTGCTCGACGAAGACATTCGCGCCGACGATCCGACGTCCGCGATCGAATCGCCAAAGCGCGGCCGCCCGCTGCCCAAGGTCGTCACCGAAGCGCAAACCCAAGCGCTGATCGAAGCCGCAGCGTCTTTAGAGGGGCCAGAGGCGGTGCGCCTGCTCTGCATCGTGGAACTGCTCTATGCGTCTGGCTTGCGCGTATCGGAGCTCGTGACGCTCCCGTTGGCGGCCGCAGGCGGTGAGCGGCGCATGCTTCTCGTCAAAGGCAAGGGTGGGAAGGAGCGTCTCGTTCCACTGGGCCTACCAGCCCGCGAAGCGATCAAGACGTACTTGACCGTCCGTCCACGCTTTCTTCCTCAGTCGGAACGCGCGCAACGCTTCTTATTTCCGTCGCGCGGTATAGAAGGCCACCTAACGCGCCGCCGCGTGGCGCAATTGTTGAAAGACCTCGCGGTGAAGGCAGGCGTCGATCCACGAAAACTTTCGCCGCATGTGTTGCGCCACGCGTTCGCGAGCCATCTCGTGGCACATGGTGCGGACCTGCGAAGCGTGCAACAGTTGCTGGGCCACGCCGATATCGCGACCACCCAGATTTACACTCACGTTCAGGATGAAAGGTTAAGGCGTCTGGTGGCGGAAAAACACCCTTTGGCCGTCCGGCGTAAGCGTTGACTGGGCAAGGGGGGAGGCATAGCTTCCCGGCCTCTTTTGAGGGGGCCCGACGTCGCGATTCCAAAGACGGGGCATTCGCATGAGCTTCACGACAGTTGAAAGCATTCCAGCACGTTTGAATAGGTCGCAACTTTTTGTGCCGGGCGTTCGCCCCGCGCTGTTCGAAAAGGCAGCGCAAGGCGACGCCGACGTCATTTGCCTCGACCTCGAAGACAGCGTCGCGCCGGCCGACAAGCCGCAAGCGCGCGCGAACATCATCCAAGCACTGAAGACCCAGGACTTCGGCCACAAGTCGATCTCGGTGCGGATCAACGGCCTCGACACGCATTTCTGCTACCGCGATGTCGTCGACATCATGGAGCAGGCGGGTGAGCGCCTCGATCTGATCATGATTCCGAAGGTCGGCGTCGCCGCCGACGTCTACGCGATCGACATGCTGATCTCGCAGATCGAAACGGCCATCGGCCGCAAGAAAAAGGTCAAGCTCGAAGTCATCATCGAAAGTGTGCTTGGCCTCAACAACATCGACGCAATCGCCGGCGCATCGAAGCGCCTTGAGTCGCTTCACTTCGGCTCCGCCGATTACGCGGCGTCCGCTGGCATGCGCACGACGAACATCGGCGGCCCGAACAAGGATTACGTTGTGCTGACCGACAAGGATGAAGCGGGTAAGCGCGACCAGCACTGGTCCGACCTTTGGCACTACGCGACGGTGCGCATGGTGGCCGCCGCCCGCGCACATGGCCTTAGGCCCATCGACGGGCCGTTCGGCGACTATTCCGACGAAGCTGGCTTCATCGCGCAAGCTCAGCGCACGGCAGTCCTGGGCTGCGAAGGCAAGTGGGCGATCCATCCAAGCCAGGTTGCGCTCGCGAACCGGGTCTTCACGCCTCCTGCCGACGAGGTGAAACGCGCCGAAGCGATCCTCGCTGCGATGAAGGAAGGAGCTACGAAAGGCATGGGGGCCGTCGCGCTGAACGGCAAACTCATCGACCTTGCCTCGATCCGCCAAGCCGAGGTGATCGTGCGCCAGATGCAAATGATCCGCGAGCGAACGAAGAACTGACGCGGTCTTCCCGCGAGCGCGCCCATGGACACCACCCTCACCGACCCAAAAGCGCAGACCGCGCGCCAACGCACGTTGGCGTTGGCGGCGCTCGGCATTGTGTTCGGCGACATCGGCACCAGCCCGCTCTACATGATGCGCGAAACGTTCACCGGTGGCATGGGCCTGAACGAGACGTCCGTCTATGGCGTTCTCTCGCTCGCAGTCTGGTCGCTCGTGATCGTCGTGACCTTGAAATATTGCGTCTTCATCATGCGCGCCGACAACAAGGGCGAAGGCGGCGTGCTTTCGCTGGCTTCGCTGGCACTGCGAACTGGCCATGCCGCGCCGCGCCGTCGGCGCATCATCTGGCTGCTCGCGCTGACTGGGCTGTCGCTCTTCTACGGCGACGCGTTGATTACGCCGTCCGTGTCCGTTCTCTCTGCGGTCGAAGGCTTGCGCGTCGCGACCGACGCCTTCGATCACGCCGTCGTTCCGTTAGCGACGGTGATCCTGGTCGCCCTCTTCATGCTGCAGAGCCGCGGCACCGCTGGCGTCGGTCGCATGTTCGCGCCGATCATGATTTTGTGGTTCCTGACCATAGGGACCTTAGGCTTGATCGAGGTCCTCCAACGCCCAGCGATCTTAAGCGCGATTTGGCCGGGCTACGCGATCGACCTGATTATCGATAAGCCCTGGATCACGTTCGTCGCCTTGGGCGCGATTGTGCTCTGCGTGACGGGCGCCGAGGCGCTCTACGCTGATATGGGCCACTTCGGCCGTGGCCCCATTCGCGCAGCATGGGCCGGTGTATCGATCTGCTTGCTGTTGAACTACTTCGGTCAAGGCGCGCTGCTCTTATCCGATCCCGCGGCGATCAAGAATCCGTTCTTCCATCTTGCACCCGACTGGGCGCTCTACCCGATGGTCTTGTTGGCGACCTGCGCCACGATCATAGCCTCCCAAGCCGTGATCTCCGGCGTGTTCTCGCTGACCCGGCAGGCGATCCAGCTGGGCTACCTGCCGCGCATGGACATCCGCCACACGTCGGCAACCGAGATGGGGCAAATCTACATCCCCCAGATCAATTACCTGCTCATGATCGGTGTCGCGATCGTGGTGATCATGTTCCAAAACTCAAGCGCCTTGACGCACGCCTACGGCCTTGCAGTCACCGGTGCAATGATGATCGACGGCCTGTTGGCCGCCGTGGTCGCGCGCTGGCTGTGGGGCTGGAACCGCTGGCTGGCCTATTCCGTGTTTGGCGGTTTCTTTATCGTAGACTTCATGTTCTTGGCCTCGAACACGCTGAAGATTCCAACCGGCGGCTGGTTCCCGATCGTCGCCGCAGCTACAGCGCTCGCCGCCTTCATGGTTTGGAACAGAGGTCGCGAAATTCTGGTGACGAAACTTTACCGCGATGCAATGCCGATCCGCGAGTTCTTGGAGACGTGGGACCGCACGACCGAACGAGTCAGCGGTACAGCTGTGTTCATGACCTCGAACCCGGCCGTGATCCCGACCGCGTTCCTGCACAATTTGAAGCACAATCACGTCGTCCACGAACGCGTGGTGCTCATGAAAGTCGACGTGAAGGACTTCCCGCGCGTATCCGATGCCAATCGCATCGAGGTGGAAAAGCTCGGCAAAGGCTTCCACCAAGTCATCGTTCACTACGGTTTCATGGAGCGGCCCGATGTCCCGCGCGCGCTCGAACTCTGCCGCCAATTCGGCCTGTCGTTCGATCTGATGCAAACGACGTTCTTCCTGGGGCGAGAAACGCTCATCCCCGCCCGCCGCTCTGAACTCCGTCGCTGGCAAGCCGCGCTCTTTATTGCCATGCAGGCGGCCGCGCTGTCCGCCACCCGCTTCTTTCGCATCCCCGCGAACCGAGTGGTCGAGATGGGCACGCAGGTCGAGATCTAGTCGCCACTCTTCCGGCCTCGTCGTTGGTATGATAGTCCCGAGCGTCGCTCAGGGGCAAAGCTATGAACATGATCGCCGTCGCCGGCATCTTCATCACGATCGTGACCGCGATTCCGGTGTTGCTGCAGATCCGCCGCCACCCCAAGGGCCTCTTCATTCTCTTTTTCGCCGAGATGTGGGAGCGATTCTCGTTCTACGGCATGCGCGGCCTGTTGATCTTCTACCTGACCCAGCACTTCCTGTTCGACGACGCGTTCGCGAACGGCCAGTACGCTGCCTACGGCGCTCTAGTGTACCTTCTGCCGCTCCTCGGCGGCTTCTTGGCCGACCACTATCTGGGCACTCGCAAAGCGGTCGCGTTCGGAGCGTTGCTGCTGGTCGCGGGCCACGCCACGATGGCGCTTGAAGGCGAACCGGCGAAGCAAATTCTTAGCTACCAAGGACAGGAGTATACATTCGACGTCGAGGGTCGCGGCAACGCGCGGCAAGTCAGCTTGCTCGTCGATGGAGCCAAATACGCGATCGGCGCCACGAGCGGCGGTGACCTGGAGATCAAAGGGCTTGCCGCAGGCGGGGCGCTCCCCTCGGTCCTGGCGAAGGGCTCGTATGAGCTCACCGTCAAAGAACGCGATCCGTTCTATGTCGGCATCTTTTATCTCGCGCTGTCGCTGATTGTGATGGGCGTCGGTTTCTTAAAGCCCAACATCTCCTCGCTCGTCGGTCAACTCTACCCGCAGGCCGATCCGCGCCGCGACTCTGGCTTCACGTTGTTCTACTACGGCATCAATCTGGGCTCGTTCTGGGCCGCCATAATCTGCGGTTGGCTCGGCCAGGAAGTGGGCTGGTGGGCGGGCTTTGGGCTTGCAAGCGTCGGCATGCTCGCCGGCTACATCGTCTTCGTGCTCGGCAAGCCGCTGCTCGAAGGTAAAGGCGAACCGCCCGATCCGATTAAGCTCGCACGGCCTGTTGCCGGTGTGAAACTGGAGTGGTGGATTTACGCAGCCGTCATCATCCCGCTTGGCATCGTTTGGCTTCTGATGCAGCGCTTCGAGCTCGTCGGCTATGCGCTTCTTGCCGGATCGATCGTCGTGCTTATCTACCTGATCTATTTCATGATCACGCAGTGCACGCGCGCCGAAGCTCAGCGCATGATCTTGGCACTCACGCTGATCCTATTTTCTGTCGCCTATTTCACGTTGTTCAACCAAGCAGGCTCGTCGCTCAATCAGTTTGCGCAGCGCAACACCGAGCTTGAGCTGTTCGGCTTCGCGATGACGCCAGCCCAAACGCAGTCGTTCAACTCCGGCTTCATCCTCATCCTAGCGCCGATCTTCGCAGGGCTCTGGGCCTACCTGGAGCCGCGCCACCTTGACCCGAACGCGCCGGCAAAATTCGGCCTCGCGATGCTGCAAATCGCAGCCGGCTTCGGCGTGTTGGTCTGGGGCGCCGAGAACTTTGCGAACACCGAGTACCGCGTGCCGATGATCTTCCTCGTCGGCATGTACTTCCTGCACACCACAGGCGAACTGTTCCTATCGCCAGTGGGCTTAGCGCAAATGACGAAGCTGTCGCCCAAAGCGACTGTCGCGACGATTATGGCGACATGGTTTTTGGGCTCGGCGTGGGCTGGCCTCCTTGCAGGCTTCGTCGCCCGGCTAACAGCAGCACAGACCGTGGCGGGGCAGGTGCTAGACCCCGCGGCCGCGCTGCACACATACATCGGCGTGTTCACGAACGTCGCGATCTGGGGCGCCGGCATCGGCATAGCGGTGCTGCTCGTGTCGCCGCTCCTCGGTCGGCTCGACAGGCCCATCGAAGCAGCGAAGGCCGCCAAGCCGTCGCCTGCCGAGTAGTCAGTGAAGTTTTATGTGTGCAAGCTTCTCGGGGTTGCGCACGACGTAGATGGCGCCAATCAGGTCGCCATCAACGTCCAACTGCGCGACGGTCTCGAAACCTTGGCCATCGACGAACCAGACAGACGGCACGCCATTCACGGTAACGAACTTCATCGCGCGCGGACCGCCCTTCGCTCCGGCAAGATGGATGATCAACTGGGCAACCTCTGCGGGCGAGTCCACAACTCGAAGTGCCGCCGGCGCCTTGCCGCCCCCGTCACTCACGAAGCGGACGTCGCTCTTCATCAGAGCCACAAGCCGGGACGTATCGTTCGCCGCGACGGCAGACAGGAACTCTGTCATCAAGCGCTGGTGCGCATCGGGTGCCGCCCGAAACCGTGGCCGCTCCGCGCGCACCCGCTCGCGCGCCCGCGATATCAACTGGCGTACCGCCGGTTCGTTCTTTCCCAGAGCCGCGGCGATCTCGGCGTACGAACTGTCGAACGCTTCGCGAAGAATGAACGCTGCGCGTTCCTCCGGCCCCAAGCGCTCCAACACCACCATTAGCCCAAGCGAAAGATCGTCCGCGAACGTTTCCATCTCCGCCTCGCGCCGTTCGCCGTCTTCCATGGTCAAAATGGGCTCCGGCAGCCAAGGCCCCACATAGACTTCGCGTGAAGCTTTCGCTCGTCGCATGCGGTCCAAGCACAGCCGAACGGTCACCGTGGTCAGCCACGCCGCAGGCGTCGCGATCGACCCTTGATCGGCGGCCCGCCAGCGCAGGTAGGCGTCCTGCACGGCGTCTTCCGCTTCGCTCCACCGGCCAAGCATCCGGTAGGCGACGTGGGTCAACCGCTTGCGTTCGATCTCGAAGGTCTCAACCGCGTTCATGCCGCCTTCGCCGTCAAAGTCTCGCGATCGTTCACGACAACGCGCTCACACGTGTGCGCAAAGCCCATGCCGCGCTTCAATGCCGGATAGAAGCGCGCGGTCGCAACCACAAAGGCAAGTTCGATCAAACCCTTCTCGCCCCACAGCTTGCGGATCGCGTCACGTATGTCATCGGCCATCTCGCCACGCGAAACCGTATCACCATATCGAAACGCCAGCGCCACGTGCGGCGGAACCTTATCCAGCTGTCTTGTCGCAAGCGCACGCAGCACGTCCGCATCGACGCCGTCTTTCAGCGCCAGGTTCACGTGGATCTGCACGCAGGGCCCGCAATCCTCGACCATCGCGGCCGCCATACCAGCCGTATGATAGGCATCGGCGGGCGTATGCTTACGATTGCCTTCGACCGCCTTGATCATCGAGAACCGCCACAGCCGCGACGGCTCAACATCGCGTAGGTGATAGGCATAGTCCATGTTCACGTCGCCAATCTGGGTCTTACCCCATGCGAGCAACTTGGTGAGCAACCATCGATTCATGACATGCTCCGCTTCTGAAAAACACTAACGACCACCGCAAGCACCGCGGGCAGATGCACGGCGACAAGCTCGTTCAGGACTACATCGTGATGGTGACCCATGATGGTCTCACCCGCATGCAACAGCGAGTGCCCGCCGATGAAGAGCGCGGCCAGCGCACTCGCGCGCCACCCGGCGCCAAGCGCGCTCCACGCGAGCGCCACGCCACCGGTGACGTACGCGATGCCGATGTCGCGCACGAAATGAAGGTTAAGCGGTCCGGTGTCCGGCACACCCGGCACCGCCGCATACCAACCGGGCGGGTCCACAAACATGTAAGCCCCGTTCGCGGCCATCATCGCTGCCAAGATAAACGCTAGTATTTTCATGCGGGTTTGGACCTCCATGCCCTCTATGACGCGGCCGACCCCGCCAGTGTGACAGGCACCAAGCGTTGACAACCCCGCCAGCAATCGGGCAACTGTCGCGACAGAACGACGCAATAAGGGCTAACCCTTTGGCTCACCTTCGTGATTCCTTGGGCGCGCGCCACGTGGGCAGTGCAGCATGACCACCTATCTCGATTTCGAAAAGCCGATCGCCGACCTGGAAGGGAAGGTGGAAGAACTCCGCCGCGTTGCCACGCAGGGCGAGCATCCCGTCTCGATCGACGAAGAGGTTTCGCGGCTGGAAGAGAAAGCCCGCGCGCTTCTCGCCGACACGTATTCGAAGCTGACGCCCTGGCAAAAGACGATGGTCGCCAGGCATCCGGAACGTCCGCACTTCCTCGACTATGTCCACGCGCTAATCCAAGACTTCACACCGCTGGCTGGCGATCGCTCTTACGCCGACGACAAAGCAATCCTCGGCGGCATGGGCAATTTCCGCGGCCGCTCCGTGATGGTCATTGGCCATGAGAAGGGCAACGACACCAAGACGCGCCTCCGCCACAACTTCGGCATGGCGATGCCGGACGGCTACCGCAAAGCGGTGCGCCTCATGACATTGGCCGAACGCTTCAACATGCCGGTGATTACGCTGGTCGACAGCGCCGGCGCCTACCCGGGCGTCAGCGCCGAAGAGCGGGGCCAAGGCGAAGCGATCGCGCGCGGCACCGAACGTTGCCTCACGCTGAACGTACCGCTCGTCTCCGTCATTATCGGCGAGGGCATGTCGGGTGGCGCCATCGCAATCGCCGCCGGCGACCGCGTCATCATGCTGGAACACGCGATCTATTCGGTCATCACGCCGGAAGGCTGCTCATCGATCCTCTGGCGTTCGGCAGCCAAGGCGCAAGACGCAGCGGCCGCGCTGAAGATCACGGCCCAAGATCTGCAGCAACTGCGCATCATCGATTCCATCGTCGCCGAACCCGTTGGCGGCGCCCACCGCGGACGCGACCGCGCCATCGAAGACACCGGCGACGCCATCGACCTCGCCCTCACCGAACTCGAAGCCCTGACGCCCGAGGCGCTTCGCAAACAACGCTGGGACAAATACCTAGCGATGGGCCGCGTCGGGTTGGCCTGAGCTCGGTTTGGGAGCGTCGGCCTCTCACCTGTATATTCCGCCTATGGGCGCTAGGATGTCGCGGTAGTAGCCGCCGTCACAACGAGCATCGCGCGTTTCGGCTAGAGTGTGCTCAAGTGAGGCGACCTTGAATAAGACAGTTCGCATTGCATTGCTGGTCACCTACGTTGGCGGACTAGCGGTCGGTTTTTTGATATCCGGGCTGGGCGTCAGGTCGGTCGTGGAGAATCTTGCGACAGATTCGACGATGAAGGCGTTCAGCAGGATCGCAACGACATCGACGATTGCAACGATATCAATCGCCTATGCCGCTATTCTCTTGCGCAAGGGCTTCACACCCTCAGCACCGCTGCTCTACGCCCTGAGCTTCGGAGGCGCCGGTATTTTCGTCGAACTAACGGGTCTCACAATGTCAAAGGGCTACGCGCCGTCCGTAGGAACCAGTTTCGACTACGTAGTGTCCACAGCCTGGATTGTTGCCGCATGGTTGGCTGCGCTCTGGGGGATCATCTGGACGTATCGCCAATCGCGATTTCCCCTCGTCTAGCGATACGCGCGAAAGAACTCTCGCACGTCGTTCGCAAACAGCTTCGGCTCTTCCATCGCCGCGAAGTGCCCGCCCGCTTTCATCTCGCGCCAGCGAACGATGTTGTAGCCGCGCCGCCCCCATGACTCGGGCGTCGGCGGCAGCACGTCCATCGGATAGTCGGAATACGCTGTCGGCACCGTCACGCGCTCGCCAGGCTTCAAAAGAGCGCTCCGCTCAGCCGGCCCAGCTCGGTAGAGCATGTTCGCCGAGTTGATCGTGCCCGAAAACCAGTAAAGCGAAAGCTGCGTGCACATCGTGTGCATCGGAAACCGCGCCTCCATCCCCTCGTACGGATGATCCTTGCGCGTATCGCCAAGCCGCCAATACTTGTCGGCCAGCCACCCGGCCAATCCCACCGGCGAATCCATCAAGCCGAACGCAAGCGCCATCGGCTTCGTCGATTGGATGGAGCGATAGCCTTCCTCTTGGCGCCACCAAGCCTGCATCTTCTCGATCCACGCGCCTTCCTCCGGCGTGACCGGCGGTTGCGACGGATGCTTGAGATAAGGCCGAAGCGGCAGCATCGTGAGGTGAATCGCAATCACGCTCTCCGGGTGCTGTAACGCGAGCCGCGAGGTGACGAAGCTTCCCCAGTCGCCGGCCTGCGCCGCGTAGCGCTCGTAACCCAACACATCGTGCATCAACCGATGCCAAAGTTCAGCCATTGCAGCAGGCCCGATCGGTGTCGATGGTTTGGAAGACCATCCGTAACCGACCAACGACGGCACGATCACGTCGAACCCATCGTTCGCATCGCCGCCGAACCGCTCCGGATGCGCAAGCGGCTCGACCACATCGAGAAACTCGCGATAGGTCGAAGGCCAACCGTGCGTCAGGATCAGCGGCAAGGGTTTGCGGCCTGATCCCTTCTCATAGAGGAAGTGCACCGCGTGTGTTTCGCCGCCGGCCGCCATCTCGACGGTGAACTGCGGAAACCGGTTCAGCTCTGCCTCCGCCTGCCGCCAATCGAACGCATCGCGCCAATGCGCGATCAGCCGCTGCATGTAGGAAAGGTTGGTCCCCCAATCCCAAGCGGCATTGCCCGCGGGTTCGTTCGGCCAACGCACGCGTGCGAGCCGCTCCTTCAGATCGTCGATATCGCCCTGCGGAACGGCGACGCGAAACGGCTTCACAGGGCGTCAACCTCGCGGCCGAATGCGCGCACGTCTTCGATGAAGTCCTGTGGCCGCTCCATCGCCGCAAAGTGGCCGCCACGCTTGAATTCCGTCCACCGCACGACGTTGAGCGACTTCTCCACCATCGAGCGCGGTGGGAAGGGGATGAGATCGACGGGGAACCGGGCGATCGCAACCGGCTTCTCCACGCGCGTCTTCGGCGGCACCGGCTTGCCCCCTGCATCCTCGAAAAGCCCGCGATACATCCATGTCGCCGTGCCGAACGTGCGCGTGACGAGATAGAGCATGATGTTGGTCAGCAACTGATCCTTCGTGTAGACGCTTTCGAGTTTCCCATCGTCGAGATCAGACCAGCCCTTGAACTTCTCGATGATCCAAGCGGCCGTGCCAACCGGCGAATCCATCATCCCGTACGACAGCGTCAGCGGCTTCGTCGATTGCAGCCGGAAATACGCACCTTCCATATCGAACAGCATTTGAAACTGCTGCTCGGCTTGCTTCTCCTCCGGCGTCTCGAACGCGATCCCCGGCGAACGCCAGCCCAGCATGTTGAGGTGTACGGCCTTGCAGCCGCGGCCTTCATAACCGAGCCATCCCGATACCGACGAGCCCCAATCGCCGCCTTGCGCGATATAGTCCGAATAGCCGAGCACGTTCGTCATCAGCTCGTCGAAATAACCCGCAACGGTGCGGGGGCTCATTGGCTTCGCGGGCTTGTCGGAAAAGCCGTAGCCCGGCAGCGACGGCACGATCACGTCGAAGGCATCCGCAAGCTTGCCAGCATGCTTCTGTGGTTGTGCCAAGGGTTCGATCACGTTCAAGAACTCGACGATGGATCCAGGCCACCCGTGGCTGATGATCAATGGCCGCCGCTTCGGCGCGTTCGATTTTAGATGGATGAAGTGGATGTCGAGATCGCGCACCCGCGCCTTGAAATGCGGCAGCGTGTTCAGCCGTTCCTGCTCTCGAAACCAATCGTATCCGTGCAGCCAATACTCGACGATTTCCTTCATCGTCGAAAGCTCGGCCCCATAAGCCCATCCGCCGCCGGCCGGCGCGTCCGGCCATTCGAAGGTACGCACACGCTCCATGATCTTGTTGATGGTCGCTTGCGAAATCTCGATCTTGAACGGAATGGGTTGGGACATTGCGGCGCTCCAGTCTCTCTAGGCGCGATTGGAGACCTGGATGGCTTCGCGCGCAAGTTACCTTTTCATCAAGCGCAAGCTGCCCTAGGCTTGAGCGCCAACGAAGGAACGCTACGGCATGAGCAACGGCATCACGGTCACCCGCCTGACAAGCGCACTCGGCGCGGAAATATCCGGTGTGGATTTGGGCAGCCCGCTCGGCAACCAAGCGTTTGCCACGGTGCACAAGGCGCTCCTCGACCACTGCGTGATCTTCTTCCGCGACCAGGTGATAACGCCTGAACAGCAAATCGCCTTCGCCCGCCGCTTCGGCTCGATCTCGATCCACCCCTACGCAGCCTCGATCGATGGTCACCCCGAAGTCATGCGCGTCTTTAAAGAGAAAGACGACAAAGTGAATTTCGGCGGCGGCTGGCATTCGGATATGACGTTCTTCGAGAAGCCGCCTCTTGGCAGCGTTCTCTATGCGAAGGAGGTGCCGCCCGCCGGCGGCGATACGATGTTCGCGAACCAATACCTCGCCTATGAAGCGCTCTCGACAGGTATGAGGCGAATGCTGGACGGCTTGAATGCTGTTCACTCGGCGAACGCGCAATACGGCGTCGACGGGATGAGCGAGGCCAACCGCCACAACGACCAACGCTCGATGAAGCCGAAAACGTCCGACGAAGCGAAGGCAGAGGTCGTCCATCCGGTCGTGCGCACGCACCCCGAAACTGGGCGCAGAGCGCTCTATGTCAACATCGGTTTCACGCAGCGCTTCGAAGGTTGGACCAAGGAAGAAAGCCGCCCGCTGCTACGCTGGCTCTATGAACACTGCGCCAAGCCGGAATTCACCTGCCGCTTCCAATGGCGGAAGAACTCGGTCGCGTTCTGGGACAACCGCTGCACCCAGCACTACGCGCTCAACGACTACCACGGTCACCGGCGCGAAATGCACCGCGTGACCGTTGAAGGCGACAGGCCGCGTTAGCCTAGAACGCCCCGTGGCATTGCTTGAACTTCTTGCCTGAGCCGCACGGGCAGGGTGCGTTGCGCGAGACCTTGCCCCAGGTTTGCGGGTCGTTCGGGTTTACCGGCACAGGCCGCCCGGCAAGCCGCGGCGCGTTTGTACGCGGACCGCTGTCGGGTTCGTCGAACTCGTTTTCGCCCGTGTCGGGATTGATGTGCATCGCCTGCATTTGAGGTAGCGCGCGCTCGTCCAGTTGCGGCGCTTCAAGCTGAATTTGCACGTGCATCAACTGCTTCGTCACCTGTTGACGCACATGCGCGAGCAGGGCCTCAAACAGCAGAAACGCTTCGGTCTTATACTCGTTCAGCGGATCACGCTGGCCATAGCCGCGTAGGCCGATCGTGTGCCGCAAATGCTCCAGCGTGACCAAATGTTCCCGCCACTCATGATCGAGCGTCTGCAGCAGAACCGAACGCTCGATTTGGCTTACGGCTTCCGGCGGTGCACCGCGCAACCGCTCGTCGCCGCGGGCGTCAGCCGCCTTCGTGATGCGCTCGATGATCTCTTCTTCCGCAATACCGTCCTGCTTGCCCCACGTGTCGATCGAAAGATCGAGGCCGAAGTAGTCTTTCACCTCGCTGTCTAGCTCGCCGAGCTTCCACTGCTCGACATACGACCCTTCGGGGATATAGCGCTTGACCAAATCCTCGATCAGCTGATGGCGCATCGCGATGATCGTGTCGTGGACGTTGTCCGCGCTAATGAACTCGAGCCGCTGCTCGAAGATCGTCTTGCGCTGATCGTTCATCACATTGTCGAACTTCAGCAAGTTCTTGCGTATGTCGAAGTTGCGCGACTCGACCCGTTGCTGCGATTTCGCGACCGCCGCGTTGACCATGCCATGGCTGATGGCTTCGCCCTGCTTCAGGCCCAGCCGCTGAAGCATCCCATCGAGCTTATCCTGCCCGAAAATGCGCATGAGATCGTCGTGTAGGCTCAAATAGAATTTCGAATGCCCGGGATCGCCTTGACGGCCCGAGCGGCCGCGCAGCTGGTTGTCGATGCGCCGGCTTTCATGCCGCTCGGTGCCTAGCACGTAAAGCCCGCCGGCCTCGATGACAGTCTTCTTCGCCTCAGCGATCTCAGCGCGTATCTTCTCTGCGATACGCTTCTTCTCCGCCTCGTCGTCGATGCCAACGGTCTCGACGGCGATGCGCATATCCGCGTTGCCGCCGAGCTGAATGTCGGTGCCGCGGCCCGCCATGTTCGTCGCGATTGTGACTGCGCCGGGTACGCCCGCTTGGCTTATGATTTGCGCTTCCATCTCGTGATAGCGCGCGTTCAGGACGTTGTGCTTGATCTTCTGCTTCTTCAACACGGCAGCCAGCGTTTCGGACTTCTCGATCGAAACCGTGCCGACGAGGACAGGCTGTTGGCGCGCCACGCACTCCCGGATCGTCTCGACGATCGCATCGTATTTTTCTTCAACGGTACGATAGATCTCATCGTCGTCATCTTCGCGCGAGACAGGCACGTTGGTGGGAATTTCGACCACGTCCAGCTCGTAAATCTCCATAAACTCGTTTGCTTCGGTTGCAGCCGTGCCCGTCATCCCCGCAAGCTTTGAATAGAGGCGGAAATAGTTCTGGAAGGTAATCGACGCCAACGTCACGTTTTCGGGCTGGATCGCCGCGTTCTCTTTTGCTTCCAAGGCTTGATGCAGACCTTCCGAATACCGCCGGCCTTCCATCATACGGCCGGTGAACTCGTCGATGATGATGACCTTGTTGTCTTTGACAATGTAGTCGCGGTCCTTCTGGAACAGCTTGTGCGCGCGCAGAGCCTGGTTCACGTGATGCACCAGCGAAACGTTCGTGATGTCGTAGAGGCTGCCCTCTGTCATTACCCCGTTCTTGGCGAGCCACTTTTCGACCGCTTCGTTACCTTCTTCGGTAAGCGTGATGCTGCGTTGCTTCTCGTCGAGTTCGTAGTACTCGGGCTGAAGCTCCGGCATGAACGCATCGATCACCTTGTAAAGGTGCGAATTGTCCTCAGTCGGCCCCGAGATGATGAGCGGCGTGCGCGCTTCGTCGACCAGGATCGAATCGACTTCGTCGACGATCGCGAAATTGTGCCCGCGCTGCACCATCTGCGCTTTCGTGTACTTCATATTGTCGCGCAGATAGTCGAAGCCGTATTCGTTGTTTGTGCCGTAGGTCACGTCGGCGGCGTATTGGTCGCGCCGCTGCGGATCGTTCAGCCCGTGCACGATGCATCCGACGCTAAGCCCGAGGAATCTGTAGACCTGACCCATCCACTCCGCGTCGCGACGGGCTAGGTAATCGTTCACAGTGACGACGTGCACGCCCTTGCCAGACAAAGCGTTCAGGTAGACCGGCAGCGTCGCGACAAGCGTCTTGCCTTCGCCGGTTTTCATTTCGGCGATGTCGCCTTCGTGCAGCACCATGCCGCCGATCAGCTGCACATCGAAATGCCGCTGACCGAGCGTGCGCTTCGCCGCTTCGCGCACTGTCGCAAAGGCATCGGGTAAGAGATCGTCGAGCGACCGGCCGTTCGCAATCTGCTCGCGGAACGTGACCGTGCGCTGGCGCAGGTCCTCGTCGGTGAGCTTCGCGATATCCGCTTCCAGCGCGTTGATTCTGGGAACTCGTGCGTAGAAAGGCTTGAGTCTACGATCGTTGCTGGAGCCGAAAATCCTTTTGGCCAGCGTTGACAAGCCGAGCATTCGAAACCGTCCTTGAAGAGAAAAGAATTGGGTCGAGGCGCTACAACCGCCGAGATGGCGGGACTCGCCTCCAAGACGTACGGAAACAGGGGTTTCGCGCGAAGCCGCTGGGACAGATAAGGGGGGACCACCCCCCTGTCAACGCGACGACGGGACCGGCCGCTCCAGGTGTTGCATCGCTTGCCAAACGCGAAAGCGTGACCGTGCGACAGAGTGATCCGATGCTTGAACTCTTAACCCTCGGGACGGCGACAAATCCCCATCCGTCGCAACGGAACTGGGGAAGGAGTCCATCGCAGAATTCTGCCGTTCTTGACCGGTTTTACGCCGCCCGCTACTGAACAAACAGCGGACGCGTGACAAAAGTCCATCGCGCGGCTCGAGAGGAATCAAATCGATGGCCCCGCCAGCGGGCAAGTCTGCGAAAGTTGCGGTGACCGCGAAATCGGCACCGGAAACGGCGCCCAAGGCCGTCAAGAGCGCGCCCCCCGTCTCACCATTGGCCCCCAAATCGCTCGCGAAGCTGCAGCCGATCTCCGGTGTGCGCCTCGGCGCCGGTTCCGCCGGAATTCGCTACGAAGGCCGCACCGACGTTCTGATGGCGGTCATGGCACCTGGCACAACGGTCGCCGGCGTCTTCACGACCTCGAAAACCGCGGCCGCACCGATCGATTGGTGCCGTGCAGCCTTGCCGCCGCGCTCCGGCCGGGTCCTCATCGTCAATTCCGGCAACGCGAACGCTTTCACCGGCCGCGCCGGCGTGGAAGCGGTGCGCGCGACAGCCGATGCCGCTGCGGCGATCGCGGGCTGCAAACCCCAAGAAGTCTTCATCGCCTCCACCGGCGTCATCGGCGAACCTTTACCGGTCAAGCGCCTGACGAACGCGCTGCCCGAAATCTACGAAAACACCGGTGCAACTGCCTGGGAGCAGGCCGCGCGCGCGATCATGACGACCGACACGTTTCCCAAGATGGCGAGCGCGAGCGCTCAGATCGACGGTCAGATCGTCAAGATCAACGGCATCGCGAAAGGCTCGGGCATGATCGCGCCCGACATGGCGACGATGCTCTCCTTTGTGTTCACCGATGCGGCGATCCCCGGAGACGTATTGCAGCTTCTGCTCCAACAAGGCGTCGAGACCAGCTTCAATGCCATCACGGTCGACAGCGACACCTCGACCAGCGACGCGCTGTTGTTGTTCGCGACCGGTAAGGGCGCGCGCCACAATCCGCTCATCCGCGCAAACGACAAACGCCTCGACGACTTCCGCATCAAGCTGAACGGCCTCTTGCAGGATTTGGCGACCCAAGTCGTGCGCGACGGCGAAGGTGCAACGAAGCTCGTGCGCGTCAACGTCATCGGCGCCGAGAGCAATCCGGCGGCGCGCAAGATCGCGCTGAGCGTCGCGAACTCGCCGCTCGTCAAAACCGCCGTTGCAGGTGGCGACGCCAACTGGGGCCGTGTGGTTATGGCGGTCGGCAAGTCCGGCGAAGCCGCGAACCGCGACAAGCTCTCGATCAAATTCGGCGGCCACAAGGTCGCCACCATGGGCCAGCGCGATCCGAACTACTCGGAAGCGCTTATGAGCCGCTACATGCAACGTCCCGAGATCGAAATCGACATCGATGTCGGCGTGGGCAAAGGAGCGTCGGGCGTGTGGACCTGCGACCTCACGCACGGCTACATCTCAATCAACGGCGATTACCGCAGTTGAGCGGCGTGACGAAACTGGTTCTCGTTGCAGCCTGCGCCTTGATCGACCCTGACGGCCGCGTCCTCTTGGCCCAGCGCCCAGAAGGCAAATCGATGGCGGGCTTATGGGAGTTTCCGGGCGGCAAGATCGAACCCGGCGAGCGTCCCGAATTGACGCTTATCCGTGAACTCGACGAGGAACTGGGCATCGCGGTGAAAGAAGACTGCCTCGCGCCCTTCGCGTTTGCGTCCCATGGTTACGAAAGTTTCCACCTGCTGATGCCGTTGTTCCTGTGTCGTCGCTGGGAAGGCATTGTGTCCCCCCGCGAGGGTCAAAAGCTCGCGTGGGTACGTCCGAGTGATATGGGTAAGTACCAGATGCCTCCCGCGGATGTGCCGCTCGTTGCCCAATTGCGCGACCTCCTTTGAATTGATCCGCTGAAAACGGCGATCCGTAAAATGCGATCTGTTACAACCTGTTAAGGGCACTCGTTGCATCTTTTGTATCGTAGGGCCACACGAGGCAGACGATGGGCACGCTTTCTCGATTGGTGCGAGCGTTTAACGCCGATAAAAGCGGCGCGACAGCGATCGAATATGGCTTGATTGCAGCGCTGATCGTTGTCGTGATCATTGCCACGGTCAACGACATCAGCACAGCCACGATCGCGATGTACAGCATGATCGTGAGCGCGATGACCTAACCGCCGTTGCGCCGGAGTTACGGTTCGTAAACCACATTTCATTACCGCGCGTTAGCTCGCAGGTCATACGATCGACGTGGACAAACACGGTAAGGCCGACGATGAGCGCCGTCACTCGAATGCTGCAGAAATTCGCTGCCAATCAGGGCGGTGCGACGGCCATCGAATATGGGCTGATCGTCGGCCTGATCTTTCTGGCGATCCTGGCGTCCGTTGAGGCGGTCGCAGGTCTGACAACTGTGATGTTTACGCTCGTCGCCGCGATGATGAGTTAGGGCCCTGGAGCCCAACCCGTGAGGTAGACGACGTCGAACGTTGCCGGCACCCGGCCATCGGGGCCGGCGAATTTTTTTGCGTAGATTTCGCTCGTTCGCGCGAGCACACCCCGCTTTAGGAACGTTCGCCGCCGCTGGTGCAGCACGTTCGTCTCGCCCATCCCCCGCAGATCGGTCAGCAGCTTAAGCGGGTGTTCATAGCGCACAGTCAGCGTATCGACATCGGCCACGGGAAGCGCAAACCCCGCCCGTTGCAACAACCCGCCTGCATCGCGCACGTCGACGAACGGCGCCACACGCGGTGACAGGCCGGCCTCGACCTCCACTTCTGCCTCGGCCAGCGCGAGCCTCAATTCGTGCAGCGTCCGCCCGCCCAGCATTGCGGCCAGGAACAGCCCGCCTGGCTTCAACGCGCGCCGTATCTGCGTAAGCGCGCCGGGCAAATCGTTCGCAGCGTGCAAAGTCAAAACGCTGACATATCCGTCGAGCGTCTGCGCACCGAACGGCACCGCCTCCTCGTCGAATACGATCCCACCGGGCGCCACGAGCCCCGGCGCATTATCACCCAAGAGCCAGCAACCACCTGGCGCACCGGCGCCGTACCAAACCGTACGCGCGAGCGGCCGATCGATTGCCGCCAAACGTTCATCGATCTCCTCGCGGACCGCTGTAGCGAGGAACGAATAGGCATCGAAGCCGCGCGCCGCTCGCTCACGCCGCAGCCGCCGCAATCTCGTGTCGAATATTTGTGGAACATCGCTCATGCCGGACGTGAACTCTGGCACAGGCGGTAAATACGCGCCATGATCGCGCCGATGGGTTTGGCTTCCTTCAGCGTCGGCAAGTTGACGCGTGCCGCTGCACGCGTGGCGCTCGACCTTATTCTGCCTCCCCTCTGCCTGAAGTGCCGCGCTCCGATCGGGGAACCGCAATCGGTCTGCGCAGCGTGTTGGAGCGAACTTCGCTTCCTGAGTGCGCCACACTGCGCGCAATGCGGTCTGCCGTTCCCCCACGACCTCGGCGCGGGCATCAAATGCGCTGCCTGCATTGCGCAACCGCCGCCATTCGCAAAGTCGCGCGCAGCGATCGCGTATGACGACGCCAGCCGGGATCTCATCCTCGGCTTCAAACATGCCGACAAGTTGGAAGCCACGCCGCTCTTCGGGCGCTGGATGGCCACCGCAGGACGCGACGCTTTCTCGGACGCTGACCTTTTGATTCCCGTGCCGCTCCATTGGCGCCGGCTCGCAGCGCGCCGTTACAACCAAGCAGCGCTGCTCGCACATGCTATGGCCGCTCGCGTGCGCGTTCCGGTCAACACCGGAATATTGTTGCGCACCAAGCCGACACTCAGCCAAGGCGAAATGCCCTCCGCCCGCGCACGCGCCAAGAACGTCGTGCGCGCGTTCGCGCTCGCGAACGACGCGAAGGCCAAGGTTGCTGGCCGGAACCTCGTGCTGGTTGACGATGTTTTGACCACTGGCGCGACCGTTGGGGCGTGCGCGAAAACGCTGCTGAAGGCGGGTGCCGCGTCTGTATCTGTAGTCACATTGGCGCGCGTTGTGCGCCCGTTAAGGCTGTCCCCCTAATGATCGACAGTGGCCTTAAGGCAGGTTCCGTCCTATATCTTTGTACGATAGTGCAGAGCGATTCCAATGTCAGTTGCCATGCGTCCTGACACCACCGCCGCGATCGTCGTCTACGCGACGCTGCTGTGCCCCTATTGCCATAGGGCCAAAGCGCTCCTCCGCAAAAAGGGCGTGAATTTCACCGAGATCGATGTCGGCATGAACGCGGAGAAGCGCGCGGAAATGACGAAGCGCGCCCACGGCCAGTACACGGTTCCGCAAATCTTCGTCGGCGACACACACCTTGGGGGCTGCGACGACCTCTACGCGCTGGAAGACGCCGGCAAGCTCGACTCGCTCTTAAGCGGAAGCTAACCTCAAAGGCATGAGCCAAACGTTCCGTGCTGCCTGTGTGCAAATGCGCACGGGCCTTCATGTTGCCGCCAACATCGATACCGCCGCTTCCCTGGTTCGTGAGGCGAAAGCGAAAGGTGCGCAGTTCGTCGCGACGCCCGAAATGACGTCGCTGTTCGAGGCAGAATCCGACGCGTTGTTTGCGAAGGTTCGCAGCGAAGAAGACGATGCCGCGCTGAAAGCATTCCGCGCGCTCGCCGAAGAACTCTCACTCTGGCTTTCGATCGGCTCGCTCCCGATCAAAGTTGCCGAGCGCCAATGCGCGAACCGTTCATTTTTGATTGATCCCAAGGGTGCGGTTCGCGCGACCTACGACAAAATCCACATGTTCGACGTCGATCTGCCGGGAGGCGAGGTCTATCGCGAGTCTCGCAACTACCGCCCGGGTGAGCGCGCCGTCGTCGTGAATGTACCCTGGGGCAAGTTGGGCTTGAGCGTCTGCTACGACTTGCGCTTCCCGCATCTCTATCGAACTCTCGCGAAGGCGGGTGCTTCGTTCCTTACAATCCCCGCAGCCTTCACCTACACCACCGGCCAAGCCCACTGGCACGTTTTGCAGCGCGCCCGCGCGATCGAAACCGGATGCTTCGTCATCGCTGCGGCGCAAGGCGGCAAGCACGAGAACGGCCGCCACACATTCGGCCACAGCGTGATCGTCGACCCGTGGGGCAACATCATCGCCGAGGCGGGCGATGCCCCCGGCGTGATCGTCGCAGATATCGACCCGAATAAAGTCGCCGAAGCACGCTCGCGCGTGCCCGCACTCAATCACGACCGCCCCTTCACGGTGTCCTAATGCGCAAGTGTCTTGTCGCGACCTTGTTGCTGGCGATCGTCGCACTCTGGACGACGGCCGCGCCGTCGATCGCCGCACCAATCACCTTTCGCGATCTCCTCGCCCGGCCGCGCGCGACGCCAACGAAGATCGTCACGTACGGTCCCGCCCCACATCAATTCGCCGAGCTTTGGCTGCCCCAAGGCCCGGGCCCGCACCGCACGCTGGTGATGATCCACGGCGGCTGCTGGCTCGCGGACCTTCCGGGCACTGAACTGATGGCCTACCTATCTGAAGACCTGCGCCGACATGGCTACGCCGTCTGGAGCATCGATTACCGCCGCATCGGCGACGAAGGTGGCGGCTATCCCGGCACGTTCGTCGATACGGCAACGGCTATCGATAAGCTGAAGGAGATCGCGCCGGCGGAGAAGCTCGACCTCGGCAAGCTGGTCGCAATCGGTCACTCGGCGGGCGGCCATCTCGCAACCTGGTCCGCGGCTCGACCGCGACTACCGAAGACAAGCGCCGTTGCCAAGGAGAGTTCGTTGGCCATTGCCGGTGTGATCAGCCTCGCCGGCATCAACGACCTAAAGGCCTACCGCGAATCCGGGCCAAGCGCCTGCGGCGGACCACCGACCATCGACGCGCTGACAGGCGCTGCCATGCGGTCGAAGACCGACATCCTGGCGGACACGTCGCCCGCCGCGTTGTTGCCCCTTGGCGTCAGGCAAATCGTAATTTCGGGCGCGCTCGACAAGATCGTGCCGCCGGTCTTCGGCAAAGACTATGTCGCCGCAGCCACCAAGAAGGGCGACACGGTCAAAGAGATCACGATCGAAAACGCTGGGCACTTCGAACTCATCGACCCCACGTCTGATGCGTGGACGACAATCCGCGCCGAAATCGACGCGCTGATGAAATGACGCTCACCCGCGAACATGCACAAGACCTCGACGCAAGCGATCCACTCGCTCACGCGCGCGACCGCTTCTCGATCCCCGACGGCATCATTTATCTCGACGGTAACTCGCTCGGTTGCTTGCCGAAGAGCGTCGCACCGCGGCTGCGCGACGCGATCGAAAACGAATGGGGCAGGGGCTTAATCCGATCTTGGAACGCAGCCGGCTGGTATACCGCGCCGCAGCGCGCAGGTGCCAAGATCGCAAGACTGATTGGAGCTGCCGCTGGCGCAGTCATCGTCACCGACTCGACCTCCGTCGATCTCTTTAAGGTTCTGGCGGCGGCGTTGCGGATGCGCCCAGCCCGCAAGACGATTTTGGGAGTTCACGGCGACTTCCCGACCGATGCTTACATCGCAAGCGGCATCGCCAATCTGACCGGAGCAAACTTCAAGCGTGTCGACGCCCGCGATCTAGCCGGCGCGATCGATACCGACACCGCCGTCGTATCGCTCACTCACGTGAACTACAAATCCGGTTTCATCCACGACATGCGCGCAATCACGGAAGCAGCGCACGCGAAAGGCGCGCTCATCGTGTGGGATCTCTCGCACAGTGCAGGCGTCTTGCCGCTGGAACTTGGCGGATGTGGCGCGGACTTCGGGGTCGGCTGCGGCTACAAGTACCTGAACGGCGGCCCTGGGGCGCCCGCATACGTCTTCGTCGCGAAGCGCCACCACGACGCGTTCGACCACCCGCTGACCGGCTGGCTCGGCCATATCGACCCGTTCGCTTTCGCCGCCGACTACGAACAAGCAAAAGGTATGGACAAGCTTCTGACCGGTACGCCGCCCATCCTGTCGCTGATTGCACTCGATGCAGCGCTCGACGAATTTGACGGCATCGACATGCAAGTCGTGCGGGCCAAGGTCGAAGCGCTGACGAGCCTATTTGTCTCCCTCGCCGACGAGCGCTTGATGCGCCATGGCTTCACGCTCGCAAGCCCGCGCACTGCACGAGAACGCGCTGCCGTCGTCTCGCTCGCGCACGGTGAAGGCTATGCGATCATGCAAGCGCTTATAGCCAAAGGCGTGATCGGCGACTTCCGCGCGCCCGACATTGTGCGTTTCGGTTTCTCGCCGCTGACCACGCGATTCGTAGATGCATTTGATGCCGTACGGATCATCGACGAGGTGATGACAGCCCGCGAATGGGACACACCTGAATTCAAATCGCGCAAAGCGGTCACCTGAGGCCCCGCATAAGTGACAGCAGTTGTGCGCGACCGGTCGATTTACCCTTCCTTAACGTCCGCAGCGTCGCATGGAGCTAGTCTTGCCGAAGCGAGCCTTGGCCGTCATCTTATGCGGCACGTCCAGGAGTTAGACGTTACGTCATGATCCGCTATCAGTTGGTCTGCCCCAAGGACCACGACTTCGAAGGCTGGTTTCGCGACAGCGCCGCGTATGACGCGCAGGCGAAGAAGGGTCTGCTTGTCTGCCCGACCTGCAACTCGAAGAAGATCATGAAGGCGCCGATGGCGCCGGCGGTCTCAAAGAAAGGCGAACTCGCCGAAGCCGCATCGAAGGCACGGGCTATGCGCGAGTGGGTAACGAACGTCCGCAAAGAGGTCGAGAAGAACGCAGAGTACGTCGGCGACAAATTCCCCGACGAAGCCCGCGCGATCCATCACGGCGACGCCAAGGAACGCCAAATTTACGGCGAAGCCACGCTCGACGACGCGCGCGACTTGATCGAAGAAGGTATTCCGGTAGCGGCTTTACCCAGTCTGCCGCGCGCGGATTCTTGATACCGTCAACGCGCGCCGGCCACGATCGTTGAGCCGACAAAGAACGCATCGCCTAAGATCGCAGAGCAATTAAATAGAGTCGCACCAATGCGCGATGAGGATCAACGCAAACACGACTGCCGTTGTCGTGACGGAGGCCTTCATCCTTTTGCTCCCGCACTCTTCGCGACCACCATGTAATTCACGTCGGTATCGCTCGCGAGCATCCACCCGCCGGTGAGTGGGTTGAACATCACGCCGGTTTCCTTCGCCATGTCGAGCCCGGCGCGGCTGAGTGCGGTATCCAACTCCAACGGCTTCACGAACTTGTTCCAATCGTGCGTGCCCTTGGGCAACCAACCGAGCACGTATTCAGCGCCCACAATCGCGAGCGCATAGGCCTTTGCCGTGCGGTTGATCGTGGCCACGAACATCAAGCCGCCGGGCTTCAGCATCGACGCACAACTCGCAACGAACAGGTTCAAGTCCGCCACATGTTCGATCACCTCCATATTGAGGATCACGTCAAACTGTTCGCCGGCCGCAGCCAACGCTTCCGCCGTCGTCGCGCGATAGTCGATGACCAGCTCGTTCTCCGCCGCATGCGTCGCGGCGGTCTTGATGTTTTTCTCGGATGCGTCCGCGCCCAGCACGTCGAAGCCCAACCGCGCCATCGGCTCGCTGAGCAGCCCGCCACCGCAGCCAATGTCGAGCAGCCGTAGTCCTGCGAAGGGTTTCATGCCCTTGGGGTCGCGAGCGAAGTGCGCCGCCGACTCGTCGCGGATATAGGTAAGCCTAACTGGGTTGAACTTGTGCAGGACACCGAATTTGCCGTGCGGGTTCCACCATTCCGCCGCCAGAGCCGAAAAGCGCGCGACCTCGCCCGGATCGATTGTGGATTGTTCATGTGTGACGGTGGCCACTGGCTTCCATCGCTCCGCGCGTTGCGTGACAAACACTGGGAGTCCAACTATACCCCAGCCGAGCCCAATCAACCCCTTGATCCCTCAGGACCTAACGCCGCGCCACCATGCCCAGACTCGTGATGAAGTTCGGTGGCACGTCTGTGGCCGACCTGGAGCGCATCCGCAACGTCGCCCTCAAGGTTAAGCGCGAGGTCGACCGCGGATACCAGGTGGCCGTCGTCGTCTCCGCGATGTCGGGCGAAACGAACAAGCTCGTCAATTGGGCGCGCGAGCTTTCGCCGCTGCACGACGCGCGCGAATACGACACCGTGGTATCGGCGGGCGAACAAGTCACCGTCGGCCTGCTTTCGATCGCGCTTCAGCACATCGGCGTGCAGGCGCGCTCATGGCTTGGCTGGCAGATCCCGATTCACACCAGCGCCATGCATGGCTCGGCCGCCATCACCGGCATCGAAACGAAAGTGCTGGAGGAACGCCTCGCGCAGAACCAAGTCGCTGTCGTTGCGGGCTTTCAAGGATTGGGTCCCGACAACCGCATAACGACCTTGGGCCGCGGCGGCTCCGACACCAGCGCCGTCGCCGTCGCTGCCGCGCTAAAGGCGGAACGCTGCGACATCTATACTGACGTCGACGGCGTCTATACGACCGACCCGCGCATCACGCCGAAGGCACGCAAGCTCGACAAGATCTCCTACGAAGAAATGCTCGAGATGGCCTCGCTCGGCGCCAAAGTGCTGCAGACGCGCTCGGTCGAACTCGCAATGATTCACCGCGTGCCCGTGCAAGTGCTTTCGAGTTTCGAAGACCTGCCCGGCACGCTCGTGTGCGATGAGGACGAAATCGTGGAACAACAACTGGTCAGCGGCATCGCCTACAGCCGGGACGAGGCGAAGATCACGCTCGTGAAAGTCCCGGACAAACCCGGCGTGGCGGCCGCGATCTTCGGGCCGCTCGCCGACGGCGGTATCAACGTCGACATGATCGTGCAGAACACGTCTGAAGACGGCGCCACGACCGACATGACGTTCACGGTCGGCCGGGCGGAGTTCGAGCGCGCGATCCATATCATCGAACGCAACAAAACCGCGATCGCCTTTCAGAAACTCTTGACCGACAAGAACGTCGCGAAGGTGTCCGTCATCGGCGTCGGCATGCGCACGCACGCGGGCGTCGCCCAAACGATGTTCAAGACGCTCGCCGAGAAAGACATCAACATCCACGTAATTTCGACGTCCGAAATCAAGATCAGCGTCCTCATTGCCGCAGAATTGACAGACACCGCCGTCCGCGCTCTCCACACCGCTTACGGTTTGGACAAATGACGGCCGCTCGCACCGGACCTTAGGAGTTAAATTGGCCACCACCGCCGGCCCACGCCTGATTTTGAAGCGCATGCGCGAGATTATGGTCGAGCGCATCTCGCCGCAGGCGCGTCTGGACAAAATGGTCGAGGTCATCGCCGTCAACATGGTGGCGGAGGTCTGCTCGATCTATCTTTCCAAGCCCGGCGGTTGGTTGGAGCTTTTCGCGACCGAAGGCTTGAACCGGTCTGCTGTTCACGCAACGCGCCTCAAAATGGGCGAGGGCATCATCGGCGATGTCGCCGCGAACGCGCGGCCGCTAAACTTGTCGGACGCACCGCAACACCCAAGCTTCTCCTACCGGCCGGAAACCGGCGAAGACCCCTACCAGTCGATGCTCGGCGTACCCATCATCAGGAGCGGCGGCACGACGCTGGGCGTCCTTGCGGTACAAAACAAAACGCACCGCCACTATGGCGAGGAAGAAGTCGAAGCGCTTCTGACCGTGGCGACGGTTCTTGCCGAACTCGTTGTCTCCGGCTCCCTTGTTGACCTCGCCGAAGTCGACATTGGTCCCAAGCACGATCGCCCCTGGCGAGGTCAGGGCGTCTCGTTCTGCGAAGGTATCGCGATGGGCCGCGCAGTGTTGCACGAACCGCGCGTAAAGGTCGAAAAGCTGATCGCAGACGACGTGATCGCCGAGCGTGATAGGTTGGACACTGCAATCATCGACCTGCGCACGTCGATCGACGCCATGCTGTCGACCGACGATACGGCTATCGCCGGCGAATCGCGCGACGTGCTTGAGGCCTACCGCATGTTCGCCCACGACCGTGGCTGGACGAACCGCCTGCGCGAGGCGGTGTTGTCGGGCTTGACGGCCGAGGGCGCGGTCGAGCGCGTGCAAAACGACACCCGCGCGCGCATGGCGCGCCAGACCGACCCTTTGATGCGCGAGCGGCTGCACGATCTCGACGATCTAGCAAACCGATTGCTGCGCCATTTGATGGGCAAATCCGACACCTCGGCGCACGAGGCCTTGCCCGCCGACACGGTGCTCTTCGCCCGCACAATGGGCCCGGCAGAGTTGCTCGACTACGATCGTACGAAACTGCGCGGCCTGATCCTCGAGGAAGGCTCGCCCACAAGCCACGTTGCAATCGTCGCGCGCGCGCTCGACATCCCGCTGATCGGACGCGTCGAAGGCGTGCTCGACCAGATTGAATCCGGCGACTGGGTTATCGCCGATGGTGACACTGCCGAAGTTCACATGCGCCCCGCGCATGATGTGCGTGAAGCCTATCGCCACAAGCTCGCCCTGCGTGCTCAGCGGCAAGCCGCCTATGCCGCGATGCGGCTGCTGCCAGCTGTCACGAAAGACGGCGAACGCGTAAAGCTGCTGATGAACGCGGGCCTGCTCGCGGACTTGCCCCATCTCGAAGAAGCGGGGGCTGAGGGCATTGGCCTTTTCCGCACAGAACTACAGTTCATGATTTCCCACGAGATGCCGCGCCTGCAGCAACTCGTCGATCTCTACAGCGCCGTCCTCGATGGCGCGGCAGGCCGCCAAGTCGTGTTCCGAACGCTCGACCTCGGCGGCGACAAAGTGCTGCCCTATGCGCGCCCCCTAAACGAAGAAAACCCGGCCATGGGATGGCGCGCCATCCGCATGACGCTCGATCGCCCGGCTTTGCTGCGCTACCAAATTCGCGCCCTGCTGAAAGCGGGCGCTGGCCGCGATGTCGATCTGATGTTCCCGATGGTCGCCGAGGTGTCCGAGTTCCGCACTGCGCGCAAGCTCGTCGACCGCGAACTCGAACGCTTGGCGCGCACCCGCGAGACCCCGCCGCGTAAAGTACGCGTCGGCAGCATGCTGGAAGTCCCGGCGCTGGCCTTTCAGCTGCCTGCGCTGCTGGGCGCCGCCGACTTCGTTTCGATCGGCTCGAACGACCTGATGCAGTTCTTGTTCGCTAGCGACCGTGGAAACCCGCGCCTGGGTGGGCGGTACGATCTGTTGAGTCCGCCTATGCTTAATTTCCTGAAAGGAATTTCCGACGCGGCCCGCGCCCGCGGAGTTCCGGTGACGCTGTGCGGTGAGATGGCGGGTCGCCCGCTGGAGGCAATGGCCTTGATTGGCCTGGGTTTCCGCTCGCTTTCCATGGTGCCGGCCTCGATCGGACCGGTGAAACAGATGCTCCTCAGCCTCAATTCCGGCCAACTGTCGGCCTATATGGCGGGGCTCCACGCGAGCTCCGATCACTCGCTTCGGGAGCAGTTGAAGCAATTTGCAATCAATGAGCGCGTACCAATTTAGCTTGATCGGTGTTTGCTCGCGCCCGCGCGTTTTGCAATATTTAACTGACAAAGTTGTAGAGTGGCGGTGCCGAAGCTCAAGTCTTCGTGCATCGACAACAAACGTTGAATGGGTGTTGGGTCATGAGCGACGTGTCGCAAACGTTGCCGGCAGAAGAGCGCAGAGAGCGCCGTCGCCTGCACTTGCGCGAAGCTGTCGAGGAGTTGCAGCAAGCTCCTGAAGCTGTCGAAGTGTCTCAATCAACCGTCGGCGAGACCCTTCGCGCTGCACGCGTCGACCGCGGCCTAGAAGCGGCGGCCGTCGCCGCAATGCTCAAGATGCGCCGCGAGCAGCTTGAAGCCATCGAAACCGGCAACCTCGAAAAGCTTCCCGGCCGCACCTACGCCGTCGGGTTCGTGCGCGCCTATGCCCGCCACCTCGGCCTCGATGCCGATGCGTTGGTCCAACAGTTCAAAGACGAAACGGCCGAGCAAGGGGCCGCAAAGCCCGTCGACCTCGTCTTCCCCGTCGCGCAGGAAGAATACCGCGGTCCCCGCAGTTCGATCATGGCGGTAGCCCTGCTGATCGCAATGGGCGTCTACGGCATCTCTTACCTGACGATGCCGAGCCGCAAAGCAGTTGCCATCGCCGCGCAAACCGAAGCGGCCGCGGTCGTCGTCGAACCCGCGAAACCAACGGCGCCTAAGACGGCCGTTGCCACCGCGCCAACCGATTCGAATCGCACACCCGTCGAAGTCGCAGTCAGCTTCGTCGCGGGTGGCCAGACTTTGCCCGAACAAAATTTACCCGAAGCGCCCGCGCTCGCGCCCATTTCGCCGGCGGCGACCGCGATCACGCTCGCGCAAGCGACCACGTCTGCGACGGATGCGCCGACGCAGCCTGTCGACGCAAATGTTCGCATCATCCTCAAAGCGGTGGAACCGACATACATCCAAGTGCGCGACGCACAACTGCCGCGCAGCCGTTCGGTCTTGGTCGCGCGCGTGCTCAACGTCGGCGAATCATATTCCGTACCGAATCGCACTGGACTGACTATGCAAACGGGAAACGCGGGCGGGCTTCAAGTTGAAGTAGACGGTCGTTCGCTCGGCGTATTCGGCAAGAGCGGCGAAGTGATCACACGTGTCCCGCTCGATCCCTCATATTTCCTAGAGCGCATGTCGGCCTCGCAATAATTGCGATGATCGGTGCTTGACCCTCGGGGCTCAGGCGAACACCCTCGGTATATCAAAGTGATTCGCGAAGGGACCGCGATTCACTGGGGCATTTTGAGTCGAGGGGCTCATGACACATTCAGAAAATCCAGAAATGATGACTCACGCGCCGAAGCCGCGCGCAGGCCGACCACGTAGCGCCGAATCGCGCCGCGCGATCATTCAATCGGCGATGCACATTCTTCAAAACGACGGCTATGCGGCTCTAAACATTGAAGCAATCGCCGCCAGGGCGGGCGTTTCGAAGCAGACGATCTACCGTTGGTGGCCATCGGCTGCGTTCATCGTGTTGGAGGCGTTGACCGCCGACATGCCACCGCAAGAAACGATCGCGCCGGACACCGGTTCGCTCAAAGGCGACCTTCAGGACCTCGTGCGCGCGACTGTCCGCGCACTGGCCCAACGTCGCGGCCCCGTGTTCAAGGCTCTCATCGCCGAAGCGCAAGCCGACCCGCGCTTTGCCGAAGCCTTCCGCACCTCGCTGATGGAAGCGCATCGCGAAATCGTGCGCGCAATCGTTTCTCGCGCCCAACTGCGCGGCGAAACCGCCTTCGAATCCGACAAAGAGATCGTTGCCGACATCGTTTACGGCCCGATTCTCTACCGGCTTCTCAACGGCCACGCAGAATTGGACGAGACGTTTGCCTTTGGTCTCGTCGATGCGGCGGTGGCGACACTGAAGTATCGCGAAACCGGTGCCGTGCGCCGTGCTGCGGAAGCCGCCGAATAACGACCCGCTTGGGCAGAACTCTTTCGCCGCGTGCGCCAATCACTGGTGCGCGCGGCTTTCTGCGTCATAGTACCCTTCACTGAATCGCTTCGGAGTTGACGAATGAAACGCGTAGCGGCCCTGTTGGCCCTAATATCTTTGACCGCCTGTTCTTACCTCGGAATGAGCGACGCCGAGGATCAAGCCGTCGTCACGGCCCCGCCGCCGCCTGAGCAACAGGTCGCTGCCGATGAGACACAAGCCACAACGCCAGCGGCGGCTGAAACCGCCGCCGCGTCCACTGGCGCTGCCATGTCGATCAAACCGCCGATGCCGCAATCCACCCTCGTCATCGCCGACGCACGCGCGATGCCGACGCCGCGCGGCCTCAAGGTCGCGGCCGGTTACTTCACCGTCGTGAACGGCGGCACCGAAAATGATCGCTTGATCGCGGCTTCCACGCCGCGAGCCGCGCGCACCGAGATCCACGAGATCGTACTGGACGGCGCCGTCGCAAAGATGCGCCCGGTTTCCGGCGTTGAAATTCCGACTGGCGGTTCTGCGACGCTGAAGGAAGACGGCATGCACGTCATGTTCCTCGACGTCGACACGCCGTTCACCGAAGGCGAAACGATCCCGGTCCAGTTGACGTTCCAAAAGGCGGGCACGATCGAAGTCACCATGCGAGTCAAACGCGGCGGCAACGTCGTCGCACAGCACTGACCGGTTTCCGCGGGCTGAAGCCGCTGGTTGACCTCAGGTAGGGTTCAGGCCGAGCTTACGGCCCGAACCCACGACCTGAGCGAGAGCGCCGATGTACGATCACTTGCCGCCGGTGCGTCCGATCAGTCTTGCAGACGTCGAAGCCGCGCGCGCGCGCATTGCCGGCACCATCCTTCGAACGCCGCTCGTGAAGTTGGACTTGGGCGGTAAAAACCCTGACATCCGGCTGAAGCTCGAAAATCTGCAGCCGATCAACGCCTACAAGCTGCGCGGCGCCGCAAATGCCGTCGCGATGCTAACCGGTACTGAGCGCGAGCGCGGCGTATGGACGGTTAGCGCAGGCAACGCGGGGCAGGGCGTCGCCTACGCAGCGCGCGCCGCTGGCGTCGCGTGCACAGTTGTTGCGATCGAAACCGCCCCGCAAGCCAAGATCGATCGCATGCGCGCTCTCGGTGCGAATTTGGTTCTGGTTCCCTACGATGTCGCTTGGAAAGCGGTCGAAACACACACGTTCGATGGCGTCTCGGGCACGTTTATTCATCCGTTCGACGATCACAACTTCATCGCCGGTCACGCCGCGCTCGCGCTCGAGATTTTGGAAGATGCTCCAGAAACTGCGGCCGTCGTGTGCGGCATCGGCGGCGGCGGCCTGATCACGGCGGTCGGCAGCGTCATGCGGGCAAAGAATCCGGCGATCAAAGTCTGGGGTGCCGAACCCGAAACGGCAGCCCCCTACGCTCTGTCGCGCAAAGAAGGAAAGCCCAGCGCATTTCCGGATTGGCAGGCGTCGTTCGTCGACGGCGCTGGCGGGCGCAGCGTTTTCCCGCGCATGTGGGAGCGCATGAAACCGGTCGTCGATGGCGCAATCGTCGTAACCCTCGACGAAACGCGCAAAGCCATGCGCCTGATGGCGGAAAAGGCGCGCGTGATCGCGGAAGGCGCAGGCGCCCTGCCGCTCGCTGCTGCGCTCACCGGCAAGGTGGGCCCGGGCCCCATCGTCTGCGTCGTCTCGGGCGGCAATCTCGATCTGAAGAAATTTGCCGAGCTGATCGATGTCTGAAGCGGACGCCCGCATCGGCGATGTTCTTGCGTTCTGGTTCGGCGCATCAGGCGACGCACACCACAACAAGACGCGTCCGGAATGGTTTCGCAAAGACAACGCATTCGACGCTGAAATCCGCACGCGTTTTGCAACGCTGATCGAAGAGGCCCTAGAGGGCAGGTTAGCGCCCTGGAGCACGACCGCCGAGGGTGCCGTCGCCCAAATCCTCGTCCTCGACCAATTCACGCGCAACGCGTTCCGCGACACGCCGCGTGCTTTCGCAGGCGACGCACAGGCGCTAAGCGCCGCGCGCGCCCTTGTTGGTGAAGGCCGCGATCGAACGCTACCGGGCGTACGTAGGATGTTCGTCTATCTACCGTTCGAACACGCGGAAAACTTGCAGACGCAGGAAGAGTCGCTACGTCTCTTCGGGCAATTGGCGCGCGACGAACCGCAACACGCCGACCTGCTCAACTGGGCCCAGCGCCATCACGCCGTCATCGCCCGCTTCGGCCGCTTTCCCCACCGCAACGCAATACTGGGACGACAAAGCACGCCTGAAGAAGAAGCATTCCTAAAAGTGCCGGGTTCAAGCTTCTAGGGAGCGGTCCCGCGCGCCCGCCAACGATCTGACGACGAGAAGGATGCTCGCCGAGATCGCGACCAGAATGACGGCAAGCCAACTACCCGATGCGGCAACCGCCGCCGTGCCGGCCCAACTGATCGACGAAAACGCCTCGGACAACGTCGCGATCCGCGATGACGTATGCCGCCGCCGGAACTGGCTGCGCTTTGCCTGCGTACGGAACCAAAACTGTATAGTCGTCGCAGACGCAGCCGACGCGAACACACCGAGCACGGCGACAACCGCAGCACCCTGTGAGCTGAACGCAAGAGCGACAGCGAAGGGGCAGAACACCACGGCCACGCACTGCATCACCGCCTCGACCTTCGCGCGCAGCAATTGAGTGCCGGGCACCGGCGCCGTAAGCACCAAGTCAGGCGCGTCTTCTCCGCACAGTGTCAACCACGCTAGCCCGCCGGAAAGTTGCCCGGCCGACATGACAAGCACCGGCACCAAAACAACCGCAATGCCGCTGTCGCTTCCAAAGCTGTGCCAAAGCATCAAGGCCGGCGGCAGCAGATAGAGCACCTGAAGCAGCGACTGCGACAACAGCCATGGATCGCGAACCAGCAGCAGACGCTCCTTGCGCCGCAACGCCGCCGACGCCGCTTGCACGCGAAATCTGCGCTCGCGGCCGTGGCTGACGGTAGTCCCGCGCGAAACGCTCGATGCGGCCACCACATACATCGCAAAGCGCGGCACGAGCAGCGCGGTCGTTGCCGCAAACGCGACGAAGCTCAGAAGGCCGACGACAACCATCGACGAGACATCGCCCAGCGCAGCCCGTGCCGGCCACCACGCCAGACTGTCAATTTCGGGCACATGCGCAAGGACGACCTCAGACTGCAGAAAAGAAAGCCGCGACATCGTTCCCGTCGAGAACAAAGCCGCGATTTGCAGCCCGATGACAAACAGCCCGCCGATCACCGCACCGACGATCTGCGCGACGAGGCGCGTGCGCCGCGGCCCGATGGTCTGAAACATTGCGGCGGTGAGCGCAGCCGCGAGCGCCGTCGCTAAGAGCGACACGGCAAGCACAACACTATAGGCGCCCAGCCAGTGCGGGCCGTTCTGCCAAGCCATCACGTCGATGAACGGTCCAATGAACAGCAGAGACATCGCGCCGACCGACAACGCAATCGCGCAAATCCGAACGGCGAAGAGCCGATGCGCCCGCGCGGGCGAACTCAAAATAAGCTCAAGGTCGGAGCGCGTGTAGAACGTGCGCGTCACGCTCTCCATCGCCTGCGATAGGATCGCAGTGCCTGAGAGCAGCAAACCCGCGGTCACGGCGACAAGCGTCGGCAGGTCGTTCGGTACGCCTGCACCTGCAACGAGGCGCAACGCAAAATAGGCGACGACATGCATAAAGATAACGAAAATGCCGACGCCCGCCGCAACTTTTCGCAACCGCTCGACCTTGCCGCCCGTAAGCATCGCCAATGCCTCGCGCCAGGCGAGGCGCAGTTCGTGCGCGGCGAACCACGCGATCGATCCGGGGATGCCGACACTCATGCCGCGGCCGCATCCTCGGCAACGATCGCTAAGAACAACTCTTCAAGCGGCGTGTCCCCGCTCCCGATACGCGCGCGAAGCTCGCTAAGTGTACCTTCCGCAATCAACCGCCCACTCGCGATCACGCCGATGCGATCGGCCATCCGCTCCGCAATCTCAAGAATGTGCGTCGTCATGATGACGGTCGCGCCGGCGCGCACGCGTGCCGTCAGAACCTCTTTGACAAGACGCGCGCTGCCCGCATCCAGCCCTGTCAGCGGCTCGTCGAGGATGATCAGTTTCGGCTCGTGCACCAACGCCCCGGCCAGTGCCACCTTCTGGCGCATGCCGCGGGAAAACCCTTCGCACCGCGTGTGCGCCACCTTCTCAAGACCAAGCCAGCCGATGAGATCCTTAGCGCGCATCTCAGCGAGCGCTGCCTCGACGCTCCAGAGCCCCGCGACGAATTCTAAATATTCGACCGGCGTCAGCTTGTCGTAGATCATCGGTTCGTCCGACAACCAGCCTACGATGCGCTTTGCCGCCACTTGATCGAGCCTTGCGTCGACGCCGAAGATCGAGATCGCCCCATCGTCCGGCTGCAACAGCCCGCTGACCATCCTGAGCGTCGTCGTCTTGCCCGCACCATTGGGCCCGAGCAGCATGTAGAACTCGCCCCGCCGCACCGACAGGTTCAGCCCCGCGACCGCGTGATGACGATCGAACGATTTGCGAAGGCCTCGAATATCCAAGGCGAAAGAAGGCGTGTCGTTCATAAAGACCCCGAGACGAGCCCATCGGGCCTCGGGAAAGCGTAAAGAACATAGGTTTCAAAGGTTTAAATGCGCGCTCCCGCCACCTTCCTAGGGCGAGGTCATGTTGCTATCTCTAGCCTTATGAGCATCCGTCCCTACCGCGACATCGCCCGCCGGAAAAGCCGCAAGATCCGCGTGGGCAACGTTGAGGTTGGCGGCGACGCGCCGATCACCGTGCAGTCGATGACGAACACGCTGACCTCGGACGCGAACGCCACCATCCGCCAAATCAAGGCACTGGAAGCGGCCGGCGCCGATATCGTGCGCGTCTCGTGCCCCGATGAAGAGTCGACGGCCGCACTTCCGGCAATCGTGCGCGCGGTGCAGGTGCCGATCGTCGCCGACATCCACTTCCACTACAAACGCGCGATCGAAGCCGCAAGGGGCGGCGCAGCCTGCTTGCGCATCAATCCGGGCAACATCGGTTCCCCTCAGCGCGTGCGCGAGGTCGTGCAAGCCGCGAAAGACCACGGCTGCTCGATGCGCATCGGTGTCAACGCCGGCTCGCTGGAGAAGGAACTGCTTGAGCGCTACGGCGAACCATGCCCCGAGGCGATGGTCGAAAGCGCCCTGAACCACGCGCGCATCCTGGAAGACAACGATTTCCGCGAATTCAAGATCAGCGTAAAGGCGAGCGACGTGTTCTTGGCCGTCGCCGCCTACCAAGGCCTCGCTGAGGCGTGCGACTACCCACTGCATCTCGGCGTGACGGAGGCGGGTGGTCTCATGTCCGGCACCGTGAAATCGTCGATCGGCATCGGCTCGCTGTTGTGGGCCGGCATCGGCGACACCATCCGCGTCTCGCTGTCGGCCGATCCGGTCGAAGAAATCCGCGTCGGTTTCGATATTCTGAAATCGCTGGGCCTGCGTCACCGCGGCGTCAACGTCATCGCGTGCCCGTCCTGCGCACGCCAAGGCTTCGACGTCATCAAGACCGTCGCCATTATCGAAGACCGCCTGAAGCACATCACGACCCCGATGTCGCTGTCGATCATTGGCTGCGTCGTCAACGGCCCAGGCGAAGCCGCGCAAACCGACTTGGGTTTCACCGGCGGCGGGGCAGGTTCCGGCATGGTCTACGTCGCCGGCAAACCCGACCACAAGATGGACAACGACAAGCTTGTCGAACACATCGTCGCCCTCGTCGAAAAGCGTGCGGCCGAAATCGAAGCCAAGCGTGAAAAGCCCGCACTCGTCCCCGCGAAGTAGCTACCGAAAGAGTCGACCTTGATCGCGTCCGCACAAATCGAGCGCATTCTCGACCGCTATTCTGAGATCGAAGCCCGCATGGCTTCCGATCCTGGGGCGGCTTTTGTCAAATTGGCGAAAGAGTATTCGGACCTCGGTCCCATCGTCGCGAAGGCCAAACAGGTGCAGAAGATGCGCGCCGAGGTAACGCACCTGGGTCAGCTTGCGTCCGACCCCGATCCAGATGTGCGTGCTATGGCGGGCGACGAACTTGTCGAACTGAAGCGCACCCTGCCTGAGGTCGAACGCGAACTCTCGATCCTGATGCTGCCGAAAGACTCGGCCGACGCAGGTTCGGCCTTTCTGGAAATCCGCGCGGGCACCGGCGGGGACGAAGCGGCACTGTTCGCGGCTGATCTGCTGAACATGTACCGCCGTTACGCGCAGCTACAGGGCTGGCAGTTCGAGGTCATGTCGGAAAGCGCCTCCGATCTCGGCGGCTACAAAGAGGTGATCTGCTCCGTCAACGGCAACGGCGTCTTCGCGAAGCTGAAATACGAGTCCGGCGTCCACCGCGTGCAGCGCGTACCCGCAACGGAAGCGCAGGGCCGCATCCATACATCAGCTGCGACCGTTGCCGTCATGCCCGAAGCCGAAGACGTCGATATCGAAATCAACGAAAGCGACCTGCGCATCGACGTCTATCGCGCATCCGGTGCGGGCGGTCAGCACGTCAACAAGACCGAAAGCGCGGTGCGCATCACGCATATGCCCACCGGCGTCGTCGTCGCGATGCAGGAAGAAAAATCGCAGCACAAGAACAAAGCGAAGGCGATGAAGATCCTAAAGGCCCGGATCTACGACGCCGAACGCGAACGCAAAGACAAGGAACGCGCCGCAGATCGTAAAGAACAAGTCGGCTCCGGCGACCGGTCGGAGCGCATCCGCACCTACAATTTCCCACAAGGCCGCTGCACCGATCACCGCATCAACCTGACGCTCTATGAGCTTGATCAAGTGATGCAGGGTGTGAACCTCGGCAAGATCATCGATGCGCTTGTCAGCGACGACCAGGCCAAGCGCCTCGCCCAACTCGACGAAACGCCGAACTGACGCATCAGTATGTGCACTCGCGTTTCTTCTGGGCACGCGTTACTTCGCGTGCGAAGCGTTCCTGTGTGTGGTTTCGGTCGTCCGTCTGCAAGTGCCCCCACATCTCGTGCGGATCGGCGCCCATGCCGACGAGCGTTTGGATCGTCAGGTCCCAGTAACTCCCGTACTTGACCATGACCCCGGCGTTGAGTCGCTCGTACATCGGCTCGACCATCGCGCGGCCCGTGGCACCCATACGGCAAAGACCGGTCAACCCTGCGACGTAGATGTTGTTCCAATCGCTGCCGGCGCTCTCTTTCAGACGCACGGCTTCGTCCATCAGCCAAAGCAGCGTGGGCGCCGCATCCGCGCCGAACTCATCCAAACGGACGAGCGCCGGATAAGCCCAAACCCTTAGCCGTTCTTGGCGTGCGAGCCAGTCGAGGTCGGCACGATGCTTCAAGACCGTCGCCGCCGGAAGCTCGCGCACGACCCCCGCTATGTAACCCGCCTCGTCGCGCCAGGCGGGATAGGGCTTACCGTCGTCCGTGTCGGCGATGCTGGCAAGACGCAGAAACATCGAGGCCGCGATCGCTTCGAAATAGTCGTCGCCGGCATCGCTTGCGTAGCGCACAGCCGCCCAGGCGCCGCGCGGCACACTGAACCGCGTATCGGTCAGCAACGCGCGCACGAGCGGGAATTCCTCTGCGCTTAACTTTCGTTTGCGCGAAAGGCCGTCGATAAAGTCGGCGGCGAGTTTGGCGGCGCTGTCGCTGACGGGTCCGATGCTCGCCACCCCTTTGGTCAGAACTTGCCGCGTCGCTTCCTCAGACGAACTATCGCGTAGCGCAAGATCGAGGCCCAGCTTTTTCGTCACGAAGGCGCTCCAATCTGGTTCGCTCGTATACGGTTCGAGGTTCTTGCGCGTCGTTGTTCGCGCCAGCACCGCATAAGCACGAAGCTCCGAGCCGCCCTCTGCCGTGGGCGCAAGCAGGGGCGTCAGAAGATGCGCAACGACACCCGTCTGTCGATAGGTCTCACGAAAGCCGTTGGCGTCGCGCTCATGCACGCTGAGCCGGCTGGCGTTGACGGTGTCTGCTGCAAGGTCGAGCCCTGCCGCAATTACCGAGTTCCCGCGATGCACAGCACCACGCGAAAGCACCACATCGGCGGTACCCAGCGGCACGGTTTCTTCGATCAAACAGTTGCCCATGGCGATTTCGATCTGCATCAATTCGGACGCAGTTTTGCGTTCAAAGCCGCGTTGCCGATCCTTTTCCCTGATCTCGTCCAGGTCGTTGCGAAGCTCGACCGAAGGACACTCCGCGCGCTTCTCCAAACGGAATGAGCGTGCCGGCATCGCAGCGTTCAACGGCTCGTTCAAATCTTGCGCCACGAAAAGAACGCGCTCTGCCACGCCGTTCATCAACGCACGCATGCAAAACCCATCGCACGCCGTGTCGCTGCGGTTGACCGGCAAAGGCTTGTCGCTCCGCACTGCAATGACCTTCGCGTGTAACGGTTTGTTCAAGCCGTCGAGATCTTGCGCAACCAACGAGGCGACGCTGCCTTCGAGTTTGCCGTTGATGATGTAAGGTGGAACGGCGAGGAAAAGCAGCATCGCGCCGAACCCGATCGCATACCCGGTGCGGCCCAACATGATCGCCCGCCCGATAAGCCAGCTGCCGAACGACACGATGAACGCCAGCGGCGCCAGCATCAACGCGAAGGCAAGCGGAAGGCCGATGATCGTGATCGCAGCGACGATGACGACGCTCGGCGCAAACAAAGTGATGGCGGCGCCGATCCCTGTCGCGATCAGCCATACGCGCGCAAAGTTGTTCATGGGAGCCCGCCCGCCAAAGAAACGGCCGATTATCGCCGCCAACGGTGAACAAAGGGTCAGGTCGGCCGGGATCCCAATTGCGGTTGGCGCTGTGCCTAACGGATTGCTAACAAGGCCGGATGAACGCCTGGGAATCTGTCGAAACACTTCGCGCCGCGGCCGCCAGGCTCGCCGCCGCCGGTATCGACGAACCCATGCGCGAAGTCCGCATCCTGGCGCGCGAAGCCAAAGAAGCGGCCCTATTCGATGCCTTCATCGCGCGCCGCGAAAAGCGCGAACCGGTCGCCTACATACTCGGCCGCAAGGAATTCTGGTCGCTCGAATTCGAGGTAACGCCGTCCGTTTTGATCCCGCGCCCAGACTCCGAAACACTCATCGAAACCGCGCTCAAGGTGCTGAAAGCAACGCCGCCTGCGCGTATCCTCGATCTCGGCACCGGTTCGGGTTGCCTACTCGTCACGCTGTTGACCGAGTGGCCGAACGCAACCGGCGTCGGTCTCGACATCTCGCGCGACGCACTTGAGGTCGCCGCGCGCAACGCACGCCGTCACAACGTCGTGGACCGCATTGCGTTCGTCGAAGCGGACTTCGCACATCCGCCCAATGAGCGTTTCGATCTCGTCGTCGCAAACCCGCCATACATTGCCGACGCATACCATGCGCAACTCGACCCCGATGTCCGCGATCACGAACCGCGCGGGGCGCTAACATCGGGACCGGACGGCCTTGCGGCGATAAAGGCGATCGCGCGCGCACTCCATCGCATGATGAAACAAGGCGCCTGCGCGTTAATCGAGATCGGCTACGACCAAGGCGAAAGCGCCGCACAAACGCTACGAAACGAGGGACTGAGCGTGCAGCACATCGTGAAGGACCTGGCCGGTCACGACCGCGTCATGGTGGCCACGTTGCCGCAAGGGCAAGGCGCCTAGCGGAAAACCCACAAAAACCCCTTGGATTCTCCGGGGAAATCGGTCTAGCTTGCCGCCCGAACAACGGAAGACTTTGATGGGCGCCCGGGCCTGAAGGCGGGGGCTGCCTAGAAGGCGGAAAACCCGCCACCGATTGGGTGCAAAGGCATCCTTGGACCGGAAAGCCAAAGCCAAGCTTACGAGATTTGGTTGAAGGACCTGAACGAGGGTTTCGAGGGGTTACGTAGTTAAGGGTTTTGAGCCGCCGGTGGTCTCGCGCGTATTGCGGGTCCAAGGCTCAGCACATGCAACAACTGCATTGGAACTGAATCTTATGAACATGAGACCTGGTGGACCGAACAAACAACGTTCGCGTGGACGCGGCCGTGGCAAGCATCACGGCGGCGGTGGAGGAGGCGGCGGTGGTCCGCGTCACCAAGGCGGCGGCAGCGGCGGTTCGCACCAGGATCAAGTCTTCAACATTCACCGCACGATCGATTCGAACGGCCCCGACGTGAAGATCCGCGGCAACGCGCATCACGTCTACGAGAAGTATCTGCAGCTCGCGCGCGACTCGAACTCTGCCGGCGACCGCGTAATGGCCGAAAACTATCTCCAGCACGCCGAACACTACTATCGCCTGATCATGGCGTTCCAAGCGCAACAACAGGCACAGCAAGGCCCGCAGCAAGCCAGCAACGCGCAACCATACGGCGGCGGCGGCGGCAACGGCAACGGCCAACAACCGGGCGCCTACCAAAACAACAACAACAACGGCCAGCAATATCGCCAAGCAAACGGCGCGGGCCCCGCTGACGCGAACGGCAACGTCGCCGAAAGCACGAACGGCGAAGCGAACCAAGACGAACCTTACCGCGAAGAAGACTCCGGCCGGTACGACTGAAGCCGCCAAAAGGCGGCAATTCTCGCACTAGTGGCGCCGCAAGCGTCCCTCACACGGTAAACGGTGTTGCGGGCGCACGCCTCACATCATGGTGATCGTAGAGCCTGGCCCCCAAACGCTATATGTTCGCCCGGGGACAGGGGTAGGGGCATGCTTAGCGTCGATAGCGTCACGCAAATTTATCGTGGCGGCGTAACCGCACTGAACAACGTCAGCATCGAAATCAAACCGGGTCTGTTCGGGCTTTTGGGACCGAATGGCGCGGGCAAGTCGACGCTGATGCGCACGATCGCAACGCTCCAAACCCCGTCGAAAGGCTCGATCCGCTTCGGCGATATCGACGTCATCAAAGAGCCCGAACGTCTCCGCCAGGTCTTGGGCTACCTACCGCAAGACTTCGGCGTGTACCCGCGCGTCTCCGCCTACCGCATGCTTGACCACATGGCGGTGCTGAAAGGCATCGCCAACACACGTGAGCGCCGGCAAACTGTCGAAACGCTGCTGCGCCAAACGAATCTTTGGGCGGTGCGCAACAAGGCGGTCGCGGGCTTCTCCGGCGGCATGCGCCAGCGCTACGGCATCGCGCAGGCCTTGATCGGCCAACCCCAACTTCTGATCGTCGACGAACCGACCGCAGGCCTCGACCCCGAAGAGCGAAATCGCTTCCTCAACCTCCTCGCCGACATCAGCCAAAACGTCGTCGTGATCCTCTCGACCCACATCGTCGACGATGTCGCGCAGCTTTGCTCCGACATGGCGATCATCTCGAAGGGCAACATCGTCCGCCAAGGCGCCCCGAACGCGCTGACCGCCGAACTGAACGGCAAAGTCTGGCGCGCGTTCATCGAAAAGGGCGAACTCGACCAGGCGAAGTCGCAATTCAACGTTATCCTCTCGCGCCTCGTCGGCGGCAGGACATTGATCCACGTCGTTTCGGACACGAACCCCGGAGCCGGTTTCGAACCCGTCGCCCCCGATCTCGAAGACGTCTACTTCACCGCCCTTGGCGGCGCCGTGAAGAACTGAGGCGCCGATGTTCCGCAAGATCGCAAGCTTCGAATTCGGCTATCAGCTGAAATCGCCCGTCTTCTGGGTGTCGGCCCTCATCCTGGGGCTGCTGGCGTTCGGCTCCGTCGCAAGCCCGAACATCCAAATCGGCGCGCCCGGCAACACGAACATCAACGCGCCGTTCGCAATCGTGATCGCGCACTTGGTGCTGAGCATCTTCTCGCTTTTTATCGCACCGGCCTTCGTTGCGAACGTCGTGGTGCGCGACGACGATACTGGCTATGGCCCGATCATCCGCTCGACCCGCATCAAAAAATTCGACTACCTGTTTGGCCGGTTCACAGGCGCCTTTTTAGCCAGCGTGGTCGCATTCGCCGGCGTGCCGATTGGGCTCCTGATCGGTGCACAAATGCCCTGGCTCGACCAGGAACGCATGGGTCCGCTCGTGCTTTCGCACTACGTGACCGCCTTCTTTCTCTATGCTGTCCCGACGCTCTTCATCGTCAGCGCATTCCTGTTCGCGATCGCCGCCGTCGTTCGCTCCATGACGATGACCTACTTGGGCGTGATCGTGCTCTTCATTACCTCCGTGATCTCGGTCCAATGGCTGAGCGATCTGAAGAACGAACGCTTCGCAGCGTTGTTCGATCCCTTCGGCTCCGGCCCCGTCGGCATCGCGACCAAGTATTGGACGTCGTCGGATCGCAACACGATGATGCCGCCGCTCGACGGCCTCGTGCTCGAGAACCGCTTGCTGTGGTTCGCCGTCTCGTTCGCGCTGTTGGCGTTCGCGTACTTCGCCTACAGCTTCACAGAGCGCGGCGTCCGTCGCTCCTCGCGCAAACGCGAAGAAGCAGCCCCGACCACCGCCTACGTACCGGTCAACGTCACGCGCCGCTTCGACGCTGCCGCCCTCCGCGCACAAGCGTGGAAGTGGACACGTTTTGAAATGGCGCAAGTCGTGAAGAGCCCCGCTTTCTTCATTTTGATCTTGCTGGGTGTCGTCAACGCAAGCTCGTCCGTCTGGGCCGGCGTCTCGTTCGACGATTGGACGCTACTTCCTGTCACGCGGCGAATGATCAACCAGGTCGCGGCTGCGTTCTCGATCGCACCGCTCATGATCGCAGCCTATTACGCCGGCGAACTCGTCTGGCGCGAGCGCGAACGCAAGTCCCACGAATTGTTCGGTGCGGCCCCCGTTCCTGACTGGGTCTTCGTCGCGCCGAAGATCCTGGCGATCGCCTTCGTCCTGCTGCTGACCGTCTTGGTCGCTGTCGGCGTCGGGGTTGGCGTGCAGACCATAAAGGGTTATCAGAACTTCGAGTTCGGCAAGTACCTCGTCTGGTACGTGATCCCGACATTCATCAACTTCCTTCACATCGCGATCCTCGCGGTCTTCCTGCAAGCGATCTCGCCGCACAAGTTTGTCGGCTGGGGCTTGACCGGTCTCTTCATCGTCGCGAACCAAACGCTGGCCAATCTGGGATATGACCACCGGCTCTACCGTTATGGCTCCGTCGGCGGTGTCCCGCTGTCGGACATGAACGGAGAGGGATATTTCTGGATCGGCCGCGCCTGGTTCCAGGTCTATTGGAGCGCCATCGCCCTTATACTGGTGATCGTCGCCTTCGCAATTTGGCCGCGCGGCACGGAAGCGCGCTATCGGCCGCGCTTCGCCAGGCTCTACAGCCGCTTGCAAGGGACCGCTGGAACCGTCGGCGCACTGGCGCTTGCCATCGCGCTGACGACGGGCAGTTGGATTTTCTACAACACGACGATCTTGAACAAATACGAGACGCAGGATCAGCAGGAAAAGCTACAAGCCGACGCCGAGCGCGCGCTCTTGAAGTTCGAAAAGCAGCCCCAACCGCGCATCATCGGCGTCTTGTTGAACGTCGCGCTTTATCCGCACGACGTCCGCGCGGTCACCACGGGTGACTACCTCATCGAAAATCGCAGCGGCTCGACGCTCACCGAAGTGCACGTCAACCTGCCCGACACGCTGAAGATCGAGCAACTCGACGTCGACGGTGCCACGCTCGCGACCGAGTACAAGGAGTACGCCTACCGCATCTACAAATTCGACCAGCCGATGCAGCCGGGTGAGCAGCGCCATATCCGCTTCAAAACGGTGCTTGAGCAGATCGGCTTCAAGAACAGCGGCAACAACACGTCGATCTTGGACAACGGCACGTTCTTGAACAACCTCGCCGTTTCGCCGCTCCTCGGAACGCACCGCTCGAACTTCCTGTCGAACCCGACCGTGCGTCGCCGGCAAAAGTTGCCGGCCGAACTGCGCATGCCGAAACTGGAAGATCCGAACGCGGGCGCCACCTCGTATCTGCGTCCCGATTCCGACTGGGTCGCCTCCGACATCACGGTGTCGACCGTAGCCGATCAAACGCCGATCGCGCCGGGCTATGTCGTCTCCGACACGACAAAGGACGGCCGGCGAACCGTACACTTCAAATCGGACACGCCGATCCAAAACTTCTTCTCGATCCAGTCCGCCAACTACGCGACGAAGCAGACGGCATGGAACGGCATCGAACTGAAGGTGTTCTACCACCCGGAACACGCTTACAATATCGACCTGATGCTGAACGTCATGAAGACCTCGATGCAGGTCTATGAGCGCGAGTTCGGCCCATATCAATTCCGCCAAGCGCGGATGATCGAGTTCCCGGCGATTGCGACGTTCGCGCAGTCGTTTGCGAACACCATCGCCTACTCCGAAGACATCGGCTTTCTACAGGACGCCAAAGCGATCGCCGCCGACCCGTCGAAGATCGACATGGTGACGTTCGTAACAGCGCACGAAATCGCGCACCAATGGTGGGCCCACCAAGTGCTCGGCGCCGACGTGCAGGGCTCGACCATGCTCAGCGAGTCGTTCGCGAGTTACTCGGCGCTGCTCGTGATGGAGCAGATTTACGGCCCCGAACAGGTGCGTAAGTTCTTGAACCAGGAACGCGACCGCTACCTGCAAGGCCGCCAACAGGAAAGCGTCGAGGAACAACCGCTCGCGCGCGTCGAGAACCAGCCCTACATCCACTACCAAAAAGGCGCGATGATCCTCTATCGCCTGAAGACCGAGATCGGGGCAGGGGTGGTAAACGGTGCGCTGAAAAAGATGATCGAGCGCTATAAATTCGCATCCAATCCCTATCCGCGCTCGACCGACTTTCTGAAGATACTGCGCGAAGACGCGGGGCCCGAGCACGACGCGCTGATCACCGACCTGTTCGAAAAGATCACGCTCTATGAGCTGAAGGCCACCGCGCCGAAGGTCACGAGACGCGCCGACGGCAAGTTCGACGTCGGCTTCGAGGTCGAAGCAAAGAAGCTATACGCAGACGGCAAGGGAAAAGAGACCGAAGCGCCGCTCGCCGAAAACATCGCAGTCGGTGTCTTCTCGACCGATCCGACGGAGCCGCATTTCAAGCGCGACGGCGTTATAGCCTACGAACTCAAGCCGCTGAAATCCGGTAAGCAAACCGTGACGTTCGTGACCGACAAGGCGCCGAAATTCGTCGCCGTCGACCCGTATTCGATCTGGGTTGATCGCGACGACAAGGACAACGTAGCCGCTGTGGAAGCGCCTGCGTCCTAGGCGGTTGCGGCAACGGCTTGCGGAACGGCAGCCTCTAGGTACAGCATCGCGCGGATGCGGGCGTCCATTTCGGGTCCGTAGTTCTGTGTCGCCGTGCGCACCGCATCGAGTTGCAGCACCATCAGCGTGTCGCGGGCGCCGACGTGTTGAAACAGCGTGTTGCGCACGCTGCCCGCAGTCCCGATTGCACGCAGAAGCCAAAGATTGTCGGCAAGTTGCAACGAAGTTCCCGTCGCGGCCATCGCGCGCTCGAACGTTGCGCGCGAGCCGGTGCGAAATGCGCACGTCACGACGAACCGGTTCAGTTGAGCGGCTTGAGCTTTCATGAGTAGCAATCTCGGAGCAGTAAAGTTGAGAAGTAAGGAAGCGAAAAAGTCTAGCTCAAGCACGAGCCTTGTTCGGCGCGTTCTCTGCTTGCGCGTTGCGCAGTGCCGAGTCGACGGTACCGACAAGTTCTGGAATTTGAAACGGCTTCTTCAGCGTCGCATGTGCGCCGAGCTGGCGCGCCACGTTCAAGATGTCGATGTCCGCTGCGCCCAATCCGCCTGAGATCGCGACGATTGCCGTATTCGGCCGCGTCTGGCGCATATGACGGATCGTCTCTAAACCCTCTTGGCGCGGCATAAGCATGTCGCAGATGACCGCGTCGAACGGCGTCGCGTCGAACGCTTCCTCGCCCGCTTCGCCGTCATAGGCGCATTCGACCTCGTGCCCGGCATTTCGCAACGCACCTGCGATCACCTGAACGACGAACTTATCGTCGTCGACGACGAGAACCTTGGCCATTAACCCGCACCCCTGCAAATTCGTCTGCAAACCATGCACTGGCGGGTCTTGAGATGGGGTAAATCCTGGGAAAAAACGCCCTATTCGCCCCCCAATTTCCGGGCGCGAGCCACGGCATGCATCGCAAAGCCCACCAATGCGACGCCAAGAGGAACATGGACCCAAAGGAGGTTTGCGCCACCGGCGGCGGACTTGCCGACAACGGCCTGAAGCAAGATCGCGCTTCCCAGCATCGAAAGGGTTAAGCCAAGCTTCAATCCATGCGCCACGCGCCGCAGCGTGACGAGCGCAACAAGGCTCGCTGCGAACGCCGAGACGATCAGCAACAACGCATTCGCCGAATGCGCCATCCGTGCCCAATCGACGCCCGACAAGATTGCTCCCGCGAAGATCGCCTCGGTGAAAACGGCAGCCGCAAGTGCCACAGTAATTGCAGTCCACCATTGCCGCAGCGCGCGTATCGACGTGCTCGGTTCAGTTGCTGCGCCGAGAAGGCCCGAGTCGTGCTCTACCATGCTCATCGCCTTTCATTCCTTGTCTTCTCTTTCTTGTTCGAGGCCGCTTGACGTGGATCTCCCGAGGAAGGTCGAGCAGCGCCGCGAACAAATTGCGCCATTTCTGACGCTCGGCACGTGCGTCCGATTCTGCGGTGGCTGCGCGCTTGTCCTTCGTCATCTTCTTCGCATCACCGCGGCTGAGCGGCAGGCTGGAAGAGCTCGATCACGTTGCCGGAAGGGTCTTGCAGCAGGATCTGTTTGCCGCCAGGCCCCGCGAGCACATCATTGCGAAACCGGGCGCCGGCGTCGCGCAAGCGAGTGACTTCGGCATTGATGTCGTCGACGATAAGATGGATGCGGTTCCAGCCACCGGGTCCAGGCTTCGCGCCGTCCGGCATAGGCCGCCCCGCAGAACTCATCGGACCGCTGAGCAACAAGCGCAGCTTGCCGCGCGCGACATCGGCGAAGGCAGGCGGAAAGTTCGTGAGAACTTCGAAACCGAGAAACGTCGTGTAAAAGGCGACCGCCTTCTCAACGTCGTCGACCATGTAGCGCACACTCACCATCTCGTTACGGTCGCTCATGCGCCTTTGACCTCAGGCAGGGTTGATGCTCGATCGCTTGTCCCGTGGGCCAACGCGATAACAAATGTATGACTTCCCCCGAACGCAGTGATCGTTTTCCCGTGGTTGACGGCGATGAGCTGCCGTTCGCTCAGCACCACATCGTGCGTGTGAAACAGCGCACTGGTTGATTGGAGCTTTATTCCCCGGATTGGCGGCGCACTCAGGACGGCATAGGGGATCAGAAGGTCATGCGTATGGGGGACGAACCCGGGCCCCGAGTGGATAATCAGGTTCTTGTCCGATTCGTCGCTGGCATCTGCAGAACTTGCCGACGATTGCGCAATCGAAGGCAACCACTGCACGCTAAGCAGTGCTACGCCAACGCCGCCGGCCCTTTTGATAAATCTTCTTCGGTCTTTATTGATCTCACTGCGATCGCTCATGTCGACACCCTGGTTCTCGTCGGGCGGGTGCGATCGCTGAGGGCGGCGTACAGGAATTCAATGCGGTTCGTCAGCTCCGCAGCCGTCTGCTGAAACAGCTTGTATGTGACCGCGTCGGACTCGCCGGTAGCGGGGTTCGGAATGCTCCAGTGGATGGTCTCAGGCGCACCGGGAAACTCCGGGCATACTTCGCGTACGCGGTCGCACAGGCTTATCACCCAATCGAACCGCCGGCCCGCAAACACGTCCAGATGCTTGGATTTGCAACCGCTGAGGTCGAGGCCATGGCTCTCGCGCATCACCCGCACGGCGTTGGCGTGCAGAGGTTTAGGGTCGCTACCGGCGCTCACCGCTTTAATCGTCCCGCGCGATCGAGCCTTGATCAACGCTTCGGCCATTTGAGACCGCGCACTGTTGCCGGTGCAGAGGAACAAGATCCGCGCAGCGCCAATCCGCGTGTCATCGCGCGGCGGCGGCGTCAGACGAATGGCGGGGTGAAGCGCCCCGCCGGCTGCCGTCAATCCGGCGCCGATGCGCGCAAGGTCGACGGTGTAGTAGCTGTCCCGGCCGTCGGCAGAACTGCGCCGCGCCGTGACAAGGCCACCCTCGCGCAACTTTCCTAGGTGATACGAAACAAGATTCTGCGGCTCGCCGACCAATCCCGTGAGCTCATGCACCATGCGGTCACTCCGGGCCAATTCGCCTAGTAGGCGCCAGCGCAAAGGATGCCCCGCCAACTGCAGGAATTCCTGCGGGGCGGCGTCAGGTTGAAGAGGTTGCGGGCTCATAAGAGATATTACATCAAGCAGATTTGATGCGTCAAATGAAATTGTTGGATCGTGACGTGGCCCCCCGGTATCGCGATTCCTCCGCTCAGCGGTGCAGGGGGCGTCGCGGAAGGGGCGGAAGTTGGCCCTCGCGGGTTGGCGCATCGCCCAGACACTAGTATTGGTGAAGCCACCGGGCCCTTCGATGCGGTGAGATCGAACCAATGGAGATTGGACGATTGAATGCCAGAGACAGGCAGCGACGCTCCTTATTGGAGCCGTGAGGTATCCACCTTAGCGGCTGACATTGGATCAGGGCTTACTGGCCTCACATCCGATGGCGCGGTGGCTCAGCTTGCGCGCGTCGGTCCCAATATTGTCGAGGATGCGTCGCAACTGAGCATCCTGCGTCTCCTTCTGCGCCAGTTTGAAAGTCCGCTCGTCATCATCCTGGCCTTCGCCGCAGCAATTTCGCTGGCGCTTCAGCAATGGGTCGACGCCGGCATCATCCTGGCAATCGTTCTGGGCAGTTCGCTCCTCAGCTTCTTTCAGGAATATCGGGCATCCGCCGCTGTCGAGGAATTGAAGAAGCGCCTAGCGCTGACCTGCCGCGTCGTTCGCGATGGGGTGGAGAAAGAGGTGCCCGTCAATACGATCGTACCTGGAGATCTCATACTGCTTTCGGCCGGCAACCTCATCCCCGCTGATGGCGTGGTGATTCAGGCGTCGGACTTCCTCGTCACCGAAGCCAGCATGACGGGCGAATCCTTCCCGGTCGAGAAGCGCCCTGGAACCGTCGGCCCGGATGCACCAATCACCGCGCGGACAAATTCCGTATTTCTGGGCGCGTCAGTGCGCAGCGGCACGGCAAAAGTGCTTGCGGTGAAAACAGGTCGCCGAAGCGGGTTTGGCGCCATCGCCGCGCGGTTGCGGGCGCGTCAGCCCGAGACCGATTTCGCGCGCGGCGTGCGCCAGTTCGGGTTTCTGCTCATCCGCGTCATGGTCGTCATCGTCCTGTTCGTGCTGACCGTAAACCTGCTGCTTGATCGTCCGGTCATCGAATCGTTGTTGTTCGCCGTAGCTTTGGCTGTGGGACTATCGCCGGAACTCTTGCCTGCAATCATCAGCGTCACTCTCTCGGCTGGCGCGCGCGCCATGAGCAAGCGTGGTGTCATCGTTCGCAGGCTTGACGCCATCGAGAACCTCGGCAGCATGAATATCCTATGCACCGACAAGACCGGCACGCTGACCGAAGGCACAATTGTTCTGAGCGATGTCCTGGACGCTGCCAGCCGCCCATCGGATGAGGTTCGGCGCCTCGCTTTCCTGAACGCGGCATTCGAGACCGGTATCGAAAATCCGCTCGACATCGCCATTGTGGCGGCGGGCAAGAGCGCCGGGCTAACGACCGGCGGTATTACCAAGATCGACGAAATTCCGTACGACTTCATGCGGCGTCGGCTGACCATAGTCGTGGCAGAGAGCTCCGCATCGACCGAGCATTTGGTCGTAACCAAGGGCGCGTTTTCCGACGTGCTCAACATTTGCTCCGCGCTCGACCGGGATGGTGTCGACGCTCCGCTGGATGCTGCAGCGCGGGCGGAACTCGATACCGTGTTCACGGCAAAGGGCGCCGAAGGGTTTCGGGTTCTCGCAGTCGCGACGCGAAGGGTCGCCATAAAAGCGGACTATGACCGCGACGACGAGCGCGAGATGACCTTTCGCGGCTTCCTCGTGTTCTATGACCCGCCCAAGGCCGACGCGAAGCGCGCGATCGAAGATCTCAACCGTCTTGGCATCCGTATCAAAGTGATAAGCGGCGACAATCGCCACGTCACCGCCCATCTCGCAGCCGCCGTCGGACTGGACGCCAAGTCCATCTTGACCGGGGAAGAGCTAGCCGCATTGAAGGACGAGGCGCTTTGGCATCTCGCGCCGCGGACCGATCTTTTTGTCGAGATCGACCCGCAGCAGAAGGAGCGGATCGTCCGTGCCTTGCAACGGATCGGGCACTCAGTGGGCTATCTCGGCGACGGGATCAACGATGCGCCGGCCCTTCATGCCGCAGACGTCGGCATCTCCGTCGAAGAAGCGGTGGATGTTGCGCGCGAGAGCGCCGACATCATCCTGTTGAGCCGCGATCTCGACGTGCTTCGTTCCGGCATCGAGGACGGCCGGCAGACGTTCGCCAATACGCTGAAGTACATCTCGATCACCACGAGCGCGAATTTCGGCAACATGATCAGCATGGCGCTGGCATCGCCGTTCTTGCCGTTCCTGCCGCTCGCGGCCAAGCAGATCCTCTTGAACAATTTCCTCTCGGACGTCCCCTCCATCGCGATCTCCAGCGACAACGTCGATCCCGAGGGGGTGCTCGTTCCCCCGCGTTGGAACGTCAACGACATCCGCAACTTCATGGTCGTTTTTGGGCTTATCAGCTCCGTCTTCGACCTCTTGACGTTTGCTGTCCTCTTCCTCGTGTTTCGGGCGAACGAAGCGACCTTTCAGACGTCGTGGTTCATGATCTCGCTGTTGACGGAACTGGCCGTCGTGCTCGTTTTGCGCACTCACAAACCCGCCTTCCGCAGCAGACCTAGCCGACTGCTTCTGTATGCGACCGTTGCGGTGTTCGTCGCGACCTTCACCATCCCGTTCCTGGGAGGTTTGACGGCACTGTTCGGGTTTGTGCCGCTTTCTATGGCGGAGCTGGCTGCCGTTGTCGCGATCGTGCTCGGATACATCCTGGCCACGGAAGTGGCGAAGGCGTGGTATTTTCGGTCCGAGAAGCCCGTTTGAGCATCGAAGGGAAGCGAGTGGCGACATGGTGACAAGCAACCTTGCCGTTCGGGTGCGTCCGGCAGCGCTCGCCGACAAGGCGCTGCTCGAAGGTCTTGCGCAGTTTTACCTCTACGATTTCTCCGAGATCGAGCCTGACGGCTCCACCCGGTTGGAGTTCGATGAGCGCGGGCGGTTCAACGCCTTAACGTTCGACGCCTATTGGCGCGGCACCGAAGGCTTCCACGCGCTGCTATTTTTCGTGGGCGCGCATCCAGCGGGCTTTGCCTTGATCAACACGCTATCGCATCGCGGCGGCACGGTTGAGCGCAACATGGGCGAGTTCTTCGTCGCCAGAAGATACCGCCGCCGTGGCGTCGCGCGCGAAGCATTGCACCAAATCCTGGCCGCTTACCCGGGCCAGTGGGAGGCCGCAGTGATGGAGCGCAACACCGCCGCACAAGCATTCTGGCCGAAGGCGATCGCCGCGGCGCCAAACGCTTCGGCGCTCGTGCGCCACGAAGGCGACGGCCAACATTGGCGCGGCCCGATCTGGAGTTTTCGCGCAGGATAGAACCACCCGACGCGGCGCGATCGAAGCCAAATCACTGCCGTTTGGTGCAGTCGAAGCCGCGCCGGACGATCTCCGGGATGCTTTTGCTCTGTGTCAAAGTGTGTCGAAGGCGCGCTTCTGCCGATTTTCCGCCATGACTTGAAGGCGCCGGCCGGGCGTAATCGAGCGCAAGTTTCTGAGGGGATACCAATGCACACGCGTTTCGTTTCGCTCGTAGCCGCACTCGCGCTCGCGGCTTTCGCACGTTCTGCCACCGCAGCCGATCAACCGCCCGTCTCCAATCCGCGCGAGATCGCAACACAAGTGGCGCAGGCCGTCGACGACGTCTATTTCGACCTCAAGCGCGGCCACACGATCGCGGAAGGCCTGCGTGCGAACGCGCAGAAAGGCGACTACGACCGCTTCACCAATCCGCTCGATCTCGCGACGGCGCTGACGTCGTATCTGCATCCCTTCGACGGACACTTCGCCGTTGTCTATCGCCCGGGCGATGAGCCGCTGCCCGGTGGGCCGCGCCGCGGTGGCCCAGGTGCGGGACCGGGCCCCGGCCCGGCGCCGGGAGCAAACGCGCCGGTCGCGCGCCAGAACTACGGCTTCGTGCGCACCGAAATGCTGCCGGGCGGCATCGGCTATATGCAGGTCAACCAGTTTGCGCAGATCGATCCGAGAGACGCGAACGATCCTGCGCGCAAGGCGGTTGACGCGGCATTGCAATCGGTCGCCGGCGCGCGCGCGATCGTCATCGATTTGCGCGACTCGCGCGGCGGCGCGCCATCGATGGTGGCTTATCTCGCGAGCTATTTCGTGCCGAGCGGCGCTCAGATCTTCAACACGTTCCACACGCGCGGCGCGTCCCTCAGCGAAGCTCCGGTCGCCGATCCGACGGGCCCGCGCCGCTTGGACACGCCCCTCTACATCCTCGTCAACGGTGGCACTGGCTCCGCGTCGGAATCGTTTCCCTACACGCTCCAGGCCGCCAAGCGCGCGGTGATCGTGGGCGAACCCACGAACGGACGCGCAAACCCCGGCGGGTTCGTCCGCGTATCGGGCGGGTTCGCCGTCTTCGTATCGGGCGGCTCGCCTGTGAACCCGATCACGCACGCGAACTGGGAAGGCAAGGGCGTGCAGCCGGATCTTCCCGTGGCCTCCGCCGAGGCACTTGCGCGCGCGCAGGACGTGGCGATGCAGCGCCTGCTCACAGGCGCGGATGGGTCCTACGCTGCCGAGTTGCGCTGGCTTCTAGCCGATCGGCAAGCGCCGCTGCTGCGCACGCTGGATCTGCAGGCCTACGCAGGCAGCTACGGCGAAGAGGCGAACATCGCGATTGAGAACGGCGCGATGGTGCTCCACCAAGGACGGCGCGCCGCAATGCTGCGGCCTGTTGCTCCGGATGTGTTTGTGTCGCTGCTCGATCCGCTCGTGCACGCGCAGTTCGAGCGGCAGGGCGGACGCGTGGTCGCGTTGAATCTGGTGACGCCGATGGGGCCGCTGGCGCGCTTCATACGCCCCTAGCAAAAAGCGGCGGCCGATCGAAGGGCCGCCGCGCAAGAGAGTCTAAGTTAGTCGTGGATCAGCGCAAGAACAGCCACGCGCCGTCCGGCTGGCGGCACGCATAGCCGTCCATCTGGCGCCGGCGCGGTGTCCAGATCGTGTGGCGGTAGCGTGCACAGCGGAAGCCGTCTTCGTCGTAGTAGTAGCTGCGCACGACGAACGCGCCGCGGTAGTTGTTGCGCGGATTGCGCCACGCATAAACCCGGCCCACGCGCCCGCCGTTAAACGCATCGTAGTAGCTGTGATACGCATAGCTGCGGTCGTCGCAGTCCAGATCGCGCGTGAACGCCGCCCCGAGCGTGCCGCCGACGATGATGCCGGCGAATGTCGGGCCCGCACGTTCGTCGCCCAGCGATCGGCCGATCAAGCCGCCGATCAACCCGCCGACCAGAATGCCCGCCGGGTCCGGCCTGCTACGGCATTCGCGGTAATAAAGATCGTCGTTGTAGGTATAGGTGCGCGCGTAGCGCCGGCGCCAAAAGTTGTCGCGATCGTCGCGGCGGAAGGCCCGCAGGATGACACCGTTGTCGTTCTGCACGAGGAAGCAATTGCCGCGCTCATAGCACATCCAGCGATAGCCGCGCGGCGGCGGCGACAAGTTGTTCCGCTGCCAATCCTGAACGTAATACTGGTCCTGGCGATATTGTTGCGGCACGCGCTCGCCGCGCGACCAGCGTGCGTCACCGGGAGGTCCGGATCGTTCCCCTTGCGGTGGTCCATACTGTCCCTGAGACCCCGGTCCGCCTGGCTGTTGCGGACCGCGCGACGGCTGCCCTTGTTGGCCCCAACCGGGATGCGAACCTTGCGCGCCACCGGGCGTTTGACCCTGTGAACCACCGGGCGGTTGACCCTGCGGCCCACCGGGCGGCTGACCTTTCGGTCCGCCGGCAGGCGGCGTCGCTTGCGTTCCGGGCGCCGGACCTTGCACGCCGTTCGGTTGCTGACCTTGCGGACCACCGGAGGGTGGCGCTGCCGGATCGCCGGGCGTTTGACTTTGCTGACCCTTGCCTTTGCCCTTGCGGTTGCGGTCTTCGCTCTTCCCTTCCGGATTGCCCTTTTGTTCGAGCGTTTCGCAAGCAGGCTGGTCGGGTTGACCGCACGCCGGCTGCTGCCCGTCTTGTCCTTGACTGCCCGGTGCCGCGATCGCGGCAGTGCCGCTCATCAGCGCCAAGGCGACAATCATTGTCGTTGTGCGTTTCATCGTTTGTTCCTCCTCCACGCTTTAGGGCAAGCGCGCGAGCACCACACACAACGCGCAAAGGCTGTATTCGTTCCGGCCCACAAGCAGGGCGTCATCCCGCGCCGCAGCATCCGCCGCGGCCCGGTGTTGACCGCGCCTTAAGACCGCGAGCATCCTCGCCAGCCCACGAGCCGTCTTGAACGCAATAGGGAAGCATCGATGAACACGCTCGCTGTCATCGCCGTCGCAGCCGTCTTGCTGGCAGATGCCGCACCGCCGCCCGCGCGGGACGCTTGTCCCGTTGCCGGCACGTATCGTGTCGCCGGAACGAACACAGGCGGCACCACCTACCAAGGCACCGCGACGATCGAGGCCCGCGACGGCGAATGCGTCATCAAATGGTCGCCGCCAAGCGAGGCCGAAGGCTCGGGCACCTACGCGAACGGCCGCCTGAAAGTGCACTACCGTCCGCTCGCCGGCGGCGAAGGCGGCGAGGCCACCTACACCCGCCAGAACGACGGCACGTTGCGCGGCACCTGGTCCCTCAACGGCGAAGGCGGCGGGGGCGGAACGGAAACGCTGACGCCAAACCCGCCTGCCGTTAGAGGCGAGTGAGTTTGGACGCGCCGCTGGCCTTCATGCGCGAACCGATATCCTTCAGTGCCGCACAATCCCATTCGATACTGACGGCAAAATCGGATTTGAGGAAGGCATCGCGAAGCGCCGGGTCGAATTTGCCCAAAGCGATCCGCCCATCGCCGCGTTTGATGATCTCGCACGCGTCGTGGTGCGATTGCGCGTCTTTGTAGGATCGGCTCGATCGCAACGCGTCGTAGACGTCTGCCAAGGCGACGATCCGCGCTTCCAGCGGAATTGCTTCGCCCACCAACTGGTCGGGATAGCCCGAACCGTCAAAGCACTCGTGATGCCAAGCCGCGATATTGTGCGCCAGCACGCGAAACGGGTCACTTGAATCGGCGAGCATCATTTGACCGATTTTCGCGTGTTGCCGCACGGCCTCCCACTCGATGGGGTCCAGCGCATCGGGTTTCAGCAACAGCCGGACCGGCACCGACAACTTGCCGACGTCGTGAAAGAACGCCGCCTGGCCGATCAAGCCGGCTTGCGCGCTATCGAGCCCGGCGAGCTCCGCTATGCACCGCGACACCGCCGCGACGCGTCGCGAATGAGCGACCAGACCGAGCGCCGGGTTCAACACATCCGCTTCGACAAGAGCCGACCGCATGCCGGTCAACAGCGGATCGTCGCCGTCGTAAATGTCTTGCCGCGACGGTTGCTGCTCGGCCGGCAATCGGCGTACGGGACTTTTCATTTTTCCGTCCGCCCTTAAGCCGGCATGGTGCTATTCGGTTGGAACGCAGCTTGCGCGCAACCTCTTAGAGCGCACTTAATGTTGGGGAATTGAATCCATTTCGAACCAAATGAAAGGGGCACACTGTCCCCACTTCCTGCGCCTTTCGCTAGGCTTTCATGGCGCAAACGAGTGCGGCGCTGGCCTGCGACCGGAACGCCTCGGCAGCAATATCGCGTGCTGCGACAGAGCGATGAAGTAAGTCGCCCAGAGGCAGATACCGAAGAACTTCGCGCCGTCTTCCAAAAAGAACTGCCACTCGCCGAGCATGTAGTAGAGCGGGTCGTCGAGAACATCCACGGCCACCGACGCGCTCAGGAACGACAGCGCCGCGCCGAGCAGCCACGGCCGGAATGCCAAAAAGCGCCGCCGCCAGCGAAACATGATCGCAGCCGCAGTGACCGCGATCGACGCATAGATAAGCTGCTGCGGAACGCCAAGCGCGTTCGGAAAGACGCGATCGTGAAACTCGTAGAAGTCGTCCGCCATGAGGTAGAGCGAGAACAAGCCCACCGCCAAGATGTGCCACGGCGCCTCGCCGCCGGCGCCACGCGCCACGAAGAAAGCGAACAGGCAACATGTGGCCGTCGCGCACATCACGAAGGCGCCGAGACTCGATGCGATCGAAACGAAGGGCGGCAAGCGGGCGAATGACGCCATATCCCGCGTCAACGCTTCGATACTAACCCCGTGCACGATGTTCGCCCATGCGATGAGCGAGAAGACGACAATCGCAAACCCCGGCAGAACGAACAGCGGCGCATGCCGCAACAGACGCCGCGCAGCCACGCTCTCGTCGGCGATTGATACCATTGCCACCTCGGGTGCTGAGAATTCGCCTCGACCACGCCACTCTACTGTGAGTCGGAATCTGCCGCATACCGGTGTCCCGGGTCGCCACACGCCAAGAATGTGATAGTCTTCCGGTTCTCTGATTTGCTTGGGGAGTGTTGACCACCTATGCGCACAGCAACGATCGTTGCCGCAGCACTCGGCGCGGTCATCTTCGCCACCCCCGCGTCGGCGGGCGAGGTGACGTTCACAAACCCGCTCTTGGTGTGGCCGCCCGATCTTGCGACCGCGCAGACCTGGCCGGACGCACGCTTCACCCGCCCATTCGTGCTCGAGGCATCGCCGAACGTGCAAGCGCCCCCCGAAACGGAAGCACCGCCCGACCAGCTATGGCCGGACCGCGAGCCGGACTCCGAGGAATGGCACTGCCTCGTGCCGCTGAAGGACGCGCCGTCGGCGCCGCCCGCCGTCGAACCCACCAAACCCAACCGCTGCCAAACACCATCGATCGAGCCGGACAAGCTCCTGCACTTACTCTAGCGACAACGCAGCCTGGGACCGCGGGCGCAGTGCCCGCACTTTACAGCGGCTGATATCATCACGTGTCCCCGGAATTCGTGCTCGTCCCATGCAGGGGCATTCGCGGTCGAACGTTGACGTGCGACCGGCTGCACATCAAAACGCGGCTGGCCGCCGGTCGTTCCAACATCCCGCGTCGCCGCGATACGGGGAAATGAGGTCGGTGTAGAACTCGGCCGCAGCGGGCACGAACCTAGGGCACAGTGACGCAAGACTTGCGCGCGAACGCAATGCTCTAATGGCAATCGTCCAACCAATCGAGCGCAACTGGAGCTCAGCCGTGAGCGAACTTCCGCCTTGCCCAAAGTGCAACTCAGCCTTCACGTATCAGGATGGCCCGCTAATCATCTGCCCAGAATGCGCGCACGAATGGTCGCTCACCCAAGAGGTGTCGGACACTGCCGCCGTCATCCGTGACGCAAACGGCAATGTCCTGTCCGACGGCGACACGGTGACGGTCATCAAGGATCTGAAAGTGAAAGGGTCGTCGCAAGTCGTCAAAGTCGGCACGAAAGTGAAGAACATTCGCCTCGTCGGAGGCGACCACGACATCGATTGCCGCATCGACGGCATCGGCGCGATGAAACTCAAATCGGCTCTTGTGAAAAAGACCTAGCGCGATGGCTCCCATGGAAAAGGAGCCCGAGCAAAACTGCCAAATCAGGGGACCGGACTCCGAGGAATGGCAGTGCCACGTGCCGCTGAAAGACATGGCCCCGCCGCCCGCTGTCGAAGCCACCAAACCCAACCGCTGCCAAACACCATCGATCGAGCCGGACAAGCTCCTGCACTTACTCTAGCGACAACGCAGCCTGGGACCACGGGCGCAGTGCCCGCCGAAGCCTCTGGCGTAGGCGGGTCCCGCCCGCTCTTGTCACCTGATTGCCGGTGTGCGCTTGCATCGCCAACAAAACAAAGCGAGCGTCACGTATGGACACGGCATCCGACCTTCGAACCATGGTGCTCGCCCGGCTCGAAATTTGGAAAGGGCTAGGGCAGAGAACGACCCAATCTGGCGCCGAGCAGATCGCACGCGTTCCGCATGTCGCCCCAATGGCGTGGTTTCACGACGTATTCGCTCCCATCACCGCCGAAGAACAAGCCGCCCTGTTGCAGGCGTTGCCGGCCTACAGCACAAGCGCGCTTCGCGATATCCATCGAGCCTTCAATGGCATCGATCTATTCTCGAGCAATTTCTTTCTGTATGGACGCCGTGCCAACTACGTGCGCTCGGTCGACAATGTCCTCCCTTGGGATTTGATCGGTCACCAGCGTCGCGACCACCTCCCTGGGGGAGCGTTACTTGTTGGCGGTAACAACGCGCTCGACACCGGCGCAAATTTTATCGAACTCGCCGATGGGACCGTGATTGCCGTTGGGGAAAAGAACTGGGATCAACCGCTGTTCGAGTGGCCAAACCTGCGCACCTGCCTCCTCGCCGAACTGGACCGTCTAAGCTTCCTCTTCGACAAAGAAGGCCGCCCAATCGACAAAGCCGCCCTCGCAAACTTCGGCCTACGCCGAATGTGAGCGCCTAGGGATTCCCCCCGAGACCCTCGGGAACACCATGACCTGTCGCCGCGATTATCGGGATTATCGGCAGTATTACTGCTCAGGTTCGACAACTAAATCAGGGGACACGTAACAAATTCGAACACATGATCGGAGAGTGTGACGTGTCCCCCGATTTCCCAATTCGCTTAGGTGTTCGACAAGGATGAGATGACGATGCTTCGTTTCCGCTTGCTCTTACTTGTCGCGTTGGTTGGTTTGACGTCATGCAGAGTTCAGCATGACAACCCACCTTGCCACTCAACGCTACCTATCATCAACTCGATCAGAGGTGGTCGATCGCTTACTCAAGAATGCGCCGGAGCCACCGCAAGGTAGGCAGATCTTGTGTACATACGACGCCGTAAGCGCTGGTTACAGCGAGTCGTACTGCATCTGTTACAATGCGAAGGCATGCCGCGATCTCGCCGAGAGCGACCAATGCGACGCAAAGATCGGTCGGATCCGTCCCGACATCGGTGTCTGCAGAGAGCGCATTCAGCGTGTGACGATTGGTTAGAGCTGTAAGCGAGAATCCGCGCTAGCTGCGATTCAGGAATCAGGGGACACGTAACAAATGCGAACGCGTGATCGGAGATTGTGACGTGTCCCCGGATTTCACCTATTGGTAGTCCATTTGCCCCGGATGTGTAACTTGCATGAAATCCGTCATGCGATCACTGCGACGCTTGTGAATGTGGGATCTAACTGCAGCAATGTACGCGCGCCGGTCCTTCGCCGGGCCGATGTCTGTGGGTGCAAAGTCTGCTTTGAGACGGTTGCAAACGGTGCAGCTCAGGATAAGGTTTTCAAGATTTCTCCCTTTGCCACCTTTGGACGCCGGAACAAGGTGGTCCTCAGTGGCCATCATGAAGCGGTCGTAGTCGGCCTTGAGATCCATACCGCAGTAGACGCACCGGCCCTGGTCACGCTCAAAGAGTTGAAGGAACTTTGACTTTGCAGGCTGTGTCACGCGTTGGTCTCCTCTCAAGCTTCGCTTAACAGTCGGACAGAAATTGGGGACACGTAGAGGTCCCAACCCTCACCCCGCCCAAGGGCTAACCACCACCACCCCGCACCCCGCGAAATCCTTGACGTCCCGCGTCGCGAGCATCGCGCCATGCGCGCGCGCGATCGCGGCGATCTGCGCGTCGAATTCGCCAATGGGTTTGCCCGCACCGCGCCGTTCGGCGGCGATCGCGGCGAAGGCGCGGGCGGCGGCGCTGTCGAAGGCGAGGATGCGCCCGGCGAAGTCGTTCTCGAACAGCCCTTGCACCATCGCCTCCAAAGTCGCGCGCCGTTTGCCCGCGGGTAGGAGCGCGACGCCGTAGAAAATCTCGGCCTCCGTGATCGTTGTCGTGAACACATCGGCGGCGGGCAGGGCCTTGAGCCATGCGGCCACGCCCGCATGCGGCGTGGGCTTGAACGCCTCCGAAAGCACGTTCGTGTCGAGGATGATCATGTAAACCGCGGCGGCGCGCGCATCCGCTTCGAGCGCGCGGGGATCGTGAGTTCGACGCCGCCCGTGGCCTCAACGCGGCGGCGGATGACGTCGAACATGTTTTGCGGCGGCGCCGGCGCGGTCTCGGCAAGCGCTATCCCTAAGATTTGCCGCACCTCTTCCTCCATCGAACGTCCATGGCGCGCCGCGCGCACGCGCAGCTTGCGCTTCACGCGATCGTCCAGGTTTCGAATCGTGATGCTGCCCATCGCTCGCTCGTTGCTATCAATGATTGCAATGATTGCACATTAGGGCGCGCTTGACAATGTTCTTTATTTGTTCTATAAGCTCGCCCCATTGCTGAAACCACCCGGGCTCACCCCGTGACGCCACGGCAAAACCTCGCGCGCATGCTTCGCCAGACGTTACTCGCCGACGCTGAGAAGGTCTTGCGCGAGTACCGCGAACGCACATGCGCAGCGCCGCCGCCGGCCGAACTGGCGCCAGCGCCGCCGCCCTTGCTCACCCGCGCCCGCGCCTTCCTCACCCACCACCTCGCCGAACCACCAGCCCTCTTCGACACGCTCATCCTCTGGTCGCTGCACACCCACGCGCATGCGCGTTTCGACGTGTCCCCGCGTCTGATTCTGCATGGCCGCGATCCGCGTGCCGATCATGCGCGCGCGCTCCGCGTGTTGCGCTGGCTGACGCCGTCGCCCCGCCTCGTCGCGCGCGCGACCGCGGCGAACGTGCTGGATCTCATTGCGCACGAAAGCCCCACGCTTCTGCTCGACGACGCGGCGAACACCATCCTCGCGCGCCGCGACATGCGCGTGCTGATCGCGGCCGGCGCGTACACGGACGGCGCGCTGCTGGGCAAACGCACGCGCGAAGGACGGCGCCGTCCGCCGCTGTGCCACACCGCTCGCGATCGCAACCGGCATGAGCCCACCGGAGGAGGTGCTGGCCCACGCCATCGTTCTGCCGATGGCCCCCGCGTTGGAGCGCGAGGGCAGGGCGCGCCTGGCTCGCCGACCCGCCCGCGGAAGCGCTGGCCCTGCGCGCCGAATTCGAAGCGTTCGGCGCACAGCTGAAAACAGCAAACGCAGCCCCGGCACCTGCGCTTCCCGCGTTCCTAAGCCCCTGCGCCGGCGAAACCTGGGCACCGCTCTTCATCTGCGCACACGCGATGGGGCTTGAGGCCGAGGCGGCCGCCCGCGCCGCCGCCAGCCAATTCGCAAGCCCCGAACATCTCGAACCGCCCACCTCCGCGCTCGCGCTCTTGCGCGACATCCGCCGCATCGTCGGCATCGACGGCGAGCCGGTTTCAAGCACGCACCTCGTCGACGCCCTCACGCGCGACGCCGATAGCCCGTGGATGGCCTGCGATTGGGGCGCAAAGCTCACGCCCCGCGGGCTCGCGCAGCGCCTCGCGCGGTTCGACGTGCAGCCGCTGGTGCTTCGCCGGCCAAACGGTCCAACGTTCCGCGGCTACAAAGCCGATGCGCTACTTGTGGCCTTCGCGCGTTATCTCAACGACCCCGTCGCGCGCGCACTTTTGCCGAAGCGGGGGGAGGCATAACGGATGTGTTACGCTGCCGAACGGATTTGCTACGCATTTGCTACGGTAAATTCCGCAGAGTTCCGCGCAAGTTACGCATGCTACGGATTCGATTTTGCGTCTTCGTTGCAACCCGCGGTCGAACGCGTCGCAGATCAAGACCTTGCACGCGAAAAAACGCTCCCCAAATGCATTCTCGAAGCAACCCAAACGATGTTATGGCCGGGCTTGGATCGGTCATCTGGTGAGCGCACGTTCGTGCGCGTGAGAGACTGCATAGCGGGGGCCGCGCAAGCGGAACGCAACTGTCTCTCTCCCGCGCCCGCGCGCGGCGACCTGGGATGGCCGACCCAAGCCCGGCCACGACAATGAAGTGAGCTGATCCCATGGACCCCGAAAAATTCACCGAACGCGCCAGAGCCTTCCTGCAAAACGCCCAAGGCCTCGCCCAACGCTCCGGCCACCAACGCCTGACGCCGGAACATCTGCTGAAAGTTCTGCTCGACGACGAGGAAGGCCTCGCCGCCGGTTTGATCAAACGCGCAGGCGGCGATCCGGGTCGCGCGCTCGAACAGACCGAAGCAGCGCTCGCCAAACAACCCCGTGTCGAAGGCTCGGGCGCCGGCCAAATCTATTCCACGCCGGAATTCGCGCGCGTCCTCGATGAGGCCGAACAGATCGCGAAGAAGGCGGGCGACAGTTTCGTCACCGTGGAGCGTATCCTGCTGGCGCTCGCCGTCGGCACCGCGCCCGAAAGCGCGCGCATCCTGAAGGCGGGCGGCGTCACGCCGCAAAAGCTGAACGAAGCGATCAACGACCTGCGCAAGGGCCGCACCGCCGACACCGCAAGTGCTGAGCAAGGCTACGACGCGCTGAAGAAATACGCGCGCGACCTCACCGAAGCGGCGCGCGCCGGCAAGCTCGACCCCGTCATCGGCCGCGACGAAGAAATTCGCCGCACAATCCAGGTGCTTTCGCGCCGCACGAAGAACAACCCCGTGCTGATCGGCGAACCGGGCGTCGGCAAGACTGCGATCGTCGAAGGCTTGGCGCTGCGCATCGTCAACGGCGACGTGCCTGAATCGTTGAAAGAGAAAAAGCTGCTCTCCCTCGATATGGGCGCTCTGATCGCAGGCGCGAAATATCGCGGCGAATTCGAAGAACGCCTGAAAGCCGTGCTCACCGAGATGACGGCGGCCGCAGGCTCGATCATCCTTTTCATCGACGAGATGCACACGCTCGTCGGCGCCGGCAAAGCCGAAGGCGCAATGGACGCCTCGAACTTGCTGAAGCCGGCCCTCGCGCGCGGCGAATTGCACTGCGTCGGCGCGACCACGCTCGATGAATACAGAAAGCACGTGGAAAAGGACGCGGCGCTGGCGCGGCGCTTCCAGCCCGTGTTCGTGAGCGAACCCACGGTCGAAGACACGATTTCGATCCTGCGTGGGCTGAAGGAGAAATACGAACTGCACCACGGCGTGCGCATCACCGACTCGGCGATCGTCGCCGCGGCGCAGCTCTCGAACCGCTACATCACCGACCGCTTCCTGCCGGACAAGGCGATCGACCTTATCGATGAATCGGCAAGCCGCCTGCGCATGCAGGTGGATTCGAAGCCTGAGGAGCTCGACGAACTCGACCGCCGCCTCATGCAGCTCAAGATCGAGCGCGAGGCGTTGAAAAAGGAATCGGACACGGCTTCCAAAGACCGCCTGAAGAAGCTTGAGAAAGAAGTCGGCGATCTCGAGGAGAAATCGTCCTCGCTGACCAGCCGTTGGAAACAGGAAAAGGCAAAGCTCGGCCAGGCGCAGGCGATCAAAGAGAAGTTGGAAAAGGCGCGTCACGACCTCGAACTCGCGCAACGCAAAGGCGACCTCGCGAAGGCGGGCGAAATCGCCTACGGCGTGATCCCGACCTTGAAGAAGAGATCTGCAGAAGATCGACGAAGGCCAGGCGACGCAGCTCGTCACCGAAGCGGTGACGGAAGAACATATCGCCCAGGTCGTCTCGCGCTGGACCGGTATTCCGGTGGACAAGATGCTGGCGGGCGAGCGCGAGAAACTGCTCGGCATGGAGAAATCAATCGGCGCGCGCGTCGTCGGCCAAGAAGAAGCGGTCCACGCGGTCTCCGCCGCCGTGCGCCGTGCGCGCGCGGGCCTGCAAGACCCGAACCGCCCGATCGGCTCGTTCTTGTTCTTGGGTCCGACCGGCGTCGGCAAAACCGAACTGACCAAGGCGCTCGCCGCCTTCCTGTTCGACGACGACACCGCGATGGTCAGGATCGACATGTCGGAATACATGGAGAAGCACTCGGTCGCGCGCCTCATCGGCGCCCCGCCGGGATACGTCGGCTATGAAGAGGGCGGCGCGCTCACCGAAGCGGTGCGCCGGCGCCCGTACCAAGTCATCCTGTTCGACGAAATCGAGAAGGCGCATAACGACGTCTTCAACGTGCTGCTTCAAGTGCTCGATGACGGGCGCTTGACGGACGGGCAGGGACGCACGGTCGACTTCAAGAATACGGTCATCATCTTGACGTCGAATCTGGGCGGCGATCTGCTGGCCGCGCAAGCCGACGGCGAAGACACGGCCATCGTGCGCGAAGGCGTCATGGAAATCGTGCGTGCGAAATTCCGGCCGGAGTTTTTAAACCGCCTCGACGAAGTGATCCTATTCCACCGTCTGGGCCGCGCCCAGATGGACAAGATCGTCGACATCCAAGTCGCACGTTTGGCGAAGCTGCTTTCCGACCGGAAAATCGCGATCGAACTCGACAAGCAAGCGAAGGAATGGCTCGCGAACACCGGCTACGACCCGGTCTACGGCGCGCGTCCCTTGAAGCGCGCGATCCAGCGCCACCTGCAGGACCCGCTCGCCGAACAATTGCTCGAAGGCAAAATCAAAGACGGCGACACCGTGCGCGTCTCATCCGACGGCAACGGTCTGCTCATCAACGAGAAGAGGAAAGGAACGACGCTGCACTAAAGATCGGGGTATTTGTACGGGCAGTTGGCGCGCGTCTCGTCGATCGCGGCGCGCGCGCCCGTCAGCGGGAACGCAGCCGCTCCGCCCGCATGTTGCACCTCGACTTGCTCGCTATCGCGCATGAGAGACAGCACGAAGATCGCCTCTTCGCCCTTGATCTCATAGGTGCCGATCCCCTCCGTAATCGGTGCGCGAACGGCGGTCGTATCGTAGTTGCCCTCGGCGAAAGTGAAGCGCACGTTTTCGGGCGTGGGATCGTTCAACGAAAACGCATCGTCGGAAGGTGTTATGCGCCCCAAGTTGAACTGCAAAACGACGCCGGTGATACCGCCGCACAAAAAGCGCAACGACCGCGCACTGTCCGGCGCCACTTCGGCGACATAAACCGGGCGGCCCAGCGGATCGCTCAAAGTGGCAACCTGCCACGACAACGCGAGGAGAAATGAGAGCATAGCGAAGAACGCTAAGGCAGCATCCGCGCCTGCGCAACCTGCGACGCTTCACTACTCAAAGACTGTTGAATCCGCGCGACGTTCGCCTGAAACGCGAGCATGTCGTTTCCGGTCAACTCGCGTCCCGTCGGCAGCTTCACGCCCATCGGATTGATCTGCTTTTCTTTCAGCAGAACTTCGTAGTGCAAATGCGGCCCCGTGGAACGGCCCGTGGTGCCCACATAGGCGATCACCTGCCCCTGCCGCACCTTTGCACCCGGTTTGATCCCGCGCGCGAACCGCGACAGATGCCCGTACCCGGTCGCAAAGGCATTCGTGTGCTTGAGTTCGATGAAGTTGCCGTAGCCGCCGTACCAGCGGGCCATCTTCACGACCCCGTTGCCCGACGCCATCACCGGCGTCCCCGACGGCGCCGCGAAGTCGACGCCCTTGTGCATCTTGGTGTAGCCCAAAATCGGGTGCCGCCGCATGCCATAGCCCGACGAAAGACGCGCCCCGTCGATCGGCGTCCGCATCAACTGCCGCTTGCCCGACCAGCCCTTCGGCGTGAAGTAATCGGTGGTCTTGTCGTCCGACGTCGTGAAGCGATAGAGCGGCTTTTTCGAGCGCCCAAGCGTCAGCTCGGCGTACGCGATATCGCCGCCGCGGATCGTCTGTCCCGCGTCGTCGACATAGGTCGTGTAAAGGAGATCGAACTTGTCCCCGGATTTCACTTCGCGCTGAAAATCCACGTCGTACGAGTAGATATGAATAAGCGAAATGACGACCGCCTCAGGCACGCCTACCGCTTTCGCCGACGCATAGAGCGACCCGTCGATCGTGCCGCGCGCATGCGCCTCGACCGCAGTCAGCAGCTTGACGTTGTCGTCTACGGCGAAAGAGCCGTCAGCGTTTCGCCGCACGAGAAGATCCCGCTCGGCGCTCGGTTTCAGCGCAATCGAAACGAGCGGAGAACCCTCCGGCGCGAACGTCACGACGACGCTCTCGCCGGCGCGAATGGACGTTGGTTCGTACACGGACGAAAGCTTCGCGACCGCGGCCCGCGCTTCCGCCCCGTCGATACCTTGTTCAACCAGAATGCCGGTCAGCGTGTCGCCGCGTTCGACTTCGATCGTGCGGATATCGGGCCCAAGCGGACGCAACTCTTCGATCCGAAGGACAACCTGCGAAGGCCGCGCCGGTTGCTGCTGCAGCGCATCAATTGCGATCGCAGAGAGGGTGACAATGCCGCCAAGGAACAGCGCCGCGGCAGCTGCACGCTGCGCGTCAAACGCCAACCCGGAAGGCCAAATCCCCGCCACGCAAACCCCACACGGCCGCGCCACCGCCATCTTCGGGCTTCAGACGCAAGCCAAACCATTGGATTCCCGAGCAAAAGTGCCACCTTCCGGTAGCCCCAAGCGATGGAAACTCAAGCTCAAGGTTACGCACCAAGCGTTTCCGCCCGTTTGACGACCCGTTACGAACCTGTGGATGCGACAATTTTGGAGTAATATCCCGTTGACTTAACTAAACGCCGGACATAGTTTCCCGGCCTCCCGCGCTGACGAGCGTTCTTTTAGCGCGTCCGGGTGGGAATTCCCTCGAAGGGTATGAAGGGTGCGTTTCGTGCGTTCACTCGCGCGGATCGGCCTTTTGTTCTTCGAGCGGCTGCGACTTGACAATTTGTTTATACCGGGAAGGGGGATGTGGGCGGCGTGCGAGCGCTGGTCTTCGGACCAAGCTTTTGAAGCTGTCTAACGTTCTCTTTCTTGATTGTGCGCGGATTGCGCCTCCATGGGCGTAATCCGTGTAAGGAACCTGTTCGTTTGAGCGGGCCTGTTTCAGCGCGAGCTGAGAGAGGCAAGTTTGAGCGAGAGGGTTTGCTTTTGCGATTCAAGTGAAGAGAGCAAGGACGCTTTGAAGAACGGTCTGATGGCTAAATCAGCTATTAGCTGAACTTGAGAGTTTGATCCTGGCTCAGAACGAACGCTGGCGGCAGGCCTAACACATGCAAGTCGAGCGCCCAGCAATGGGAGCGGCGGACGGGTGAGTAACACGTGGGAATTTTCCTCAAGGTACGGAACAACTCAGGGAAACTTGGGCTAATACCGTATGATGCAGAGATGCCAAAGATTTATCGCCTTGGGATAAGCCCGCGTCAGATTAGGTAGTTGGTGAGGTAACGGCTCACCAAGCCTGTGATCTGTAGCTGGTCTGAGAGGACGATCAGCCACATTGGGACTGAGACACGGCCCAAACTCCTACGGGAGGCAGCAGTGGGGAATCTTGCGCAATGGGCGAAAGCCTGACGCAGCCATGCCGCGTGAATGATGAAGGTCTTAGGATTGTAAAGTTCTTTCGCCTGTGACGATGATGACGGTAACAGGAGAAGAAGCCCCGGCTAACTTCGTGCCAGCAGCCGCGGTAATACGAAGGGGGCTAGCGTTGTTCGGAATTACTGGGCGTAAAGCGCGCGTAGGCGGCTTTGCAAGCCAGAGGTGAAATGCCTGAGCTCAACTTAGGAATTGCCTTTGGGACTGCGAGGCTTCGAGGACTGGAGAGGTGAGTGGAATTCCCAGTGTAGAGGTGAAATTCGTAGATATTGGGAAGAACACCAGTGGCGAAGGCGGCTCACTGGCCAGTTTCTGACGCTAAAGTGCGAAAGCGTGGGGATCAAACAGGATTAGATACCCTGGTAGTCCACGCTGTAAACGATGAGTGCTAGGCGTCGGCACGCTTGCGTGTCGGTGCCGCAGCTAACGCGTGAAGCACTCCGCCTGGGGAGTACGGTCGCAAGATTAAAACTCAAAGGAATTGACGGGGGCCCGCACAAGCGGTGGAGCATGTGGTTTAATTCGACGCAACGCGCAGAACCTTACCAGCCCTTGACATGCCGTGCTACTCACAGAGATGTGGGGTTCCAGCAATGGACGCGGACACAGGTGCTGCATGGCTGTCGTCAGCTCGTGTCGTGAGATGTTGGGTTAAGTCCCGCAACGAGCGCAACCCTTGCCTTCAGTTGCCATCATTTAGTTGGGCACTCTGGAGGGACTGCCGGCGGTAAGCCGGAGGAAGGTGGGGATGACGTCAAGTCCTCATGGCCCTTACGGGCTGGGCTACACACGTGCTACAATGGTGGCGACAGAGGGCACAAGCGAGAGTGTGAACTCAAGCAAATCCCAAAAAGCCATCTCAGTTCAGATTGCGCTCTGCAACTCGGGCGCATGAAGGTGGAATCGCTAGTAATCGCAGAACAGCAGGCTGCGGTGAATACGTTCCCGGGCCTTGTACACACCGCCCGTCACACCATGGGAGTTGGTTTTACCTGAAGACGGTGCGCTAACCCGCAAGGGGGGCAGCCGGCCACGGTAAGGTCAGCGACTGGGGTGAAGTCGTAACAAGGTAGCCGTAGGGGAACCTGCGGCTGGATCACCTCCTTTCTAAGGATAGCAATCGTAGGTCAGTCCTGAAGCAATTCAGGAACAAACTGCCTTGATCGCTTACTTGGACATCACGCATGCCAGTCAAGGCGTGCAAAATGCTTTCACGCCGTCCACATCGCCTTTCCCGGAACACACCAGCGCTCAGCAGCAGGCTGACAAACAGTCTGTTGGTGACCCTGGGCTCGTAGCTCAGGTGGTTAGAGCGCACGCCTGATAAGCGTGAGGTCGGTGGTTCAACTCCACCCGGGCCCACCAATATTTTGTTGGTTTGGCGGACGCCGCCTGCGTGATCAGAGATCGGGGCTGTAGCTCAGTTGGGAGAGCGCGAGCTTTGCAAGCTTGAGGTCATCGGTTCGATCCCGTTCAGCTCCACCAGTCTTCCGGCGCCTTGTGTGTTCTTCGAAGTTAGAAGCAAGAGAACGATCGGTTCTCTTCCTTCTGTCTTCGGCTCGTCGCCCGCAAGGGTGAGGGGTGAGACGGACGTCATTGACATTGTGAAACAGGATTTGCGTGGGCTTGTGATGCGAGCCAGGCGCATGCGGAAATGCTCCCCACTAATGGAGCGGCTCCGGATGTGTTTCGTATCACGGCGAGCCGACGGCGCGTTTGCGTCTGAGGTTCGGATAAACCCATGTCGATCCGCACTGGTCTAATACAACTGATCTCGCTCAGAGATACCAGCATCTGACAATCGACATCGTCTGATGCCGTCTCTGGGCATGGGTAAAAAGAGAACTAAAGAAGCAATCAAGCGTGAATGAAGGGCGTTTAGTGGATGCCTTGGTGCTAAGAGGCGATGAAGGACGTGGCACGCTGCGAAAAGCTGCGGGGAGGGGCGAGCGCCCGTTGATCCGTGGATATCCGAATGGGGAAACCCACACCGCAAGGTGTATCCCGCAAGGGAAGCGAACCTGGGGAACTGAAACATCTCAGTACCCAGAGGAAAGGACATCAAAAGAGACTCCGTTAGTAGTGGCGAGCGAAAGCGGATCAGGCCAGCGATCTGTCGAAAAGAACCGGAACGCTTTGGAAAGAGCGGCCAAAGTGGGTGATAGCCCCGTACGGGTAAAGATAGACAGATCCTTGAGTAGGGCGGGACACGTGTAATCCTGCCTGAACATGGGGGGACCACCCTCCAAGCCTAAGTACTCCTTAGCGACCGATAGCGAACAAGTACCGTGAGGGAAAGGTGAAAAGCACCCCGCCGAGGGGAGTGAAAGAGACCTGAAACCGAACGCCTACAAGCAGAGGGAGCCGCAAGGTGACCTCGTACCTTTTGTATAATGGGTCAGCGAGTTGATCTGTCGAGCAAGCTTAAGCCGCAAGGTGTAGGCGTAGCGAAAGCGAGTCTGAATAGGGCGACCTAGTTCGACGGATCAGACCCGAAACCGGGTGATCTAGCCATGAGCAGGCTGAAGGTGAGGTAACACTTACTGGAGGGCCGAACCCACTCCTGTTGAAAAAGTAGGGGATGACTTGTGGCTAGGGGTGAAAGGCCAATCAAACTCGGAGATAGCTGGTTCTCCGCGAAAGCTATTTAGGTAGCGCGTCAGAGTTTACGCCATCGGGGGTAGAGCACTGGATGGGCTAGGGGGATTCAAACTCCTACCAAACCTAACCAAACTCCGAATACCGATGAACGCGTCTCTGGCAGACACACGGCAGGAGCTAACTTCTGTCGTGAAGAGGGAAAAAACCCTGACCATCGACTAAGGTCCCCAAGTCACAGCTAAGTGGGAAAGGATGTGAGGACCCCAAAACAGCCAGGATGTTGGCTTAGAAGCAGCCATCATTTAAAGAAAGCGTAACAGCTCACTGGTCTAGATAAGGGTTCTTGCGCCGAAAATGTAACGGGGCTCAAGCTGTGCACCGAAGTCATGGATTCGACTATCAGTTGTCAGTGATCAGCGATCGATGCGTGAAAGCGTTGCGATCGTTGTTTGCTGATAACTGACTTGTCGAGTGGTAGCGGAGCGTCCTGTAAGCCTGTGAAGGTGTGCCGGCAAGGCATGCTGGAGGTATCAGGAGTGAGAATGCTGACATGAGTAGCGACAAACAGAGTGAGAGACTCTGTCGCCGTAAGTCCAAGGGTTCCTGCGTCAAGTTAATCTGCGCAGGGTTAGCCGGCCCCTAAGGTGAGGCAGAAAATGCGTAACCGATGGGAACCACGTAAACATTCGTGGGCCAGGGAGTGTGTGACGGATGCCAAGTTTTGTTCGAGCTTATTGGATTGATCGGGCAAGGTGCGGCGTTCCAGGAAAGAGCCCTCCCGTAGACCGTACCCCAAACCGACACAGGTGGACTGGTAGAGAATACCAAGGCGCTTGAGAGAAGTATGCTGAAGGAACTAGGCAAATTGCCCTCGTAACTTCGGAAGAAGAGGGCCCATCCACGCGCAAGCGTGAGGTGGGGGCACAGGCCAGGGGGTGGCGACTGTTTATTAAAAACACAGGACTCTGCGAAGTCGGTAAGACGACGTATAGGGTCTGACGCCTGCCCGGTGCCGGAAGGTTAAGAGGAGGGGTGCAAGCCTTGAATCGAAGCCCCGGTAAACGGCGGCCGTAACTATAACGGTCCTAAGGTAGCGAAATTCCTTGTCGGGTAAGTTCCGACCTGCACGAAAGGCGTAACGACTTCCCCACTGTCTCCAGCGTATGCTCAGCGAAATTGAATTCCCCGTGAAGATGCGGGGTACCCGCGGTCAGACGGAAAGACCCCGTGCACCTTTACTGCAGCTTTGCATTGGCATTAGGGACGGCATGTGTAGGATAGGCGGCAGGCTTTGAAGTTCAGGCGCTAGCTTGGATGGAGCCACCCTTGAAATACCGCCCTTATCTTCTCTGATGTCTAACCGTGGCGCTTACAACGCCCGGGACCCTGCATGGCGGGCAGTTTGACTGGGGCGGTCGCCTCCGAAAGAGTAACGGAGGCGCGCGATGGCAGGCTCAGGCTGGTCGGAAATCAGCCGTTGAGTGCAATGGCATAAGCCTGCCTGACTGCGAGAGCGACGGTTCGAGCAGAGACGAAAGTCGGTCATAGTGATCCGGTGATCCCGTGTGGAAGGGTCATCGCTCAACGGATAAAAGGTACGCCGGGGATAACAGGCTGATGACGCCCAAGAGTCCATATCGACGGCGTCGTTTGGCACCTCGATGTCGGCTCATCACATCCTGGGGCTGGAGCAGGTCCCAAGGGTTCGGCTGTTCGCCGATTAAAGTGGTACGTGAGCTGGGTTTAGAACGTCGTGAGACAGTTCGGTCCCTATCTGCCGTGGGTGTACGAGACTTGAGAGGATCTGTCCCTAGTACGAGAGGACCGGGATGGACGTACCTCTGGTGGACCGGTCGTGGCGCCAGCCGCGCAGCCGGGTAGCTATTGTACGGACGGAATAACCGCTGAAAGCATCTAAGCGGGAAATCCACCTCAAAACCAGGTCTCGCTTGAGAACCGTGGAAGACCACCACGTTGATAGGCGGCATGTGTAAGCGCAGCAATGCGTTGAGCTGAGCCGTACTAATCGTTCGATTGGCTTGACTGCTTTTTCGAATTTTATCCATGCCTAGTGACGGCATCAGTTGTCAGTTGTTTAGATCAATGTCTGTCCCCGGCCGGTCTGGTGGCTCAAGTGCGGAGCGCCTACACCCGATCCCATCCCGAACTCGGCCGTGAAACGCTCCAGCGCCCATGATACTCAGTCTCAAGACTCGGGAAAGTAGGCCGCTGCCAGACCTGCCGGCGACAGACGAAATCCAGTGCGAACAAATCCTGCTTCACGAACGAACACGAAAACGCCCCAGCTCCAAAGCTGGGGCGTTTTTCGTTTGCGGCTTGTGCAACACCCCTGGGTGGCCGCGTCAAGCCCGGCCATGACGATCATTTAGTTTCAGCCGGCCGCCGCGCGCTTCGCGTCAGCCGCGGAGAAATGCGCCAACTGATCGGCGCGCGCCTTGTCGAACGCCGGCCGCGCCGTCAAGCGCTTCACATAGGCATCGGTCGCAGGCCGGTCGCCGAACGCGCGGACCTTTGACACGCGCAGCACATCGGCCATCAACAGATCCGCGGCGGTAAAGCGCCCGGCCGCCAGCCACTCGCGCTCTTTCAAAACGTTTTCAAGCTGGTCCAGACGACTTCCCATCCACCCCGCCAGGCGATTGTCCGTCACGCCGGAGATTTCGAGAAACCACCACGGAACGCTGACCATCTCGATCGAGTTGAGCGCGGCGAACAGCCACTGCGTGGTCTCCGCCTCGCCGGCCGGATCGCGCGGCATCAGCTTCTCGCTCTTGCGCGCGAGATGCAGCAACCCCGCGCCACTCTCGAAAATCTCGATCTTCCCGTCGGTCAAAAACGGAACTTGCCCGAACGGCTGCTGCGCCAAGTGATTGGTCGCGCGCCCGTCGAACGCAACCGTCTTGACCGAATAGGCAAGCCCCGCCTCCTCGCAAGCCCACCGAAGCCGAAGATCGCGCACAAACCCACGCGGCCCCTCAGGCACCCAATCGTACGTCCAGATGATGAGGTCGCTCATGCCATCGCCAAATCTCAAAGGATGGGATCGATCACCAAGTCCATCGTCATATGCGCCAAGTAGGGCGCCATCAGATCGCCGGTTCGCTGCGTAACCCACGCCCAGAGCAACGCCGTTCCTGCGATCAAGGCTTGAAGCGCAAACGGATACTGCGCGTGCGTCGCCCCGAACGCGACGCTTGAGACGATCGCAGCGGGCCAAAATCCGATCGCGGCCGCGAGCGCGACGAGAACAAAGCCGCGAAAGACAAACTCCTCATAAAAGTTCGAAAAGACGTTGCCCGCCGCGATCCACGGGTTGGGCCTGGGTTCGTGGAACGCGCCTTCCTGACCGGTTGCGTACATAAAAGCGACTACGATCCCGATCGACAAGACCCCGGCAATCAATCCCCAAGCGACCGCAGGCAAATCGAACGACAACCGAGGCCCCGGCATCCATTGCAAACCCGCAAGTGCGATCCACGCCGCAAAGCAAAACACGGCTTGCAGAGTCGTGTAGAGAAAGACGTGCGGGATCACAATCCAAACGCCCTGGTAGGTCGGATTACCGAATTCAGCGAGAACGGCGTCGCGCACCCACCACGTAGGCCAAAACCCCACCAAGTAAGCCGCCACAACGACGGCAATGAGAATCCCACTACGCAACAGGCTCATCGAATCCGCTCCGAACCGCCGCTCACGCAATCGCCTCATCGAACAACAGCGCCCGCGCGTACCGCATCGGCGGCGATCCGAAGCTCAGCACCTTGTCGTGGTACGCCTTGAGCTTGAACCCGCCGCCCGCCTTCTGCTTCGCCGCATCGCGCGTCGCCACGTGCTCCGAATAGCCCACGAAATATGTCGAGAGCTGCGTCACCGAAAGCTGCGCGCGGCGCCATTTGAGGGCGGCTTCGCGCTCCTCCTGGAACGAACCCTCGGTCAGGAACTTCATCATCTCTTCTTGCGTCATGCCGTCGACATGGATCGCCTGATCGATGATCGCATTGGTGATCGAGCGCAGCAGCATTTTCAACTGCTGCAGCTTGTAGAGCGGATCGCTCGCCTGAAAGCCCTCCGCGACCATCATCTCCTGCGCATAGACCGCCCATCCTTCGACAAACGATCCCGACGACAACACCGCGCGCAGCACGGACGGATACGAATTCGAGTGGAAGATCTGCACATAGTGCCCGGGCATCGCCTCGTGCACGCCAAGGTCGACGATGCCGCGCGTGTTGTACTCGCGCAGGAACGACGTCGTCTGCGCGTCGGTCCAATCGTCGGGGATCGGCGACACCGCGTAGAACGTGTCGAGAGACTTGTCGAGCGGCCCGGGCGAGTCGCAATACGCGATCGAGAACCCGCGCTGGAACTCCGGCATCAGGATCACCTTCACCGGCCCTTGGGGCAGCGAGATGAGATCGTGTTCGCGCACGAACGTCCGCGCCGTTTCGACCGCCTCGGTCGCCACCGCAACCAGCTTTTCGCGCGGCGGCCGCTCACTCGCCGAAATCTCAAGCGCCGCTTTGATCGCCTTCTGCTGCTGCTCGGGCGAGGGATTGTCCGGCGTCTCCGGCGCATCCGCGCGTCCCTTCAGCGCCAGGCGTGCGACCGCATACATCTCCGCGCGGCACTTGGCCATCGCGGCTTCGGCGCGCTGGCGAACCTCCTGCCGCGTCAGCGTTGATTGCAGTGTGTACGTCAACTGCGTATCGAACCGTTCCGCGCCGGCACGGAAGTCAGCCTTCGCCGCCGGCACCAGCGTCCCGTCGATCCACGCTTGATGCTCGTCGCACGCTGCGTTGTAGGCCGCGATCGCCACATCGAGCCGCGTGCGCGCGGCACCTGAGAGCTTGTCTTTGTGCGGGTCGATCATCTCGCCGATGATGCTCTTCAAGCCCTTGTGCTGCGCCGAATAGGTCGCGGCATGCGGCACCGGAATGCGCGCAAGCTGAAGCTCGCCGCGCGTCTGTTTCAAAAGCGCGGGGATCAACTCCAACCGCCGCGTCGCCGACGCGAGCCGTTGCTCGATCGGCGCAAACTCGCGCGCCATCAAGCTATAGATCGCGCCGCCCGCAACGCCCTGATAGCCGAGCGGATTCCATGCCCAATCCTGCACCTTTTCCGTGCGCCAAATCTGCGAGCGCAATTCGTTCGCGAGCAGCGCCGCATCCACCTGATTGGCGCGCGACAGCTTCTGGCGGTCGATCAACTCGAGCGCGCTTAGCGTCTTCTTGTTGAACGCAAGTCCCGCGTCGCGTCCCGCAGCACTCACGTCGTCGAGCTCCGCGTCGTACCGGTGATCGCCGATCTGCGTCGCCGACACCGGCGAAAACTTCATCGATTGGTCGAGCCAATTTTGCGCGAGCTTCGCGAACGTCTTGTCCGCGGCGCTCTGCACCGCGCCGAACGCAGCACCCGCCACAATCGGCATGAGCATCGTCGAGCCAAGAGCCGCAATCGCATAGCGGCGTGACATCTGCATCTGTTTCTCCCTGAGTCCGGTTTTGCCGGATTATGGTGACCCCGTTCGCGCAGCGCAAACGCACGAACGCCCGCCGTTTTGAGCGGCGGGCGTCCGAAACGGAACGGGCGATGCGCGTCAGAAGCTGTATTCCAGCCCTACGTACACGTCGTTCTTGTTGTAGTCGGCGCTGGCAAGGTTCGAGCCTCTGTCCGAGAAGTGATAGTCCGCGAACAGCTTCAAGTCCGTCGCGATCTCCGCATCCGCATACACGCGCACCATCTGCCGGTCGTCCTGCCGCGTCGCCGTGTTCGGGAGCGGCGCCAGGCTAATCGCATTGTCGTAGTCGCGCATCTGATAGGAATAGGAAACCTTCAACCGCCCAGGCAGGCCAAAGGGATCGACCGGCACTTGCACCGTCGCACGCCCTAAGAAGCCGGAGTAGTCGAACTCATCGCCCTTGGTGTCTTCGTTCGTATAGCCGGCGCCAACCATCAAATACCCCTTCTTCGACTTTTCGAAGTAGTAATAGAGGTCGGCGCTCGGCTGTTGCGTTTTCGCGTCGCGCGCATCGTCCAGCGGATTGTAGTTCTTGTCGTAGTAGCGATAGGTCAGCGTCAGTTGCACGTCGTCCGCCAAATACGCCGACAGTGACGGCGCCACCACATGTTGATCCTCGAAGAAATCGCCGTCCAGCAGCGAGTGGTAGAACGTATAGTTGAGGCCGAGCTTCACGCCGCCCAGGCTCTTCGTCCACATATTGAGCGACGGCGCATGTTCCTGATAGTTGAACGCGCTCAAATCCGAATATACCGTCTGGCTGAAATCATAGCCGATCTCGATCCGGCTCTGGTCGTCGTCGAGAATCTTGTAGCCCGCGTCGAGCGTGAACTCGGCTGCCACGTCGCTGGCCGCACTGGCGTCAACATCGTCGACCGTCACACGGTCATCGAACGACAAACCCGCAGACACGTTCAGCCACCAGTCTTTACCGCCAGCGAAAGCGAGCGGCGATGTGCTCATCGCCCAAACCGAAACGAGCGCTGCCGCGCCAACCGTACGTACGAACTTCATACCAATTGAACCCCAAATCATCATGCGGCAGAGCCCCCCGCATGACCAATAATAATACGGATTTCGGGGACGGTGCTAGCCCCCGCCGCCAGGGCCGCTGTTCCCGCCGCCATCCCCTTCGCCGCCATGGTCGTCGTCGGCATCATGGTCGGCCGCATCGTCGCCATGGTCATCGTCGACGTCGGCCACGTCGTCGCCGTGATCGTCGTCCGTGTCGGCGGCATCGTCGTCGCCATGTTCGCCGCCGTCATCGTCCGCGTCGTCGGCACTGTCATCGCCGTGCTCGCCACCGTCGTCGTCCGTATCGGCCGCGTCGCCACTGTGCTCGCCGCCGTCTTCAGCAGCCTCTTCGGTGCAGCCGCTCGACGAACTGGTTGAACTCGACGTGCAGCTGTCATCGTCGTCGGCGTCCGCAGCGCGGGCGACCGAAATCTCGCCCGACGACAAGACGAGCGCGATCGCAAGTGCGGATGCGCCGGCCAGCAAAGTGGATGTGGTACGTTTCATGGAATAGCTCCAACCAACTCTTTCTCAAGGAAACCCGCGGAAGTCGAGCCCGCCTCATGCATGAGGTAAATCGCGCCGCCAGTTGCCATCATTGGAATCCGAATCGCGAGCTTTGAGAAGACCAACAATTTTTCCAAAACGTGGGAATAAGCGCGCCCGTGCCGCAGCGACCACGCTGACGAACGTGGCAAGCGCAGCGTCCGTTAATCAAAACGCCAAGTTGTTCAACGCTGTGGCCGCCGCAGGTAGTCGACCCCCGCCGCGAGCAAGGCCAGGACCACGTAGCCCGTCAAAGCCAGCTGCGCAAAAGCCGTAGGGTCTTTCGGGTGCTCGTTGAAGAACGTGTTCTGCACCTGCAAAGCAGCCATCGCGAACCCAAGGAGCCAAAGCGCGATCGTCCCCGCTCGTGTCGGCGACGGTGCCGCCCGGTCGTAAAACCAAACCCCGCCGAGCACGAGCGCGATCTCGACCGGCACGCTCGCATACGGGTAAGCCCAAAGCGCCATGCCGACCTTCATCTCATCGAACACGATCGGCAGGTCCGGCGCGTGCACGACCCAATCGAGCAGCCAATGCGAAAACGCGGTCACGCCGACCACAAGCACGATGGCCATCCGGTCGCCCTTAAGTGCCACCGCCGCCACGCCACCGATGAAGAGCGAGAGCAGCGCCGCACTCGGCAGCCCGTGCGTATAGGGCATGAAGTAAAGATCGAGCGGGTTCACGCCGATGAAATTCTCGACGAGCCGTACCTTTTCAACGCCCGCAATCACGAACGCCGCCCACAAGAAATCGACCCACTGCGCCGCGACAAATAGCACCCACAGCGGTACGGTCTTGACGACCGCCTTAGCGGCAAACGCAGGCCCGTAATGCCCAATGAACATGGCGTCATTTCCTTGGTAGACAGGGCCCGAGATTGTGTCTAAAACCCGCGGCCTCAG
>JBGAPZ010000055.1:0-24803 GCA_044220975.1 Micropepsaceae bacterium | reverse complement strand
TTCGGACCAAGGACCAAGGCGAAAGCCTGCCCCGGACGTACCGCGACCTCTACGATCGCGTTCAGGCCGTGCTCAAGGGCGACGCGTGTCCGGTCGCGGTGTCGAACTTGAAATCCGCCTGGCCGCCCCGAGGGGCAACGCAAGAGCGCGCATTTGGCGGCACGCTGTTCGAGGTCTATGGCCAATCGCTCTTAGGTCTGATCTCGGAAAAGACCGGCCTGACGATCGGCGGATTCAGCGGCAAGGACTACCTGCGCGCCCTGCCCTCGCACTCCGACTATCGCAAGTTTGCCGACTCGCTGCGCATGGTCGTCGACTGTTCGCCGCGCGAAGCGGATGGAATCGAGTCGATTCTCAAAGATTCAAAAGCCGCCGGATTGATCGATTTTGGTCTTCATCGAGCATCGACTGCGCTCATGACCTGCTTCGTCGGATCTACCGACGACGGTGGGCACATACATTTTATTGACGGCGGCGATGGCGGTTACGCGATGGCAGCACAAGAACTTAAGAGCCAAAGCCAAAGCGAACTCTGAAATGCGTTACCGCGAACCTGCGATTTGCGTCGAAATCGTTAACCATTTGTTAACCACCTGCGGCCAATGTGGCCAGGTCTTCCCATGAAGACACCCCACCATTTACCCAACTTCGGGGCCCGGTTCGCCGGGCCCCTTTTTCTTTGTCAGGACGGGGACTTAGGCGGGGTCTGGCGCGCCCGCCACCAACGCACGGCCTTGATCTCTTGGACGCGCCGGAAGCGCCTCACGCGGGGCGAGTCGACGGACAACACCAAAAGCCCCGCCGGCAGCATCCAAAGGCCGAAGACGGGCAAGATCGCGAGCGCGCTTCCTGCGACCAGCCCGCCACCGAGCGCCTGCCGAGCCATTTTCGACTTCGGCAATTTCACGCGGAACTGCCCCACCTTCACGTGCGACACGAGCGGACCTCCTGGCGAGGACAAAACTTCTTTCGCCATTAACGACGCTCTGATATAGGCACGCCCCTGCCGTCGGGGAAGGTTTCGCCTTCCTCCGTGTTCCTCGGTAGCTCAGTGGTAGAGCAACCGGCTGTTAACCGGTTGGTCGCTGGTTCGAATCCGGCCCGGGGAGCCACTCAGTTTTTTCAGTGAGCAATGCATCCTGGAAAGACGCGCGTTCGCGCGAAACCGCTGGCGAAGCAGAACGAAGCTCAGATCGATCCCTGCCCAATGTTCCTCCACAGAGTCCGTAACTTCCCCGTTTCGGAACTGAATGTTCTGTGTTGCGTTGTCCATCATAACCCGGCGCGCGATTACTGCGTCCGCCCGCCCACAGTACACCCTCTGCAACAAGTTGGGTGGATTCCACTGAAGGAGTGACCCGTGACAAAGAACACAATTTGCCTCTGGTTCGATCACAACGCTGAGGACGCGGCCGAATTTTACGCAGCGACATTTCCCAATAGCAGCGTTCGCGCAATTCACCGCGCGCCGAGCGATTATCCGAGCGGAAAAAAGGGCGACGTTCTCACCGTCGAATTCACGGTGCTGGGAATCCCATGCATCGGCCTCAACGGCGGTCCTGAGTTCAAGCACAGCGAGGCCTTCTCATTCCAGATCGAGACGCGCGATCAAGCGGAAACCGACCGCTACTGGAACGCGATCGTCAAGAACGGCGGCGCGGAAAGTCAGTGCGGCTGGTGCAAGGACAAATGGGGTCTGTCTTGGCAGATCACGCCGAAGGTATTGACGGAAGCAATGGCGGCTGGCGGCGACGTCGCGAAGCGAGCGTTCGAAGCGATGATGCCGATGCAAAAGATTGACGTCGCCATGATCGAGGCCGCGGTGCGCGGCAAAGCGGACTAGTTCAGCGGGAGTCTCGACGCTCCATTTGGATGAACACCCAACTCACGACAACCGCAGCAACAACGACCGCCACATCGATAGCCATCGTCTGCAGGGGCACATCCCAGGGCCGCAACCGACCTTGCACTGCTAGCCAAAAAACAAAGGCGGTCGCGGCCAAGCAGACGACAAACGCGTTTTTCGTCTGCCGCCGGCCGCGCGCGTCGTCATCGTCCTCCGGCGGTAGCGCCCTCTCCGCCCACAGCAAATACCCGCCCTGCCATGCAAGGTTCGCGAGGAACACCGGCGCCGCAAGCGGGCTCAGCAGCATCAGCGCGACACCACTAGCCAATGTCAGCAGCGCCCCGCCGATTAGTATGCGAGAGCGCATTTTCTCTTTCGCCCCACTCGGATCGTTCAACGCCGCAAGAAGCGCGTCCATGACGCGATCGAGCGCCGTCGCGCGCAACACGACGACACCGGCAAAGACGTAGAACGCGCCGATGGTGATCGCGACGACCTGAGAAAGTGCAAACATCGCCGCTTCCTAGCCCAGCTTGGCGCTTTCGCAAACCATGCTAAGAATTCGCCATGGACCTCGCCCTGCCCTTCGACCGCTCGCGCCGCCGCCGCATCTACCTGATGCGTCATGCCGAGGCCGAGTACGTTCGTCCTGACGGCACGCGCGCACCGAACTCCCGCGTCGTGCCCCTTACGGAACGTGGACGGAAGGAAGCGGCCGCGATGGGCGAACTGCTCGCCGACGTGCCGTTCGACCGCGCAATCTGCTCCGGCCTGCGCCGCACGCGCGAGACGGCGGCGATCGTTCTAGGCGACCGTAAACTCGACGTCGCTATCGTGCCCGAACTCGAAGAGATCCACGGCGGCGACCCGATCGCGCGCGCGAGACTGAGCCCAGTCGACTACGCCTACGCGATGTTCCAAGCCGGCGAACCCGGCGCTTGTTACGCCGCCGGTGAGCCGTTTCAAGCGTTCGTCGACCGCGTCGTCCCCGCATTTATCGCCATCACGAACGATCCCGGCTGGACAACGTTGCTGCTGGTCGCTCACGGCGGCGTCAATCGCGCAATCTTAACTGACGTCACGTCCGCCACGCTGGCGGCCTTCGGTGCCTTTGAGCAGGATTCGGCCTGCCTCAACCTGATCGACGTAGATACCTGCCTCGATACGGGGGCAGTGCTGCGCCGGGTGCTACGCGGCGTCAACATCACCGCTGACGATCCTCTCAAGAAGACCCGCCGCCTGACGACGCTGGAAGGCATGACCAAGCGCTACATGGAAGCGCCCGCCATAAACACTGAGGCATGACCGCTATCTCTATCTGAGACGCAGCCGCTACCCATCCAACGCCCCACAGGCTTCGTATACCCCTCGGAACCTAACGCTCAGGCGGCTTGCGCTTGGGAAGTGAAGCCCCAAGTGGAGTCTTAAGCGTACGATGCGGATTGCAGTTGTAGGATCGGGTATTGCCGGTATGGGTGCCGCGTGGGCGCTGAACGGCGACCACGAGGTCGTGGTCTATGAAAAACAATCCCGTATCGGGGGCCACAGCCATACGGTCGATATCGACTATGACGGCTCGACGATCCCGGTGGATACCGGCTTCATCGTCTACAACGAGCTCAACTACCCGAACCTGACTGCCCTGTTCGCGAAGCTCGGCGTCGAGACCATCCCAACGCAAATGACGTTCGGCTTCTCGTCTCGCAATGGGCAGCTCGAATGGCAGGGCAACACGATCGGCACGCTGTTCGCGCAGAAACGCAATCTGCTCAGCCTCTCGTTCCATCGCATGTGGCTCGACATCCTGCGCTTTCGCCGCGAAGGTCTTGGCGACCTGCAATCCGGCCGCACGCGCGGTCTCTCGCTGGGCTCTTACCTCAAAGCGAACAAATACGGCGACGCGTTCCGCGACAACTGCATCCTGCCCATGGGCGCGGCAATCTGGTCGACAAGCGCCGTCGACATGCTTGCGTTCCCCGCCGAGAGCTTCATCCGCTTCTTCGAAAACCACCGCCTGTTCTATTTCGACAAGCCGATGTGGCGCACCGTCAAAGGCGGCTCGCGCGAATACGTCAAGCGCCTGACCGAAGCCTTCGCAGACCGTATCCGCCTCAACACGCCGGTTGCCGCAATCAAGCGTACAAACACGACGGTCGAAGTCACCGATGCCACCGGCAATAGCGAGACGTTCGACCAAGTCATCCTTGCCTGCCACAGCGACGAAGCGCTGCCGCTCCTCGCCGACGCGACCGAAGCTGAGCGTCACATACTGGGCCCCCTGCGCTACGCGGCAAACCGGGTTTACCTGCACCGCGATGCGTCGCTTATGCCCAAGCGCAAGGGCGTGTGGTCCAGCTGGAACTACCTCGCGAGAGACACCAACGCGAGCGGTGCCGTATCGGTGAGCTATTGGATGAATCGCCTGCAATCGATCGACGAAACGAAACCGCTCTTCATAAGCTTGAACCCGCCCACCCCACCGGCGAGCCATCTGACGTTCCGCACCTTCGATTACGACCACCCGCAATTCGACGCTGAAGCGCTCATCGCCCAACGCCGCCTGCACATGATTCAGGGACAGCACCGCACTTGGTTCTGCGGCGCCTACGCGGGCTACGGGTTCCATGAGGACGGCCTGACCGCAGGCCTCGAGGTGGCCGAGCGGATCGGCGCAAATCTGCCCCTCGGGAGGGTCAAAAACCCACGGGTGTTTGCCGACTTCAAACAAGCGGCCGAGTGACTATGCACTTCAAGGCAGTCGAACCTATATCCCTGACTGGGGCACCATCGGTGGAACGATCCATGGTTGGCCGAACGAACGTACCGAACCCGCGCCCAGGCGTCGAACCCGACACGCGCGCCTTGCCGTATTTCGTGCGCCTATTCCTGTCGGTCACCGCGCGCCTCGAGTGGGGCAGCGTTGCGGTGACCTTGCCCGACGGGCGCCGCATAGAAATCGACGGCCGCGAACCCGGCAAGCACGGCGAGCTCATCATTAAGGACTACGCCTGCCTGTGGCGCCTCGTGCGCACAGGAAACTTGGGCTTCGCTGAAGGCTATCTCGCGCACGAATGGGACACGCCCGACCTTCCCGCCGTGCTCGAAGTCTTCGCGCGCAACGCCGACGCAATGAGTGAACTCTACGAAGGTAAGTGGTGGGCGAAAGCCGCAGGCCGCCTGGCGCATGCGCTGAACCGAAACACGCGCGCCGGTGCAAAGCGCAACATTCACGCGCATTACGACCTCGGCAACGCGTTCTACGAACGCTGGCTCGACCCGTCGATGACCTATTCCTCTGCGAAGTTCGAAACCGCAAGCCAATCGCTGACCGACGCGCAGCGCAACAAATATGCGAGCCTCGCCCGCCGCATCGGCCTAAAGCCCGAACATCATTTGCTGGAGATCGGCTGCGGCTGGGGCGGCTTTGCCGAATACGCCGCAAAGGAAATCGGTTGCCGCGTCACAGGCATCACGATCAGCCGCGAACAACACGACTTCGCGAAAGAACGCCTCGCCAAAGCGGGCCTCGCCGACAAGACCGAGATCCGTTTGGAGGACTACCGCGACACCCAAGGTACGTTCGACCGCATCGTCTCGATCGAAATGTTCGAAGCCGTTGGCGAAGAATACTGGCCGGCCTATTTCGAGAAGATCGGACGCAGCCTAAAACCCGGCGGCCAGGCCGGCCTGCAAATCATAACCATCGATGAGCGCTATTTCTCGACCTACCGGCGCAGCGTGGACTTCATCCAAAAATATGTCTTCCCCGGCGGCATGCTGCCCTCGATGCAGGCGCTCCGCGAGCAAGTGGCGCGCGCGGGCCTGACCTGGCGCGAAGACACGACCTTCGGACTCGATTACGCGCAAACGCTGGCGAGCTGGCGCGACCGCTTCCTAGCCGCCTGGGACGAAATCCGCCCGCTCGGCTTCGACGAGAAGTTCAAGCGCATGTGGGGTTACTATCTGAGCTACTGCGAAGCAGGCTTTCGCGCCGGCTCCATCGACGTCACCCAGGTCGCCCTTGCAAAGCCCTAGCGGCGGACGAGCTTGCGCACCGCAGCCGCGGCATTGAGCACAGCGCCCGTCACGCCAGTCAGTCGCAGTGGCGCGTCCTCCACGGCGAGACAGAGGCAGACCTCGCCCCCGCCTGCGTGCGGTTGATGGTCGACGGTCGCGTCTGCCGTCGCGACGTCGCCCCGCACGTAAGCGCCGCTCGCGTCCGAGAAGCTGCCCTGCAGCACCAGCGTGAGCTCAAGCCCTTCATGCGTGTGGCGTGGCATACGCCGGCCCGGGTCTATCGCCAGCAATCGCACGCTCGAGCGCCCCACAAATTCGGGCAGCGGATATTCTTTCATGCCCGCGAGCACCGGCATCCAACCGAGTTCCGGCACGGATCGGCCCAAATAACTCCGCAAAGGCTCCGGCACCAAACTGGAGGGCTTCAATACCGCCGCCCGCGCTTCCACCGGCATCGCAGTCACATCCGGCATCGGCCCGACATCCGCCGCCACGTCGTCGAACGCCAAGGCCGCAGCCGCAGCCTCGCCAGCCGCCACCGCGTCGCGGCACGGCGGACACAACGCCAAGTGCGTTGCGACCAAGAGCGCCTTCGGCTCGCCAAGCGAGCCGTTCGCGTACTCGATCAGCAATGTGTCGTCGGGGTGGTGTTGCGGCATTCTCATCCAACCAAAACGGGGCACTCCGGGCAGTCGTACCAATAGTATACGCGGCCCCCGCACCTGCGGATCAACCCCCGAAACAGGCCGTCCCTATGCCCCGAACAACCGCTTCGACGCCAATGCAGCCCCTTCGCTGAGCGCCCGAAGCTTCGCCCACACCACTTCTTCGGCCACGTTTACATATCCGGCAGACGTCTCGAAGCCGCAGTCCGTGCCTGCGATCACGCGCGACGGATCGCCCACCGCCTCCGCCGCCCGCACCAAGCGATCCGCAACGACACGCGGATGCTCGACATAGTTCGTCGTCGTATCGATCACGCCCGCGATGAGCGTTGCCGACTTCGGCAACCGCCCGCCCTTGAAGAACGCAATCTCGTGCTCATGCCGCGGATTGGCCAAACTGATCACATACGCTCCAACCTTCGCCGTCTCCAGCACCGGCCACAGCGACTCGATCGGTTCGTCGCACTCGTGCGGTCCGTTGTAGTTGCCCCAGCACACGTGCAACCGCACACGCTCGCGCGGCAATCCTTCGATCGCGCTATTGATCGCCGCAACCACCGCCCGTGAGAACGCCAGAAACTCGTCCAGCGGCCTATCGGCGAAAAGCGTGTGCCGTTCCATCGCCAAATCCGGCGCGTCGATCTGCAACGTGAACCCGGTCTCCACAATTGCGCGATACTCGACCTTCAGCGCACGCCCCACAGCCGCGACATAGTCCGCCAAACTGCCGTAGTGCTTGTTCTCCATCGCGGCGGCAACGATGCCGGGCGAAGCCGCCGTCATGAACACGCCCGCAGGCTTGTGCGCCGAGGCTAGCCGCTTCAGCCGCGCGCACTCGGCCCTGATGGCGTGGTCGTCCTTGTAAGCGACATCGCCGACCGCTTGCGGCGGCGCCATCAAGCTCACGTTCTCGCGCGCCGCCATAATGCTCAGCATGTGCTGCAGGAACGATGGATACATCGTGATGTCGGCCATGACCTTGCGCATGCCTTGGCCCGCGAACCCGCTCATTCGTCCGCGCACGTAAGTGAAGAAGCTCTCCCGGCCCGCCTCGCCATCGTTGATGATGTCGATGCCCGAGGCGATCTGCTTGGCGATCACCCCGGCCGAGGCCGCCTCGACCTCCCGCTCCAGCGCCGCCTCGTTGACCTCTTCCCCACCCGCTTTGGCAGCCAGCATGTGCACCAGCGTCTTTGGCCGCGGCAAACTACCCGCATGAGTGGTGAGAATTCGTGTCATCGCGGGGCTCCGGGGCGAGGACGCTTGATGCGCCCAGGCCCCGTCAATAGAACGTCCCTCCATGGACATCAAACACAGTGTCATCGACGCAATCGGCAACACGCCGCTGATCCGTCTCAAACGGCTTTCGGACATCACCGGATGTGAAATCCTGGGCAAGGCCGAGTTCATGAACCCGGGCCAGTCCGTGAAGGACCGCGCTGCGCTCGGAATCATTCGCGATGCAGAACGCAGCGGCAAGCTGAAGCCGGGCGGCACGATCGTCGAAGGCACCGCCGGCAATACCGGCATCGGGCTCGCCATGGTCGGCCGCGCGCTCGGCTACCGCTCCGTTATCGTGATCCCGGACACGCAGTCCCAGGAAAAGAAAGATACGCTCCGCCACATGGGCGCCGAACTTATCGAAGTGCCGGCCGTCCCGTACAAAGATGCGAACAACTACGTGAAATATTCCGGGCGCCTCGCCGACGAATTGAACGCGAAAGAGCCGAACGGCGCGATTTGGGCGAACCAGTTCGACAACGTCGCCAACCGCCAAATCCACATCGAAACAACCGGACCAGAAATCTGGAATCAAACGGACGGCAAGGTCGCGGGTTTCGTCTCCGCAATCGGTACCGGCGGCACGCTGGCCGGCGTCGCCGCGGCGCTGCGAACACGCAACCCGAACGTCAAGATCGCGCTCGCCGACCCGCCTGGAGCCGCACTCTTCAATTACTACAAGCACGGCGAACTGAAAGCCGAAGGCTCATCCATCACCGAAGGGATCGGTCAAGGCCGCGTCACGGCAAACCTCGAAGGTTTCAAGCCGGACGAAGCTTTCCAAATTCCCGATTCCGAAGCGATACCGTTTTGCTTCGAGCTTCTGCATGACGAGGGTCTCTGCCTCGGCACGTCGTCCGGCGTGAACGTCGCCGGCGCATACCACCTCGCGCGAGCGCTCGGCCGCGGCAACATCATCGTCACAATCCTGTGCGACTGCGGCACGCGCTACGCCTCAAAGCTCTACAATCCCGCCTTCCTACGTTCCAAAGGCCTGCCTGTCCCCGAATGGCTGGAGCAAAAAAGATGAACCCCCTTGTCACCACCCAATGGCTCGCCGATCACCTGCGTGCACCCGATGTGCGCATCGTCGACGCATCGTGGTACCTGCCCGACATGAAGCGCAACGCAAAGGCCGAGTACGCCGAAGCGCATATCCCAGGCGCGGTCTTCTTCGACCTCGACGACATATCGGATACGGCCTCGCCGTATCCGCACATGTTGCCCCCACCGGAAAAATTTGCCTCACGCATGAAGAAGCTTGGCCTCGGCGACGGCCACCGCATCGTCGCCTACGACGGCGCAGGATTGTTCTCAGCTGCGCGCGCCTGGTGGATGCTCCGTGTCATGGGACATGAAGAGGTATTCGTGCTCGATGGCGGTTTTCCGAAATGGCGCGCCGAAGGCCGGCCGGTCGACGACATGCCTCCGGTGCCGCAGGCTCGCCACTTCACCCCGCGCCCGAACCACCTCATCCTGCGTGACGCGAACCAAGTTCTCGAAAACCTGAAAACGAAACGAGAGCAAGTCGTGGACGCGCGTGGTCCTGCCCGCTTCAACGCGACAGAGCCCGAACCCCGCCCCGGCGTCCGCGGCGGCCACATCCCGGGCGCCAGAAACTTGCCTTACGCGCGCCTGCTCAATCCTGACGGAACAATGCGCAAAGGCGACGCGCTCGCAGCCGCCTTTCGGGATGCCGGTGTCGACACGACGAAGCCCGTCATCGCCAGTTGCGGCTCCGGCATCACGGCCGCCGTCATCGCGCTCGGCCTCAAGGCGATGGACGCACCTGATGCAGCGATTTACGACGGCTCCTGGGCGGAATGGGGTGCGCGCCACGAGCTTCCGCTCGAAAAATGACGAAGACGCCGATCCCGATCACGATCACGAAACTTGAGATGACGGCAAAGCCGTCGACAATGCGCCCGCATCTGCGTCACGACCAAGACAACGGCCGCGTGATGCTGCTCAAGGTCAAGCACCCGCCGGTCCACTTCTATCGCTATCTCTACGAGACCGTGGGTAAAGCGCACCTGTGGGTCGAGCGCACGCGCATGAGCGACGAGGACCTCGGCAAGATCGTTCAAGACGAAAACGTCGAGCTCTACGTCCTCTATTGTGAGGGCGCGCCCGCCGGCTACGCCGAACTGGACTTTCGCAAATCGCCGAACGCCGAACTCGCCTACTTCGGCCTCATCCAAGATTTCCTGGGCCGCGGTCTAGGATCTTTCCTGCTCGCCACCGCCATCGACATCGCTTGGGGCAAACCGATCGAGCGCCTTTGGGTCCACACGAACACGCTCGACCACCCGCGTGCGCTACCGCTCTACCAAAAAATGGGATTCGTCCCCTACGCACAAGAAAAAGCGGAAATCGTCCCGCTCTAAACTCCCCTCGCCCGCGTGCGGGAGAGGGGCCGGGGTGAGGGCAAGTCAGACGCCACGATCGATCCGAGCCTTAGCCTCATGCGCGATCACTTCGGCAAGCGCATGCGCATCGCTTGATTCACTTTCGACGTCGTAGCGCACGACATCGAATCCAGCCGCGCGCAAAACCAACTCACGCGCCGCATCTTGGGACCTACGAAACTTGTGCCAATAGCCATCAATCTCGACCAACAGCCGCGCTTCCAAGCAGACAAAGTCGGCAACGTACCGACCGACAGGATGCTGACGGCGGAACTTCAGTCCAAAGGCGCGGCGGCTGGTGTAACTCCTGCCAAAGCTCGGCTTCGAAGTTGGTTTCTCGTTGCCGCAGTCGACGTGCCAATCGGGTGTTTTGTCCGTCTCTCATGCGATCACTTGCCCTCACCCCCGGCCCCTCTCCCGCAAGCGGGCGAGGGGAGCTATCAGCTACTTCGTCGGAATGTTGAAGAGGGTTGCTATGGCGACGATCGGCCCTTCCGCGTCCGCACCGAACCAGCCTAGGACTACTTTCCCTTCGTCTACTTTCAACCAAACGATGCCATCGATGCAGTTTGCGCCTTCTTCGTTGGTCACCGTCTCAGTATACATTAGGTAGCCGTTCGCCTCGGCGACCTTTGTCCATGCCCCCGTGCACTTGAGGGTGGGATAATCAGCAGTCACGCTGTTGCGGTAGAGGGTCAGGGTCATCGGATAGGTCGTCTCGGCGTTGGCCTCGATTTGGCGCATTTCGCCAGCCCAAATCACCTTGGCCGGCACCTGTTCCGCCTGTGCGACGCCGAACACGCTTAAGGAAATTGCGGCCGCTACCAACAAGCGCATGACGAACATTCCTCTATCTCAAAATCTGATCCAAAAACTCTTTCGTCCGCTCGCTCTTCGGGTTTGTGAAGAACTCCGACGGCGGCGCGACCTCGACGATCTCGCCGTGATCCATGAAGACGATGCGGTTCGCGACCGTGCGCGCGAAACTCATCTCGTGCGTGACGACCAGCATCGTCATGCCCGTCTCTGCGAGCTCCACCATCGTTTCCAGCACTTCCTTGATCATCTCGGGATCGAGCGCGCTGGTCGGTTCGTCGAACAACATAATACGCGGCTCCATCGTCAGTGCCCGCGCGATCGCCACACGCTGCTGTTGGCCGCCGGAAAGCTGTCCCGGGTACTTGTTCGCTTGCTCGGGAATGTGAACCCGCTCGAGGTACTGCATGGCAAGCCCCTCGGCCTTCGCCTTCGGCATCTTCTTCACCCACATCGGCGCCAGCGTGCAGTTCTCGAGCGCGGTCAAGTGCGGAAACAGATTGAACTGCTGGAACACCATACCGACATTCGCGCGCACGGCCTCGACTTGGCCCACCTCTTCGCTGAGCGGCACGCCTTCGACGATGATCTTGCCTTCCTGATGCGGCTCCAAAGCATTGATACAGCGGATCAGCGTCGACTTACCGGAGCCGGACGGCCCGCAAATCACCACGCGCTCGCTGTGCGCGACAGTGAGATTAATATCCTTCAACACATGGAAGGCCTTGAACCACTTGTTCAAGCCCTGAATCTCCACCGCTTTCGCACCGTCGCCGCTCACCGCTTCTCCCCCGATGCCAAAACGCCTTCTAAGTTCTTCGAATAACGCGACATCGAAAAGCACATCGCCCAATAGACCGCGCCGACGAACGCATAACCAGTTAAGGCCGTATTCGGGGTCGCCCAGTTCGCATCCGACGTTCCCACTTGCGCGATACCGAGCAGGTCGAAGAACCCGATGATCGACACCAGCGACGTATCTTTCAACAGGCCGATGAAATTCCCGACGATGTTCGGCAACGACAGTCGAAGTGCTTGCGGCAAAATGATGAACGCCATCGACCGCCAGTAACCGAGGCCCACGGCCGCCGCAGCCTCGTACTGACCCTTCGGGATCGCCTGCAAGCCGCCGCGGATCACTTCGGCCATGTAGGCCGACGAGAACAGCGCGACCGCAATCAACGCGGCGAGCAGCTTATTCACCGAAAGCCCGAGGAACAACGGCAACATGTTCGCCGCCATAAACAGCACCGTGATCAGCGGTACGCCGCGCCAGAACTCGATGAAGGCAACGCTCATACCCTTCACGACCGGCAACGCCGACCGCCGTCCCAACGCCAACAAAATACCCAACGGCAACGAAGCGACGATGCCCGTTACCGAAACGACCAGCGTGATGATCAAGCCACCCCACCGCTCCGTCGGGATACGCTCAAGCCCAAACCCGCCAACAAGCAACACGAAAGCCAAGACCGGAAACAGGGTCAGCATCGCGACGCCGACGCTTCGCTTTGCAGGCAACCCCGGCAACGTGAGCCAGAGCAAACCAGCAGCAAGACCAAGGAGCGTCAGATCGACCCGCCAGCGAGCGGCAACATCGTAAAATCCATAGATGAATTGATCGACACGCTGAGCAATGAACGGCCAACATGCCCCGTTCTCATGCGCCAAACACGCATCGCGCGTCGTGCCGGTCCAAGCGGCGTCGACAATCGCCCACTGAAAGAACGGCACCGCAATCCAGTAGACGAGGAAGAGCGCCACAAGCGTCAGCAATGCGTTGAAAGGCGTCGAAAACAGATTGTCCCGCAGCCACTCGACGGGGCCCGGCAACACGACGCGCGGCGGACGGCGTTGCTCTGCCATCACCGCTCCGTCAGCGCGACGCGCGCGTTGTACCAGTTCATGAACGCACTCGTGAGCAGGCTGATCGCCAGGTAGACCGCCATCGTGATCGCGATGATTTCGATCGCCTGGCCCGTTTGGCTCAAGCTTGTGCCCGCGAACACCGACACCAGATCGGGATAGGCGATCGCAACAGCCAACGACGAGTTTTTCGTCAAGTTCAGATACTGGCTTGTCAGCGGCGGAATGATCTGTCGCATCGCTTGGGGCACGATCACCAACCGCAAGGTTTGCCCGCGCGTGAGCCCCATTGCTTGAGACGCCTCCATCTGTCCTTTCGCGACGCCTTGTATCCCTCCGCGCACGATCTCGCCGATATAGCTCGCCGTGTAGGTGGCGAGCGCAATGATCAGTGCGATCAATTCGGGCAGCACAACTGTGCCGCCTTCGAAGTTCAAGCCGCTGAGCGCGGGCCACGAGAACGAGAGCGGAAATCCGGCGATTGCGCTCGCGATGGCCGGCGGCACAGCGATCAAGGTAAGAGCAAGTGGAAACACGGGTGTAATTACGCCGGTTGTCTCACGCACACGCTTGGCACGCATCGCCACCCAAATCGCGCCGATTGCGCCCGCTGCAAACGCCAATAACACAAACCAAAACCCGGCCTCCGGATGCGGTCCCGGCACATAAAGCCCGCGGTTGTTCAGAAAGACGGCGTCGGCCAAACCCCAACTGTCGCGAGGATGCGGCAGTGCGCGCAGCACGGCGAAATACCAAACGAAGAGCTGCAACAAGAGCGGTACATTGCGAACGATCTCGACATAGGCGCGGCAAAGCTTTGCCACCAGCCAATTCGACGACAACTGCCCGATGCCGATCACAAATCCCAGGAGTGTCGCAAACACGATGCCGATCGAGGCTGCCAACAACGTGTTGAGCAAACCGACCAGCAGCACGCGCGCATAAGTCGACGTCTCGTCATAGGGGATCAACGTTTGAACGATGTCGAACCCGGCTGTGTTGTTCAGAAAGCCGAAGCCGGTCGCGATGTTCTGGCGTTGAATGGTCGTAATCGCATTCGCAGTCAAAACGGCAGCAAGCGCGAACACGCCGACGACAAGCAAAACCTGAAACGCAAAATCCCGCGCCCGCCGCGTACGCCACCAGGGGATCGATGCTGTCGTTTGAGTCATCGCCTTGGAACCTACCGCCCCCTCTGAGGGGCGGTCGAAGGCTCTTTTGAAACGCCGTCGATCTTCAACGGCTCACCGCACCGGCGGTGCATAATGAAGCCCGCCTTTGTTCCACAGTGCGTTCAGTCCGCGCTTGATCTTGAGCGGCGATCCCTGCCCCACATTGCGTTCGAAGATTTCGCCGTAGTTGCCCGTGCCCTTCACGATACGCACGATCCAATCCTTGGTCAGCCCAATCGACTCGCCGAACGCGCCTTCCGCGCCCAGCAAGCGACGAATCTCCGGATTGGTGGACTTCACCATCTGATCGGCATTCTTCGACGTGACCCCAAGCTCCTCCGCGTTGAGAAGTGCGAACAACGTCCACCGCACAAGATCACCCCACTGTTGGTCGCCTTGATTCACCAGCGGCCCAAGCGGCTCCTTCGAAATGATCTCGGGTAGAATAATATGATCGTTCGCGTTCTTAAGCTTCAGCCGCTCTGCATAAAGGCCCGACGCGTCCGTGGTGTAAGCATCGCATCGTCCGGCGTCGTAAGCCGCCAGAACCTCGGCATTCTTTTCGAACGCGATCACTTTGTACTTAAGCCCGTTTGCCCGGAAATAGTCGGCAAGATTGAGCTCCGTCGTCGTACCCGTGTTCGTACAAACGTTGGCGCCGTTCAGCTGCTTTGCGCTCGTCACGTTCAGCTTCTTCGGCACCATGAACCCTTGGCCGTCGTAATAGATGACTCCCACGAACTCGAGACCGAGTTGCGTGTCGCGGCTCATCGTCCAGGTGGTATTGCGTGACAGCAGATCGACTTCGCCGGCCTGCAGCACCGTGAACCGGACTTTCGCCGAGGTCGGTGTGAACCGCACCTTCTTTGGGTCGTTGAAAATCGCCGCCGCAACGGCCCGGCAGAAATCGACGTCCATGCCGGTCCAATTGCCCTTTGCATCCGGGCTCGCGAAGCCGGGAAGCCCCTCGTTCACGCCGCAGCGCACGTAGCCGTTCTTCTTAACCCGCTCCAGCGTCGGCGACCCCGCGGCCCATACGGGCGCGATTGCGACCAGAACAGCCGTCAGGGCTGCGAACAACAAGCGCATGGGAAACGTCCTTTCGACAAACCAGGATTGCAGCCAACCACCCGAATACGGCACGTTGACGGCCGAACGTACACATAGAGGAGAGCCGGGCAAGATGTCCAAGCCCGAAGGCGGCCCAAAACGGCCTGAGACGACGGTTGTCACCGCGGGCCGCAAGCCGTTCGATCACCACGGCCTCGTCAATCCGCCCGTATACCACGCCTCGACGCTGTTGCACCCGACGGTGGACGCGCTCGTAAAGCGCGAACAGCCGTATTCCTACGGCCGCCGCCTAACGCCCACGATCGAGGCGCTGCAGAATGCAATTTGCGAACTCGATGGCGGCGCGGGAACCGTGCTCTGCCCATCGGGTCTACAAGCTTGCACCCTGGCGCTGATGAGCGTCGCCTCATCGGGCGACCATGTGCTTGTCACCGATTCGGTTTACGGGCCTACGCGTACGTTCTGCGACAAGACGTTAACGCGCTTCGGCATCACGACGACCTACTTCGATCCGCTGATCGGCGCCGGTATCGAACGTCTGTTCAAGGCGAACACGCGCGCCGTCTTCCTCGAAAGCCCAGGCTCGCTGACGTTTGAAGTCCAAGACGTCCCCGCGATCGCCGAAGCCGCGCACGCCGCGAACGTCGCCGTGATCTTGGACAACACATGGGCGACGCCGTTGTTCTTCGACGCATTCGGCCACGGGGCCGACATCGCCGTGATGGCAGCGACGAAGTACGTGGTAGGCCACTCCGATGCGATGCTGGGCACTGTCACCGCCAACGCCAAGCACCTGGCGCGCCTGCGCGACACGCACGGCAATCTGGGTCTGACCGCTGGCCCCGACGACATCTACCTCGGCCAGCGCGGCTTGCGCACGATGGCGGTGCGCCTGAAGCAGCATCAGGCGACGGCGATGCGCCTTGCCGAATGGCTGAGCGCCCGCCCGGAAGTCGCACGCGTGCTCTACCCCGCCCTGCCCACCGACCCCGGCCACACGATCTGGAAGCGCGACTTCAAAGGTGCCTCCGGTCTCTTCGGTGTCGAATTCAAGCCGTGCTCGAACGCAGCCGTCGCAGCAATGCTGAACGGCATGCAGCTGTTCGGCATGGGCTGGTCCTGGGGCGGCTACGAGAGCCTGATCGTTCCGGCCCACGTCACCCGCACCGCCACCAAGTTTGAGCACGCGGGCCCCGTCATCCGCATCCACGCGGGCCTCGAAGACCCCGACGACCTCCTCGCCGACCTTGACGCCGGGTTGCAGAGATTGAAGAACGCGGCATGAGCCAACTCTCACCAAGCGCTTTCATCGCCAACGTCAAGTTCGACCGCGACGGTCTCGTCGCCACCGTCGCGCAGGACGCGAAGAACGGCCGCGTCCTCATGGTCGCGTGGATGAACAAGGATGCGCTCACCCGCACGCTCGAAACGCGCGACGTGACCTATTGGTCGCGCTCGCGCAGCGAACTCTGGCGTAAGGGCGAAACCTCCGGTCACACGCAACGCCTCGTCGAAGCCTGGATCGATTGCGACGGCGACACGCTGCTGCTCAAAGTCGACCAAACTGGCCCCGCCTGCCACACGGGCGAGGCGACGTGTTTCTTCTCTCAAGCAAAGCTCTAACCGCATGCCCTTCGACAAAGAACGCACCGACTTCGAAGCGCGTGCAAAACGCGCGAAGGCGATGGGCTCGCCAGCGCGCCTCGCCGAGCGCAAAGCCGCGGGCGTATTGAACGCGCGCGAACGCGTCGAACTGCTCGTCGACAAAGACACGTTCATCGAAGCGGGCCTCTTTGCGACCTCGATCAAGCCGGACGTGCGCGACAAGTCGCCAGGCGACGGCGTCGTCTCGGGCTTCGGCAAGATCAACGGACGCATGGCCGGCGTGAACGCTGCCGACTTCACGACGCTTGGATCGTCCTCCGCCGAAGTGCACGGCAAGAAGCAATACTACGTGCGCGAAACCTGCCGGAAGAACGGCATGCCGATGGTGAGCCTGATGGAGTGCGCCGGCGGGCGCATCCCCGACATCATGGGCGCCGCCGGCATCGGCCGCGCCGGCGAGGGCGCGCGCTACACCCACACGCGCGAGACGCCGTGGGCCTCCGCCGTGCTGGGCCTCACCTACGGCGGCGGCGCGTTCACCTGCATCAACTCCGACTTCGTCGTCATGCGCAAAGGCGCGGTGCTGGCCGTATCCAGCCAGATGGTCACCTCCGTCGCGATTGCCGAAGAGATGAGCCCCGAAGACCTCGGCGGTTGGCGTTTGCACAGCGAACAGACCGGTTTCGTGGACACCGTCGTCGACAGCGACGAAGACGCGATCGCGCAATTGAAGACGTTCCTTTCCTATTTGCCCGACAACGCAACGCAAGCGCCGCCCGTTGTGCCCGCGATCGAACCGGTCGCCGCAGCGCTCGACACGCTCGTTCCCGAGAGCCGCGCGAAGACCTACGACGTGCGCCCCGTCATCAAAGCGATCCTCGACAAGGACACCTACTTCCCGCTCAAAGAACGCTTCGCCAAGGTCGCCGTGACTGCGCTCGGCCGCATCACGGGCAAGACCGTCGGCATCGTCGCCTCTAACCCGATGTTCAAGGGCGGCGCGCTCGACCCGGACGCCTGCGACAAGATCACGAGTTTCATCGTCCTCTGCGACAGCTTCAACATCCCGCTGATCTTCCTTGCCGACACGCCGGGCTTCCTCGTCGGCGCCGAGAGCGAGAAGCGCCGCCTTCCCGGCAAGATCATGACCTTCATGGCGGCCCTCGAACTCTCGACCGTGCCCAAGATTGCGCTCGTGCTGCGCAAATCCTACGGCCAGGCCTACCTCAACATGGGCGGCGGCCGCAGCGACGTGACAGCGACGTGGTTCTCGGGCGACATCTCGTTCATGGACCCAGCCGTCGCCGTAAATGTTGTCTACGCCGTCAAACCCGGCGAAGACCCCGCGCGCTACGAACAGCTGCTCAAACAGGTTTCATCCGGCACCACCGCCTACGAATTGGCCGCCCCTTTCATGGCGCAGATGGTGATCGATCCGAACGACACACGGCGCTTCCTCATCGGCATGCTCGAGGTGCTCAAACGCCAGAGCCAACATCGCCTCGCCGACTGGCCACCAGCCTTCTAACCAAACGAGTCCTTGATGTCCCGCTCCACCGTCAAAACCGAGATCACCGGCAAAGTCTGGAAGATCACCGCCGAAAAGGGTCAGCGCCTTTCCGAAGACGAACCCATCATCATCTTAGAAAGCATGAAGATGGAGATCCCAGTCCCCGCACCGCTCGACTGCACCATTGTCGACATCTTGGTCAGCGAAGGCGACACCGTCACCGAAGGCGACATCATCGCCCACATTGAGAGTTAGTGCAAAAAGTCGTTGTCGTCGGCAGGTCCTCCGCGGTCGAGGTTCGGGAACGCAAGGATCCCGATCCCGATCGCAAGCCCCACCAGCGAGCCCATGATCGCAGCGCCCAGCATGTTGTCGGCGACCGCCGTGAATGCGGCCGCGCAGAGCGCAGTCGGTATTCCGATAATCCAACCCACGGGTTTACTGCGGCGGCGGCGTGGCGTTGCCATATCAAACTCCAAAAACCTGGCTCAGGTATGAGTTAGTGAGCTTCCCTTGGGGGTCAAGCCGACGCCTGAGCGCCTGATAGTCGCCCCATCGCGGATAGAGCCGCTCAAGTTCGGCGAATTTAAGGCTATGCAGCTTCCCCCAATGCGGCCGCCCGCCATAACGCCGGAAGATCGCCTCCGCCACGTCGAACAGGGGCTCAAACGGCTGGCGGTTGTATTGATGCACGGAAATCGTCGCGGCATCGCGCTTGTAGAACGGCGAGAGCCAAATATCGTCCGCCTTCACATAACGAAACTCGATCGGGAACACGCCCGGAAGCTTATGCTTGACGAACGCCTCCGCCACTTCGCGGATGCAGTCGATGCCGTTTGCCGCCGGCACCGCGTACTCCATCTCGTTGAAGCGGACGTTGCGCGCGCTGGGGAAAATTTCGTGCGCCCAACGCGCCCGCGACGAGGCCCCCATCGACGCACTCGTAAAGAACTTCTGCACCCGTCCTGAAAGTGCGGGAACCACCCGCGCGATCTCGCAGCCGATCTTGAACGCACGCTGATCCGAGCTGACGCGCTCGCCGCGCTCGAGCATCTGCTCGGACGTGAGCGGCGCCGATACCTCCTCGTCTGTCTCGTCGAGCGACTTCGCGACCACCGCGTCCGCGTGTGGGAACCAGAAGAACTCGAAGTGCCGGTGCTGCTCTTTCAGTTTCGCAATTTCACGCCAGCACGCGGCCAACGGCATGACCCAATTCTTCTCGCACAGCTTGTAGGCCTTACGAACACCGATCGTGATCTCGCTCATGACGCCCAGCGTCCCGAACGACACCCGCCCGGCCTCGAACATGTCCGCGTTCGACGACGCCGAACAATCGACCACCTCGCCCGAAGCCGTGACGAGCCGAAACCCCTTCACTTCCGCCGACAGAGAGCCAAGCGTTGGACCCGTCCCATGTGTCCCGGTCCCAACCGCGCCGCCGATCGCCTGCCGGTCGATATCGCCCTGGTTCTTCAAACCGAGGCCGAGGTCGAACAACGGCCGCCCGAGCGCATGAATCTTCGAACCCGCCTTCACTGTTGCGGTCAACGCATTCGGGTCTGCCGACACGACGCCCGAAAACGCATCGAGCGAGATCAGCGTGCCCGACGTGTCGCCGAGCGGCGTGAACGAGTGTCCGCTCCCCACCACCCGCACCGGCCCCACGCCTTCGCGCATGACCTGGGCAAGCTCGGCTTCCGTTTCAGGCCGCGCCACCCGCTGAGGTTCGCAACGAACCGCGCCCGACCAATTCGACCAAGAGACCATCAGATCGAGAGCGGCCCGGTCAGAGCCTTGAACGCGTCCGCCCGCGCACGGCCCTCGGCCACTTGCGCTGCCGTCAAGCGGCGTTGCATTTCTTCGGCAGGTGTCGCTGCGTTGGAATCGACGCGGAAGTGCTGGCTGTCGTACGGAATCCCGGTGAACCCACCGCGCGCCGCTAGCACAAAGAACTTGTAGGCTTCGACCTCGTCGGCAGCGATCCCTTCGCCGCGCTCCAGCATGGTCGCGTAATTATACTGTCCCTGCGCGAGGCCATAACGCGCCGAATGCCCGTACCACCGCGCCGCTTCGGCGATGTTGCGCGCCGTTCCCTGTCCGAACTCATGCATCGAACCCAAGTCGAACATCGAAAGCGCATTGCCCGCCATCGCAGCCTGAGTATGATACTTGAACGCCTTGTCGTAATCGCGCTGCGCTACACCGGGCTTGCCATCCAAATACTCCTCGCCAAGCCGGTGCGCGGCTTGTGCATTGCCCTTCGCAGCCTCTTTCTCCCAATAGGCAAGCGCCTCCGGATAGAGCCCGTTGCGAAACATCTTCTCGCCAGGGTCCTTCGGATCTTTCGATTGACCCATCGGCGTCGACATCGTGACACCGGGGGGTGCCGCAGCGACGCCCGGCGCATCGCCACGCTTCCACAAAAACGCGCCCGCGAGAGCGGCCGCCACGACCGCTGCAATCACCAACGCCAGAACTGCCCGCATCGAAGACACTCCAAGAAGATTCCGTGCTGCCAAGACCTTAACCGAACCCCAAACTGGCTTACACTAGCCGGAACCAGGGGCCACAACCTTTGCTTGCACCGCGAAGTGCAAAATCTAAACCGTTATATGCGTACGCGCGGCAGAATTCAGCGGTTTTATCCGTTCGGAATCCGTTCGGTATGCGTTCGGAAAGCGTTCGCTCAAAACCGTGACACCCGCAGAAAACTGCCACCAAGCCCCAGCGTTACGCACAACCTCCAAGCGAATGCGTCTTTGATCTTGGCCTAACCTGCGCGCTCGAACCAGGATGCCGACCGCCCACATAGAGCAGTCGCACGAAAATTAGCGCAAGCAGCGATGAAAATCACTGTCGCTTATTGACCCACAAACCCCACGCACTTGCGCGGCACACACCCCGCCGCGATACTTGCGCCAAGGGGAGAGCATACGTGACCAAGTCGTCCTTGTTGCAGCCGTCGCGCCGCGCCCTGACTTCCGCCGAGGCGGAACACTTGCGCGATCGCATCCGGCTGAGCGGTGGCCGCCGCTTCACCAACCTTATTATCGCGGGTGGATTGTTCATCGGCCTATGGCTGCTCACGCCATGGGGGACCGACAAGCAGTTCTGGGTCGCCACCCTGACCTGGCTCTTCATCGGCGCGGTGCTGGTTGGTTGGGCCTATTGGGATCTGCGTAGGCAATCGAAAGCAGCCCGCCAACAGTTCGAGTCAGCGCTGCGCCGGAACGCGGCCGACGTCTACGGCATTAAAGCGACGCGTTTTGTGGAATTCGACGAAGTCGAAGACGAAGGCGCGGCCTACGCGTTCGAGCTTCAAGACGGTCGCATTGTCTTCATCACCGGCCAGGATTTCTATGCGCACGACACGTTTCCGTGCCTCGACTTTTCGCTTGTTCACCTCCTCGATGAGAAGGGCGATATCGTCGAGCTTCTCGTCGAGAGCCACGCCGCGAAAGCTGCACCCGCACGCGTCGTCACCGCGCCGGCCAAACGTTCGCTCGAATTGCCCGCGCATCTCACGGTAATGGACAAGCCGCTCGAGGCTCTCGAGGAGAAACTTCGCCAGGCCGCCGCCACGCCTTAATCGCACTTGATGGACAAGCTGAGCCGCTCTGGATCTTAGCCTGCAACCGCAGCAGCACATCGCGCGCAAAAAAAAGAAGCGGGCTCTGCAGACCCGCTTCACACTCGCACGGCATGCAACTTTCCAGCCGCAGACTCAGTCGATATCGACCGTCAAGTTGATCGCAACTGAGTGACTCTCATTGTCGACGGAATAGGAATTCTCGCCGCCGAAGCCTTCACCGCCGAACTCGCCGCCCTCTTTGAAGCCAGTCAAGTTCGGGTCGGAGCCGTAGCGATAGCCGAGGCCCACATTGACGCCGGGCGATACTGCGTAGTTGAAGCCGACGCCGACGTGCCAAGCGAATCCGGCATTTTCCAATTCCGTGGCGCCCGAAGATCGCAAAGAGCCACTCGACGTCAGAAGCTCGACGTCCGCGCGCTGGCGAGCCCAGCCCACGCCGCCGCCGACATACGGGACAAACTTTTGACCGATATCGATGTCGTACCAAGCATTCACCATCAGCGCGAACGTCGAAACGTTGCCGTTGATCGCGCCGGTATCGCTGCCCGATGAAATCCAGTGACCGTTGAGGTCGTTCCGTCGATATGACGCCTCAAGCTCGGCACGAAGACCATGAGCCCACTTGTCGAGATGGACACCGATCGCGCCACCCAAGAAAAAGCCGGTGTCGCCTTCGTAGTTGAAATTCACGTCCGTACCGCTGGTGATGAGAACTGACTGATCAGCTAACCAGTTCGCACCTCCCAGGACGCTCACGTACAAGTCGCCTGCATCTGCTTGTCCGCTCGATGCAAGTGCCGCAACCGCGGCCGATGCGAGCAGGTATCTTTTCCTCATTAGTGTAGCCCCCTGAGAAATATCCAATCGGGCCGCTAGACCCGATTCTCCCTTCAGAAGGACACCCCGATTCACGTCTTCTTTTGTATTTTCGTACGCTCCGCCCAAATGGTTACGAAAAACTTAATGAGCGACCCGTTGCGATCCAAAAACCACAACTCAACCTGGCACCAGATTCGTGCGCGTCGGAAAATGAGGCCCTAGGGACGCAGGCCCGAGAACCTTCCATCACTTGCAAGAGCAGGCATCGCCCTACTCGGCCGCTGCAGCCAGTCCATCCGCCCGCTGCGTGCCGCGGACGAGTTTTCCAGGCTTCGCGCCGGTCGACACACCGTCGCGGAACGTCTCGGTGCCCGCGACAAACGTATGCCGATAGCCCTTCGCGCGTTGGATGAGACGACGCCCACCGGCCGGCAGGTCGTAGGCGATTTGCGGGGCGTCGATCGCCAACCTCTCAAGATCGATGACGTTGATGTCCGCGCGCTGGCCCGGTGTGAGCGTGCCGCGATCGTGCAGTCCGTAAAGCCGCGCAGTGTCATGGCACTGACGCTTCACCGCCTGCTCCAGCGTAATGCGCGCGCCGCGATTGCGGTCGCGCACCCAGTGGGTCAGCAGATAGGTCGGAAAACTTGCGTCGCAGATGACGCCGCAATGCGCGCCGCCGTCCGAGAGCGACAGCACCGTGCGGTCCGACTGCAACATTTCGTGGATGTGGTCGAAGTTGAACTCCGCGTAATTCAAAAGCGGCAGATAGACGTAACCGCGACCGTCGTTTTCCATAAGCATGTCATAGACGATCGCGCGCGGGTCTTGGCCGGTGCGCTTCGCAAGCGCGGCGACAGACGCATCCGGCGCCGGCTCATAGTCCGGGCCATTCGGCGTCATCAGCCGGAACATGCGATCGAAGCCCTGCGCCAAGATCATACGCAGCACCGCAAGCTCACCTTCGATCGGCGGCCGCTCGGCAAGGATGCGTGCACGCACGTCCGGATCGCGCAAACGCTCCAGCCGCTCTTTCACCGGCAAATGCGCAATCGCCTGATACGACGGCTGGAAAGTGAACGGATTGACCGTCGACTCCCAGCCGAGCACGAGACCGGTCGGGCGGATTGCGATCTGCGCATAGACGTTCGCGCCGTCGCCGTTCGCTGCTGTCGCCATGTTCAGCATTTCGCGCCAACCATTCGGATGCATCGGGCTTTGCAGCATCGCAAACGTCACCGGCACACCGCTCTCGCGCGACATGCGCCCCATCCAGGCGAACTCGTCAGCGGCGGGCGCCATGTCGGAGGCAAGCTCGAACACGCCGTGGCCGGCTCTCCCCATCGCGGCCGCGATCGCTTCCAATTCGTCGGCGTCCGCCCACGTGCCGGGAACCGGCACGCCATCTTTCGCGCGATGCAAAATCGTGCGCGATGTCGAGAAGCCGAGAGCGCCTGCGCGCATCCCCTCTTCCACAATCTTCGCCATCTCTGCGATGTCGGCGGGTGTCGCTGTGCGGTCGTTCGCACGCTCGCCCATCACATAGGCGCGCACTGCGCCATGCGGGACTTGCGCGGCGACGTCCACCGAACGCGGCATCTTTTCCAAGGCGTCGAGATATTCGGGAAAGCTCTCCCAGCCCCACGTCATGCCTTCGGTGAGCGCGGAACCGGGAATGTCTTCCACACCTTCCATCAGGGCGATGAGCCAATCGTGCTTGTCGGACTTCACCGGCGCGAAACCGACGCCGCAATTTCCCATGACGAGCGTGGTGACGCCGTGCCAAGCCGAAGGGCCCAATTCGTCATCCCAGGTCGCCTGACCATCGTAGTGCGTATGGATGTCGACCCAGCCGGGGGCCACGACGAGCCCGGTCGCATCGACTTCGCGCTTACCCTTCTCCGCAATCTGCGGGGCGACTTTGGCGACGACGCCGTTCTTCACGGCAACGTCGGCGACGCGGCGCTCAGCCCCGGTACCGTCGACGACGAGACCGTTGCGGATTATGACATCGAACATGGGCTCAATTCCTTCGGTGACAAATAGCGGTTGGAGCTAGCGTGTCAGGGCATGTTGGTCGACGCAAGCAGTCTCACGCCCCACCCCTGCATCCGGAGCACGGGTCGGCGGCTACT
>JBGAPZ010000054.1:0-25340 GCA_044220975.1 Micropepsaceae bacterium | reverse complement strand
GTTACGTTGGGGCGGACCTCGAACTGTTCCTTGTAAGGCTGCTGTTCTGCCTATTTGCCGACGATACAGGCATTTTCGAGAAGGGAATCTTCACAGCGTTCATCGAGGAAAGGACGCGACCCGACGGCTCCGACCTCGGCGGGCAACTCGCGCATCTGTTCCAGACGCTCAATCAGGAGCATGCCAAGCGTCCGAAGAATCTTGACGAAGACGTTGCAGCTTTTCCCTACGTGAACGGCGATCTATTCCGCCGCAATCTTCCGCTTGCGAGCTTCGACAGTGTGATGAGAGATGCGCTGCTCAAAGCCTGCTACTTCGATTGGAGCGAAATTTCGCCCGCTGTGTTCGGTGCACTGTTCCAGCACGTCATGGACACGGAGGACAAGGACAAGCGACGCGGCATCGGTGCGCACTACACGACCGAGCGGGCGATAATGAAAGTCATCCGCCCGCTATTCCTCGACGCGTTGTACGACGAGCTAGAGCAGGCCAAGGTTTCCAAGCCAAAGCTTCGCGCCTTCCAAGAAAAGCTGGCGGGGCTGCGCTTCCTCGACCCCGCCTGCGGATGCGGCAATTTCCTGATCATCGCCTATCGGGAGATTCGTCTTCTAGAAATTGAAGTCTTGAAGCTGCTGCATCCGAACCGCGATCAGCTTCAATTCGGCGACATCACCCGCCTCTCGCGGGTTAACGTGGACCAGTTCTACGGCATCGAAATCGAAGAGTTTCCGGCGCGCATTGCGGAGGTTGCGCTGTGGCTAGTCGACCATCAAATGAACAACCGCCTGTCGAATGAGTTCGGTCATCTATATGTTCGTATCCCGCTCACGACCTCGCCGCACATCATAAACGCCAACGCGCTTAAAGCCGACTGGAACGGGTTGGTGCCCGCGACTGACCTGTCGTTCATTCTTGGCAACCCCCCGTTCATCGGCCATCAGTACCGCAGCGACGCGCAAGTGGATGATCACACACTCGTGTGGGGCAAGACAGGACTCTTCGGGCGGTTGGACTATGTGTCGTGCTGGTATCGCAAGGCGCTCGACTACATCCGCAGTAACCCCGAAATTGAAGTTGCGTTCGTGTCCACCAATTCGCTCACGCAAGGCGAGCAGGCCAGCATCCTGTGGTCCTACATGTTCCACCATGGTGCTCAGATCAGGTTCGCGCATCGCACGTTCCAGTGGGCGAGCGATGCACGAGGCAAGGCGGCGGTCCATTGCGTCATCATCGGCTTTGGACTCAAACAACCTACGAATCGGCGTTTATTCGAGTACGACGACATCAAGGGTGATCCGCACGAGGTCGCGAGGGTGAGCAACATCAACGGTTATTTGGTTGATGGTCCGAACATTGCGTTGCCGAGTCGTACGAAGCCAAAACCAAACTTTCCGCAGATGCTCAAGGGCAGTCAGCCAACGGATGGCGGACACCTAGTTCTTTCAGATGATCAAAAAGCCGATCTGCTGAGGACCGAGCCGCAAGCGGCACAGTGGATTCGCCCTTACATCGGCAGTGAGGAATTGATTGGTGGCACCAGCAGATGGTGCCTATGGCTGAAGGGAATTGCGCCAACGAAACTACAAAGCATGCCATCCGTGATGGCGCGTGTCGCCCTGGTGCGGAAATCTCGTTTAGAGAGCCCGACCGATAGTGTGCGTGACTTTGCGAAGTATCCGACCCTCTTTACGCAAGATCGGCAACCAGAGGCCGATTACATGGCGGTGCCTGAGGTATCGTCAGAAGCGCGGCGGTTTATTCCGATCGCGTTTTTGAGGCCGGACACCGTTGCAAGCAACAAGATCCAGATGATTGTTGGTGGCACTAAGTACCACTTCGGCGTCCTTTCCTCGACGATGCATATGGCTTGGGTTCGCCACGTCGGCGGCCGCCTAAAGAGCGACTACAGCTATTCCCCATCTGTCTACAATAATTTTCCCTTCCCGAATCCAACGGAAGCGCAGCGCAAGGCAATTGAGGACGCGGCGCAAAATGTGCTCGATGTACGGGCAACGTTTCCCGGCTCCAGCCTTGCCGACCTCTACGACCCGATCGCCATGCCGCCCGAACTCACAACGGCACACGCGGCGCTCGACAAGGCCGTTGACCGCGCCTATCGCCCGCAGCCCTTCGCCAACGAGCGCATACGTATGGAGTATCTGTTCAAGCTGTATGAGGCGGAAGTTGCCCCACTCGTCAGTATGACGCGCCGTGAAAGAACGAGAGCCAGGCGGAAGCGAAAGAAGGCCTCCGTCGCTCAATAGATTGGTCCTATGAAGGTGGCGCCGACCCACACCAATCAGACGAGCTACCCCGCCACTCGCGCGCGAGCCCATCGGCGATCATTTCGTTGGCCACATCTTTGCCGTGAACCTCAATACGCACGAGAGGCCGGCGAAACTTGTCGAATCTTCCGTTTGGAATGATCGCAACTGCGCCAGCCTTCAGCCCATCTTCGATCTTACCCCTTAGCGCCGTCGTTGCGCGATCGCCCAAGGCGCGCTCGCTTTCACATCGCGCTCTTTCGGTTTCGGGGGCGTCGAGGTTGAGCACCCTTAACCGCTGAGTTCCCAACTTGATGGTGTCGCCGTCAACGACGACCAACGCATCCTTCGGCGGCTTCTGAAATGGCAACCGTTCCCTGCCGTAGAACCAGCCACCCACAGCACCAATCGCGACTAGGCCGACCGCGAAGAGACCAATCATCAACGAGCGCATGTCAAAGGTTCTCCCTTGCTGCTCGTCATGAGGCCTGTAGGTCGAATGAGTCAAACTGACTCAGGCTGCACGCCATTGAACGGGGTGTTGGCTGCATATATAAACACACAACGAGCGTACGCAGTTTATATATTCAGGAGACGCGGCACATGGCCCAGGGCAAATTTGTCAGTTATCTGCGGGTTTCAACCGATCGGCAGGGCAAATCGGGCCTGGGCCTTGAGGCGCAGCGCGAGGCCGTCATGGGCTACCTCAACGGCGGCAAGTGGCAGCTGGTTGGGGAGTTCGTTGAGGTCGAGTCTGGCCGCAAGGACGAACGCCCCGAGCTTGCCAAGGCGCTTGAGGCCGCCCGCAAGGCAAAGGCGACCCTCGTGATTGCCAAGTTAGACCGCCTGTCGCGCCGCGTGTCGTTCATTTCGGCCGTCATGGATTCCGGCGTGGACTTCATCGCCGTCGATCAGCCGCACGCGACCCGCCTGACCCTGCACATCCTAGCCGCCGTCGCCGAGCACGAACGCGAAATGATCTCCGCGCGTACCAAGGCCGCCCTGGCCGCCGCGAAGCGTCGTGGCCGCAAGTTGGGCTGGTCGATCCCCTCGCGGCGCAGAGAGCAAGCCAATGCCGCGGCTCGTGGCGCCGCCGCCAACGCCGGCAAAGCCGACGCCTATGCGGCCAACGTCCTGCCGATCATCCGATCCATTCGCGACGCCGGAACTACTTCGCTTGCGGGCATCGCTGAAGCCCTCAATGGGCGCGGGATTAAGACAGCGCGGGGCGGCCGTTGGTACGCCACGACGGTGCGAAACGTCGAGTTGCGCACAGCGAGTTGAAGAGAGGACCGTTTGTTATCGCTGTGTTGCGTTTGCGCATCGCGATGCTCGGACGCCAATATTTGAACGCGGCGAAAGTCAAATTCTTAACGCGACTCTGTATGTGACTGACGGACAAGCTCTTTTGTATTAACACATCGTAAATGAAACGAAAAGTTTTGCTGAAGTGGCACCTTCTGTACTTCGGAGCCTTCAACAGAAACTGAATTGCGCTCAGTTGCATTGAATACAAAACGCGCCATCTTGGAAGTGGATCGCCCAACCGATTCACAGTCATCCACGGCCAACTAAGGTAGAAGCCATGAATTCGAACGTAGGTCTGGGCGAACCGCAAGCGCCCGATAAGCCGATCCTCCAAAGTATGGCCGCCTTTGCCGATCGTCTGGGGATCAGTCTCAGGCACGCGCACAACCTTGCACGATTGCATGAGAACCCGTTGCCAACTGTTCGCTTGGGGCGCCGTCGCCTGGTTCCTGTTAGCGCGGGGATCGCATGGGCTCAGTCGCTCTTGGATCGGTCAGCGGCATAGGGGACGCACTAATGGTTCCCTCCTCTCCAAAAGACACCGCAATTGGCGACCAGCTTGATGCATCGGGTCAAGTCAGTTCAGACGATGATCGACTGATGAGTGAGCGCTCAGCGGCGGCAAAGTGGGGCCTTAAGCCTCACACGCTCCGTAGCCTTCGAACCCGAAGAGAAATTGCTTTTGTGAAGGTCAGAGGGCGGCCGATGTACACCGAAAAGCACTTTAGAGAGTTCAAGAATGCCCACGAGGTAAGCAGATGCCACGTCGTAGCCAAGGCCCAAAGCTCGTGTTTCTCCGGAAACGAAAGGTCTACTACATCCGTTGGAACGAGCGCGGAGAGCGCGGCGAGCACAGCACGGGCACTGCAGATCTCCAAGAAGCTCAAGCAAAGCTCGGGGCGTTCATCGCCGAGCGGCAGCGAACAAACGCCGGTAGTCCGCCCAATCCGACCCAAGTCCGAATAGCCGACGTGCTTGCGGATTACGCAGAGGCACGAGCACCACAAATCGTTTCCGGCGCACGCATTGGGTTTGCCATCGGCGCGTTACTCGATTTCCTGGGCAACAAGCGAGTTAGCGACATCACGCCAACCGTTTGCGACGCTTACGCACGCACCCGCGGACGTGCAGATGGAACCATCCGGCGCGAATTGGGCGTGCTTAGAGCCGCTTTGAAATGGGCGGAGCAAAATAACGGCCTTTCTCGGGCACCATTTGTAAGATTACCCGCGCCACCACCTGGCAAGGACCGGTGGCTGACGAGAAGCGAAGTCGCCCGCCTGGTGCGAGCGGCACGAAATGGGCGAGACGCAACTGGCCTCTACCTACCCCACTTCATCCTGCTCTCGCTCTACACGGGCGGCAGGAAAAGCGCGGTGTTGGAAATGCGCTGGACGCAAGTCAATTTCGACCGGCAACAAATCGACCTAAACCCACCAGGACGCCGGCAAACCGCGAAGCGCCGTCCAACAGTACCGATGCCACCGAAGCTGCTCGGGCTATTGCGACGGCTGCGAAAGCGAGGCTCAGACATTGGGTACGTGATCCACCGCGACGGCGCCCGGATAAATGACATCAAGAAATCTTTTGGATACGCCGTCCGCAAAGCAAATTTGCCCGGCGTAACACCCCACACGTTGCGACACACCTGCGGCACGTGGTTAGCGCAAGCTGGCGTCCCGTTGTTCGAGATCAGCGGATGGCTTGGGCACAGCCACGCCAGGACCACTGAACTCTACGCGCATCATCATCCGAGTTATTTGAAGCAGGCGCTCGCCTCGTTCCAAAAGAGGTAGCCGATCATGCGTCCGCAAATTGTCCGCGCTACCCACCTCAGTTCCTCGAATGTTTTGCATCAAACCAGCGAGAACTTTCGCGGAGTAGTGCGAAATTGGCCGTCGCGCCTGGTCCTCCGAAGGCAGAGGTCGCACGTTCGAATCGTGCTGGGTGCGCCATCCTTCCCTCAAGGTGTGCGGCGAAGGGCCTGGTTCAACTCCTGCGGCTGCAGCGCCTCGCCGCGGCGGACCTTGTAGGCGAGGGCATTCTCAAGGACGCGCATGACGTAGTTACGCGTCTCGTCGAACGGGATTGCTTCGATCCAGTCGATAACGTCGACGTTCGCATCGCGCGGATCGCCGTGCGCCGTGACCCATCCTAAGACGCGCGCCTTGCCGGCGTTGTAGCCGGCAATCGCCAGAACCCACGAACCGCCCAACCCGTCGAGCAAGTCCTTCACGTGATAGCAGCCGATCGCAAGATTGGTTTCAGGCTTGAACAGGCTCTCCGCGCCTGCGTAGGCAACGCCGTAACGCTTCGCCACATCCTGCGCGGTCGAGGGCAAAATCTGCAGCAAGCCGCGTGCGTTCGCGCCGCTGACGGCGGAGGGATCGAATTCGCTTTCCTGCCGGGCAAGCGCGAGGACGAGCGCGGGTGGAACGCCGGCCGCGGTGCACGCCGCAGGCAGATCGGCCATAGGATAGAGCAACTCTTGCAGCGGCACGCCCAGGGTCTGTGCCTTCTTGGCGCTGCGCACCGCGCCGTAGGTTATGCCGAGGCGTGAGAGGCGCGCACTCAGCGTCGAGGCGCAAGCTGCCGATTGGCAACCATCGATGGCGGCATTGGCAAAAGCGTTGGCCCGCCGGTTGTCGCCGATGAGGATAAGAACAGCCGAAGCCTGAACCAACTCCTCGATCTCGATGTTGGTGGCGGTGCTGGACGGTTTTGGTACCGCGCTTGCCGCCCGACCTGGTTCTTTCTGCGTCTCGAGCGCAAGCCGCCCATAGAACGTGCTCGGTTCCGCCGCTGCGATCGCGAGCGATTGCAGCGCCTTGGCGTCATCGTCGCGCGCCTTTAGCGCCAGCGCCTTCCAATAGGCAGCCCGGGCACGCGTAATTGGCGACTTCGCCGCCGCCTCAAGATTCTGGAAATGGACGAGCGCTTTCTTTGGTTCGTCCAGGTTACGCAAGGCGATCCAGCCGGAGAGAAACTCAGCGTCCAGATACGCCGCGATATTGATGTCAGCGGAAAGATGCGTTCGGGAGGCAAGCTTGTAGGCCGCATCGGCCTCCTTGGCATCGAGCGCGTTGCGCGCCTGGAGATTGCTTTCCGCCCACCATGTCGCCGAATACAATGGCGGCAGCGCGCCGGTATCGTCGGCCTCCAACAGTCGCGACCAGGACTCGTTCGCCTTGCCGGCCTTTCGAAGCTGCACCGCCTGGTCAAAGATGAGGCTCGCTTTCCAAGCAGGCGACAGCGCGTCGTCTAAGACGTCGTCGAGGTCGATCGCCTTACCCGATTGGAGGTCTGCTCGCGCTCCAACCACGCCCTGCAGCTTAGGCGACAACAGCAACAGCAGTTCGCGAGCGCTTGAGGAATTCCGGTTCCAGAAGAGAGCGTCGGCACGTGCCAGATGATCGGCCTCAGGCAACGGTGTCTGCGTGGCGGTCGTCCAATCCTGGTAATCGGCAAGGCTCAGCGTAAGCGCCAACCAGCAACGCCGGATACCGGATAGCGCTTCTGGCTTCTGTCCGTGCGCGAACTGAAATTTCGCCGAAGCCAAGCAGCCTGCGCTGGTACGCGGCGGGTGGGCTTTGAACCACGCAGCGCCTTTCGTGTCGACCAGCGTATTGGCAAGCAGGCTTTCTTCCCCGCGCAGCACGATCTGCCAACGCCCTGGCCAGTTCGCGTGTGCGTTCAGAAACGCATCGATCTCTTCGAACGTGGCGCCCGAGATCGACGACGACACGTAACGCCATTGCACCAGGTCGCGCACAACCGTCGACTGCTGTTCCACGAGCGCCTTCGCACCCGACCAGTCCTTCGCATCCTGCGCGGTGAAGGCCTTGGTGAGCGCCTCAAGTTCCTTGGCACCGGGCGCCGCTTCGGCGGCTGAAGCAGCGACCGGAAACAGCCATGCACCGACGGCAATCGCCAGCGCTGCAACGCGCAGGTTCGGCCTGTGTTTGCTCAAAGTGGTCGCTTTCATCGCGCCGGAAGTAGACCAGCCCAAATCCGATATGCCAAGTCGGACGAACCCGCCTACGGCTGCTGCGGCTGCTCGGCCACGCAGAGGGAACCCTGGCCATAAGGTGCCGAGGCATCGCAGTTGCTGATGATGCAATACTCGATCGGCACGCTGCTCTCGTTGCGCACAAACACGCGATAGCTTGCTTGTCCCCCGTCCGCGTCTGAGAAGCGGTTCGGAATCTCGCAATAGGTCTCGAACCGGCCTTCGCGGAACCGCACGGCGTTCTGGGCGCACGTGCTGTCGTTGCGGAACGGACTCACATAACGCGTGACCGTGACGGTCACATCTTGCCAGCTCGTCTCCGGGCGTGTGGCCGAAAGGTCGCCCGATGTTTGCCCGCCCGAGGTGTCGTAGCCAAACTGCGGCAGCGCGCGCACCATCACGTAACCGGGACCGCGGACCGCCGGCGCCGTACTCGTTGTTGTGGCACCGGAATATCCGGGCGGCGAATAACCGCCCGTCGATGCGTTCGGATCGACCACCGCTTGATCGTAGTACGCGACCAAGAATTCATCCTCGGCACCCGCGTCGAGCTGCTTTGCCCGCACGCCGTAACCGCCGAACTGCTTATCGCACTCGGCGCGCAGCGTTGGCCTCGACACCGTGCACTCCGTACATTCGGACGGGCGCGGGAAGAGCCACCAGATCACCAGGACCGCAACCAGAATTGCGACCAGAACGACCAGAAGATATTCGACCAATCGCGCGAGACTCATGCGCCCCCCAACAACACGTTCACCGCGGCTTCGCGGGTTTCGAAGTCGCCGATCCGGGCGGCGCCACGTCGTATGTCCTGGGTTCGTCCGTTGCCGCAGGCGCAGCTTGCCCAGGCTGTTGCGGCGATTGCGGCCAGCGCACCTTCGGTTTCTCGAACAAGATATTGATCAGTACCACGATAGCGATCGCCACAAGCGCCACGATGCCGAGCGTCGCCCACGTTTTCGAATCCGACCGCTTGAAGCCGTCGTTCATCGAAACCGGCGTCGTGAACAGTTTGTGCTCGTGTTGCGCCATGGATGCTCATCGTTCGTGCGGTGCCCCTTAGTCGTCGCACCGCGTGCCACTCATCCGGAACCCGCCGAAGTCACGATCCGATCGCGAGGTGCACTCGCCGCCGTAACAAACGCACTGCCCGTTGTCGCACTGTATATCATTGAACGAGGCCGAACCCACCGCACCCCGTGCCAAGTCGATGCCCGTTCGCCGGCTGTGAGTAATCCGGTTTTCGCGCAAATCGACCGAGGCGCCAGGCCCCACGACGATGCCGCGGCCCGGATAGGCAATGGTGACACCCTTTGCCGCACCCCGCGTACCCGGCGCGAACACCAGCGCATCGCCGTACCCCGAGATCACACCGCCCTCGATGCTGAACGATGTCCCAGGAAGGCTTGGTAACGACGGAAGATCGTCGCCAGGCCCCGGGCCACCCACGATGATACCGGCTTGGCCGGGCCCGATCTGATGGATCTCGGCCGCCTCGCCGCGTTGAATTTGAACGCGATTGAAGACGACGGGATAGCGACCCGTCATACCCACGCGAACGCCGACAAGCCCACCTTTTATCAGCGTGTTCTGAACATTCGCACCGTCGACGGAAAGCTGAATCACGGATTCGGCATTCGCACCGCTCGCAAATCCACCACCCGTCAGCGAGACCGTGAGGCCGCGCACCGCGTTGATAGCCGTGCCGCGCGCGCGGATCGTCGAATCGGTAGCCGAGAACGTCCCGCCATTCAGTCGAACGGCGTCGCCCGTGCCGCGCGATGCAAGATTAACTTCATTGAAATCGAGCCTGCCGTTTTGGACGATGACGCAGCCGTCGATGTCGACGCCACGAAACGACACGAGCGATGTGCCGTATCCGGGCGCCACCGTCGCGCATCCGCCGGCACGCAACTCGGCCCGTCCACCGTACTGATAGTCGTCGGATTCGATGACAACGCCTTGGTCGATCACAAGACCCGAGATATCGCACGATGCGCCGGGCCGTACCCGAATGCGCCCACCTTCGCCAATATTCTCGAGAGCTTCACCGATCGAAGAATAGGAATAGCGCTCGGGCTCGCCGCAGCTCACACGCACCGAACCGTGGGGCGGATAGCCATCATCGCCGCCCCCGCCCGGATACGGATAGCCGGGACCGCCGCCGGGACGAGGCCGGTGGCGATGTGTCTTCTTCTTGCAGCAAAGTTCGATGTTCGGAAACGCGTAAGGATCCGACTGCGCCTCTGCCTGAGCGCCGCTATACGCGGACGCGGTGTCGCTCGTCGCCGCCCAGAAAAGGCCGGCTGCCGCCGCAAGTGCGACGGTCGAAAGACACGCCGCAAGCTTTGTTCCAACACTGTGCCGCATAATCTTCACCCTGTCCCCAGCAACTCGGCGACACGCGCCGTCACTGTGTTTCCTCGGTTTGCTGCTGCGCGCGCTCGCGAGCGCGTTGGCAACGGCGCGTTTTGCATTCGTCGCTCTTTGCGGGCACCGTCTCGAGCAGCCGCAGGAACTCGGCCTTTACAGGCGTGAATCCTGCCGACGCCGACCCTTGCCGGTAACGAACCGCGCGATCTTCCGACTTGTCGATACCATCCGCACCTTGCGTATAGAGTTCGGACAAGGCGTACATCGCCTCGCCATCACCCTGCTCGGCTGCGGCCAACAACCACTTCTCGGCACGCACGAAGTCGGTCACGACACCGATGCCCTTCACGTACATGACGCCAAGGCAACGCTGCGCTCGTGCGTAACCGCGCACCGCGCCGATCTGGATCAAGCGCGTCAGCTGCACCGGGGTCAGATTGCCGGTCTGAGGATCGCCCAAGAAGTCTTGGTACTTCGCAATCGCGCGGGTGAGATCGTCGCCGCGATAGAAGCCCAAGAACTGCAGCATATCGCGCCGGATCTGCTGTGGGATCAGCTTCTCGCCCAGCGCCAAAGCTTGCGCGCGGCGCGAGTTGATCATGCATTCGTCGCTATGCACGAGGCCCGACGGCGTCTCACCGCGGAGCCGCGTTTCGGCGGCATAGAACTCGAACGGCGCCAGCCAGCGCAACGCCTTCGCCTTTGCCAGCACGTCGGAGTTTTGCGGCTTTTGATCGCTACCGGTGGCGTAATCGCCGTTATAGCCCTTCAGCGCTTCGACGTAGGTCTTCGCGATCGGATGGCCCGCCCGGTCGGCGAGTTGGTAAAACACCATCGCTTCGATCGCGCTGGGTCCAAATACGTTGCCGGAACTATCCGTCGTCGTTCGCGAACCGCAAGAACTTCCAGTCAGCCAGCCCATCCAATCGCTGCTGCTGCAAAGCTTGTTGCCCCAGAAGTTACCGCCATACGTGCTGCCGTAAGAGCTGCTCGGCCCTCCAGGATAGCCTGAGCCGGTGGTGCCGCCACTCCCCGTCGGATAGGACGGCTGCACTTGCACGGGCCGCGCCGGCGCCATCACAGGGCCGCGCCCGCCGACCGGACGGCGCCAATAGACGTCGGTGATTTGAAGCGGCGCAGTGGAATAACCGCCATGTCGTTCGGCAACCTTCGGATCGTGCAATTGACCCAACAGGATGAAGCCTTCTCCGCCGCGGCATGATTCGATGTAGGTGATTCGATTGCGCACATCGATCCGCTCGTCCTGCAGCAAGTCGCGGTAGATCTCGCGCGAGGACGCGTCGGCCGCCGCCAACCGGGACACGACCGCATCGGCGGCTTGGTCGACATGCACGTGATCGAAGATCGCCGAGTTGCGCGTCGCAAGGAAATACCAGACGAACGCTTCGACCGGGTCGTAATAGCCTTTGTCGTCTTGCCGCTTCGCCGAATAGATGTCGCCGAGTTTGATCTGCGCGAAGAAATCGTTCTCTTGCCATGCAGCGCGGCGGCACAAACGAATCGCTTCGTCCTTGCGGCCGTACTGATACGAGCGCTCGCACTCTGCGACGTCGGCTTGCGCCGGCGTGAAAATGGAAATCGAACAAACCGTCATCGCAGCGAACAGCGAGCGCCGCGCAAATCTCGAGATGCGGCTCACCGCTTCAGTGGAACGCTGCTGCTCTGACGCGCGTTTCGTATGCATGTGTCGCCTCAAACTGATGCCCGCGATACAAACCCAGGTAGTTTTCGCTGGCAGCGATCAGAACCGGGGGGACGATCGATCGCATGTGCGCATTCAGCGCTGGACGCCGAACGAGTGTCAATATCGCGGAACGCGAAAAGCGTGATAAAATCCATGTGTTAGGCGAAGTTTCGCACAGTTCACTCGAACTGAATCAACTCATGCGAGCGCACGTGCAAATGGCATTTCAACACCCCACTCGGCACCCCGGTTGCACGCCGCTGCAATTTATGGTCGTAGGATTTTGAGCTTAACTAGGAAATGCCTTTGCGCGTGGAGAACGATTCCCCGTGACGGGGAATCCCGGAGGAAACAATGACACTGCAAGTCGAAGTGTTCTGGTCTTTTCGCTCGCCTTATTCGTACTTGGCGACACCCAGAATGGTTGCACTCGAAAAAGAGTGGGACCTAAAATTTTTGGTGCGACCTGTTTACCCAATCGCTGTCCGACTCGACGGTTGGTTCAAAAATGCAAACCCGATGTGGCTGCCGTATCTCGTGCGCGACGTGATGCGCGAAGCCGAATGCCATTCGATACCGTTCGCTTGGCCGCGTCCCGATCCGATTTTGATGGACATGGCGACGGGCGAAGTTTCGAAGCAGCAACCGTACATTCATCGGCTCACGCGCCTCGGCGTTGCGGCAGCCGAACGTGACCGTGGGCTGCCTTTCATCTACGAAGTGTCGTCTACGATCTACGGCGGACGAGCGGAGAACTGGGCCGAAGGGAATCACCTGCGCGGCGCCGCAGCGCGCGCGGGGCTCGATCTCACCGAGCTAGACGCAGCGATCGAGCGCGATGTCGACCGCTATGAAGCGATCATCAAGGAAAATGAGGCCGCGCATCGCAAGGCAGGCCACTGGGGCGTTCCGACCTTTGCCTTCAATGGCGAGCCGTTCTTCGGCCAAGATCGAATCGACGCGCTGCTCTGGCGTCTGCAAAACAACGGACTGAAACGCAAAGCCTAAGGTTAGGCCCAAAGCCCGTTCTCAATCAGCACGCGCTGCAAGAGCGCGGGCCGGTCCGTCATCAAGCCGTGTACGCCCAGATCGATGAGGCGGCGCATCTCCGCCTCGTCGTCGATCGTCCAAACGTGCACCTGAAGCCCGCACCGCTCCGCCGCCTGGACGAAGCGCCGCGTCACGATCGTGATGCCGTTGCCTTTCACCGGCACCTGCGCACAACCTTCGGCCCACCGCCGCAGCGGTACGCCGGCGGAGGCAGACTTCAACTTCAACACACCGCCAGGCCCAAGCGACGTACAAACGCGCCCGCCAAAGGCGTCCTGGACCTGCTTGATCCGCTTTCCTGAAAACGAGCCGATGCAAACGCGATCCTGCGCACCCATCCGTTTGATCAAAGCGATCAATGGCTGAACCGCGGCATCGTGCTTTGGATCGATATTGATTCGCGTGTCGGGAAAGCGTGCAAACAGATCTTCCATCAAAGGTATGGGCTCACGTCCGCCGATTCGCGCTTGGGCGACTTCGGACCACGTCAGCTCCTCGATCTTGCCCTTGGCATCGCTGACCCGATCAAGTTTGTCGTCGTGGAACGAGACCAACACCCCATCCCTCGTCGCATAAGCATCCGTCTCCAAATACCGATAGCCAAGCCCCACCGCGTATTCGAACGCGGTCATTGTGTTCTCCGGCGCCTCCAGCGCCCCGCCGCGATGGGCGAATGCCAGAACGCCGGGATGCTCCAGATAGGCGAACTTTGCAGGGCGGGTCATCGATGCTCGCGCGGTCTCAGTTCACCCACCCTGGCACGCTCAACCCCGTTTCTCTAGTGTGCCGCCGCACCGACCTTTGAGGGAACCATGCTGACCCACGCCTCCCGCCGCGCATTTCTGAAACTCACAACGGCAACCGCCGCGCTGGCGTTGACCGGCTGCGTCGACGACATCGTCAACGCCGATGTGCAAGCCGGCACGCCAGAGACAAGCGAAGACGCAAAGCTTCTCGCGTTCTTCTCAAAGAGCTTCACGCGCGAACTTGAGGAATCGCCCGAATTCATGACCTCGTTGGGCATGAAGAAACGGTACAGCGAATGGAACGACTACTCGGACGAATTCACGGTCTACCAGCACAAGAACACGTCCGCCGACCTCGACACCATGAAGACGATCGACCGCACGGCGTTGAGCCCGTCGATGCGCGTGTCCTACGACATCTTCCGCTTCCGCAACGAGCTTAGGGTCGCGAACCACCCGTTCCGTTTTCACAACTACGCAATCTCGCACTTCGGCGGCCCACACCAGGAAATTCCGAATTTGCTGATCAACCGCCATACCATCGCTGATGTTGCAGACGCCGAAGCCTACATCGCCCGCATCGCTGCGACCGACAAGGTCATGGACCAAACAATTGCCTTCATGCGCGCCCAGAAAGAAAAGGGCGTCACTCTACCCCGCTTCTCGTACGCGCTCATTCTCGACGACGCGCGCAAAGCCGTCCAAGGCGCGCCTTTCGGCGGCAAGGACGACAACGAAATCTTCGCCGACTTCAAGAAGAAGGTTGCAAACCTCAGCAGCAAGGAAAAGCTAATCGCCGGCGCCGAACAGGCGCTAACCCAAAAACTGAAGCCGGCCTATGAGCGGTTCATCGCAGCAACCGAAGAAATCGGACGCTCGGTGAAGAGCGATCACGGTGTCGGTACCTTGCCCGACGGCACCGCCTTCTACGAGCAAGCCGTCATGGCTCACACGACCTTGAAGATGTCGGCAAACGAGATTCACGAATTGGGTCTCTCGGAAGTCGCGCGCCTCGCCGCCGACATGGAGGTCGTAAAGCAGCGCATAGGGTTCAAGGGACCGTTGAAATCCTTCTACGCCGATTTACGCACGAACCCGCGCTACCTCTACCCCAACACTGAACAGGGCCGCAGCGACTACCTCGCCCGCGCACGCCAGCTGGAAGCGCAAGCGAGCGCCGCCCTTCCGAAAGCCTTCGGAACGCTTCCCAAAGCTACGATCGAGGTGAAGCGCATGGAGCCGTTCCTCGAGAGCGGCCAGACGATCGCCTTCTACAACCAAGGCACGCCCGACGGTTCGCGCCCAGGCTATGTCGCTTACAATCTCGCCTCGATGGCTGCGCTGCCGAAGTGGCAAATGGCAGCCTTGGCGTTCCACGAAGGTATCCCGGGTCACCACCTGCAGATCTCGATCGCACAGGAAACAAAGGCGATCCCCGAGTTCCGCAAATACGTGTTCTTCACCGCCTACGTTGAAGGTTGGGCGCTCTACACCGAACTCCTGGCGAAGGAGATGGGCCTCTACGTCGACGATCTCGACGAAGTCGGCCGCATAACGATGGAGCTTTGGCGCGCGTGCCGCCTGGTCGTCGACACCGGCATCCACACGAAAGGCTGGGACCGCAAGCGCTCTGTCGACTACTTCCTTGCGAACACGGCACTCACCCGAGAAAACATCGTTCGTGAAATCGATCGCTACTTCGTCTGGCCGGGCCAAGCCTGCGCTTACCAGATCGGCAAGAACAAGATTTTGCAGTTGCGCGAAAGCGCGAAGACAGCCTTAGGCCCCCGTTTCGACATCCACAAATACCACGACACCGTGCTCGAAAACGGTGGCGTGCCGCTTCCCGTGCTCGAGACGATCGTCGCCGATTGGGTTCGCGCCAACGCGTAATGCAGACAATGTGCGGTCATTAACCGTCATCGCCTGCATTAAGGTTGCGAGGCGAGGCTGATGGTACGTGCACGCACGTCTGCTAGGATGGGTACGCGCTCAAATGGATTTTCTGGGGTCACGTTTCATGTCGCGTACAATCGCGTTTGCGGTTCTGGTTGGCATCTTCAGTTCCACGGCGATTGCCGCGCCGCAACGTCAACTGGTCGCGCCCAATCTGAATCCGGCGCTGCGCACCGTTCCCTCGGTTCCGCACACCTATGACGCCGGAGCCGCCAACGGCGCCTGCGAACGGCAACTTGCATCGCGCATCGACTCTGGAACTGTAATCGCGGGTCCCGACGGTCGCGTCGCCCACATCACCGGTATGGCCGACAGCGGCATCAGCACGGCGGAACTCGCGATCACATCAGTCTCCGCCGACGGCTTGAACGCGACGGCCGACTTCCTTGTCTGCGGTTCGCCGACCTGGGTCAGCACCGCCCCGGTCTCAGCTGCGATGCCTCTCAAGGACCACGCACTTCAGTCGATTGCTATTCGCACGCAATCGAACTCGATCGTTCTCAAGACCCGCTAAACGAAAAAAGCCGCCCCGAACGGAGCGGCTTCTTCGTTAGGCTTCGCGGTGGCGCTTAGCGCACACCGATCGTGCGCAGCGCGTCAGGCTGGAACCGCGCTTCGCTCAACTCGTTAGCTTCGAAGTTGAAAGGCTTCTCCTCGCTGACCATCGAACCGGCAAGATACCGCCCGCTGCTCTGGACGTCGTAGACGAGTTCGGCGATCGAGAAGCACAGCGGTACTTGGTAGAAATTGACCGTGTGCAGCTCTTGCACGCGCCACAGGCCGCCGCGGCCATCATAGAGCTCGGCCCCTGTCATCGCACGTGTGTCCTCATCCAAGTGAATGACACGGCGCGCATACAGGTGACGTTGACCCGCCTTGAGCTTCGCTTCGATCGTCCACACGCGGTGCGGTTCATACCGCGTCAACTCCGGATTGATGTTCCCCGGCTTGATGAGGTCGCTGTATTTGGAATTGAGCATCTTGTACGAGTTGTAGGGGACGATCTTGACGCTCTTTCCCACGACGGACCACGTGTAACGGTCGAGCGCCCCGTTGAAGCCGGTAAACGAGTCCGCTGTGGACATCGCGTCTGTGTTGAAGCCGGGATTGTCGTAGGCAATGTCCGGCGCAACACGAACGCGGCGTGAACCGGGATTGTACGACCAAGCCTTGCGCGGTTGAACCGTGCCGTTGAGCGTCTCTTGTACCAAGATCACGTTGCCCGCCAACCGCGGCGGTGCGACCGTGTTCTGCAGATACATGAGCTGCATGTTGTTGAGATCTTCCGCCTTCTTCTTCGATGGATCTGTCCAGTTGATGATGGCCTCGTCCTGATAACGAATGAGGTTGAACGACCCGTTCCCTTGCACCGGCGCCGTCGCGTACGCGCGATAGAGCTTGTGCGGCAAGAAGCGAAGGCGATGGTTCCAAATCATCTCCCGGGCGTCGTTCGTGATCGGAAACGGCGTTCCCATAATGCCGCCGGTCACGCCTTCGCCGTCGGGCGTCAGCGCCGCGACCAACGCGTTGTTCTTCGTCGCCGCCTGCACGAACTGCGGAACCGTACAGCTGCGGCGCGATTCATAAACGTTCATCTTGAACGTCGGCACACGCTTCAGCAGCGCTTTGCTTCCCTCCGTTAGAGTGGCGTCGTACTGCGCCATGTTCGCGGCGGTGATCGTGTATTTCGGCTTGTCGCCGGGAAACGGATCGGGCGGTTGCTGCGACTTCGGGTCGAACTTGACGCCGGCCGGCGGTGCCGTAATGCCGCCCGTGTAGGCCGGCACGTCGCCGGTTCCCGCAGTCTCCGCCCCGTTCCACGTTAGATCTTTCCCCAGCCGATCCGCTTGTGCAGCGGGAACTTTGGCTTGAGCCATGGGCACGAATGCGAGCGCGAACGCCGAGGCAAGCAGCATGCGTCTGTAAGTCATGGGCATAATTCCTCCACCAATATCGATGTTTCAGTCTTCTTCGCACCAACACCCGGCTTCAAATCAATGAAGTCGAAGAAGGTGCGCATTAAGGAGATTTTACGAGGCGGACCCTAGCCGAGATCAGGGGGCGTCGACAAATCGCCTCAGGGTTGCCGGACCCAACGCATATTTGAACGAGATGTTGTAGTTTTCTTAGGGGGGTGCGCTTAGATGGAACTGCGATGCTGCTCAAACGACGCGATTTCTTGCTGGCAACGGGCCTGACACTTGTCTTTGGCCCGGCCGCGAACGCGCGCATTCTGACCGACGAACCCTACGTCTTTCCGACGCATTCTGCATCGCGCCGCCTATCGCTCAAGAACATCCACACCGGCGAAACGTTCGACGGCCCGTTTAGGGACAAGATCGGTCCGATCCCGTCGGCGATGGTCGACCTCGCCCTGTTCCTGCGCGATCACCGCGAAAACGTGTCCGGCCCCGTCTACGTCGAAACGCTCGACTTCCTGGCCGACGTGATCGAGAACGCCGGCCAAGCGCGCGCGACCGTGCTGTCGGCATACCGCACAAAAAAGACGAACGAGATGCTGGCATCGCGCATCTTCGGCGTTGCGGAGAAGAGCAAACACCTCGAAGGCCGGGCGATCGACATTACACTCGATTCCAACTTGTCGCCGGCTGCGAAGATCGCCCGCAAGATGGCGCGCGGTGGCGTCGGCTGGTACCCCGACAACCACTTCATCCATCTGGACTCAGGCCCCATCCGCAACTGGACGATCGACAACACCGTCAGAATAGCGGGCAAGGGCACCAAGGGCGGCCGCGTCTACGATATCTTCCAGCCCGCCCGCATCGCCGAAAGCGGCCACGCCCTCAAACGCCCTCTCTCGGTACGAGAGCGCCTGCAACTCCAGCGCGCCGTCGCCCGCCGCCAGGCCACGAGCCGCTAGCACCCTTTTCAATTTCAACTGCGGGCGCAAACGCCAGCAGATAAATCGCGTCGATTTCAGATATTGACCATTCGGTCATTTTTGACTATATAGTCAATTATGGCACTGACCCAACCCCGCACCTTTCGCAAACGCGAACGCACGCGCGGCGAAATCGTCGCCGCTGCTGAGCGGCTCGTCGCCGCTCGCGGCCTCGACGCGCTCTCCATCGACGAGATCACCGAAGAAGCCGACGTCGCGAAGGGAACGTTCTATACGCACTTCACGGACAAGGACGACCTCGCAGCCGCCATCGGCAGGTACATCCGGATCGAACTCGAGGACAAAATCACGTCCACGAACGAGCGGATTACCGATGCCGCCGTCCGCATGGCGAACGGCTTGACGTCGCTTTGCACCTTCGCCATCGCTCAGCCGGTGCGCGCCCGCGCTCTGCTGCGCCTCATCCCTGGCAGTGTTGACCCCGACACGCCGATAAATGCGGGCATCCGCGGTGACGTGGCGCTCGGCATTAAGACGAAGCGCTTCGCCGTCACCTCGATCAATGCTGCAACGGTCGCCATGATCGGTATCGCCATGTCGGCTGGCATGCGCCTGTCGGACAGTGCCCGTCCGGTACCGGAGCCATTCGCCTTTGCGGCCGAAATCGTCGCCACCGCCCTCATCTCACTCGGATTGAAGCAGGCCGAAGCCCGGCGTCTGGCAAAAGCGGCCATGGACACACGCAAGAAGGAACTCTCCTCATGATCAAAGTCGATGACATCGCGTTCGTAAGATTCTCCGCACCCGACCTCGACAAGATGGAAGCGTTCTTGAACGACTTCGGCCTCACCCGCGCGCACCGCGACGCGGCCACGCTCTACATGCGCGGCCAAGGAACCGATCCTTTCGTTCACGTGACACATAAGGGCGATCCGGGCTTCGCGGGGATCGCCTTCCGCGCGCGCTCCGCCGACGATCTCGCGACCCTCGCGAAATCGCAAGACACGAAGGTCGAAGCGCTCGAGGGTCCGGGCGGCGGCAAAGTCGTGCGCCTCAAGGATCCGGACGGTTTCAACGTCGAAGTTGTCGCCGCACGCGAAACATCGTCGCCCAGCGCGTTGCCGCCAGCGCCCCTCGTCAACGACGCACGCGCACAACCGCGCAAGAACGCACCCAAGCTCGTCGGCCAAGGCGCCTCGCACATCAAGCGCCTTGGCCACGCAGTGCTGAACGTCTCGAACTTCCGCGCCAGCGAGGCTTGGTACAAGGAACGCTTCGGCTTCATCACCTCCGACGAGATCAAGCTGTCGCCGGAGTTCGCGCTCGGCGCCTTCATGCGCTGCGATCGCGGCGATCAACCGGCCGACCACCACACGCTCTTCATGCTCGGCACAGGTACGCCGAAGTTCAACCACGCGGCTTTCGAAGTCGTCGACATGGATGATCTGATGAGCGGCCACGACCTCTTGAAGGAAAAGGGCCACGAAGCCCAATGGGGCGTCGGCCGCCACATCTTGGGCAGTCAGATCTTCGACTACTGGAGAGACCCTTGGGGCCACGTGCTGGAGCACTGGACGGACGGCGACCTGATGACGGCAAGCTGGGGCAGCCGCGAAGCGACGCCGCAAGATCTGATGGGCGTGCAATGGGGCATGAAGATGCCCGCGAACATGGGTTGAGGAGAAAATCATGAAACTCGTCACATTCACCGACACCGCAGGCACACGCGTCGGCGTCGCCGTCGAAGGCGGCATCGTCGACCTAAAGAAGGCCGACGCCGACCTGCCGCGCGACATGATCGGTCTCATGACACAATGGCCGTCCGTCCGCGGCGCTGTCGATCGCGCGGCAACCCGCAAAGCCGACGTCACGCAAAACGCGGTCAAACTCGAAGCGCCGATCCCGCGCCCCGGAAAAATCCTGGCGATCGGCCTCAACTACGCCGACCACATCGCCGAAAGCAATCAGAAGACGCCGGAAGAGCAAGTCTGGTTCGCGAAGATGCCAACGTCGGTCAATGCACCGTTCGCCGATGTGCAGTTGCCGAAAGCCTCGCACGCGCTCGACTACGAAGCCGAACTCGTCGTCGTCATCGGCAAGACGTGCAAGCACGTCCCAAAAGACAAGGTCCACGAAGTCATCTTCGGTTACGCGATTCTGGGCAAAAGCTTCGACACGCACGCACCTTTCGGCCCGTGGATCATGACATCCGACGAAGTGGGTGACCCGCATGCGCTCGGCATTCGCGCGTTCGTCAACGGCGAGAAGCGTCAAGACTCGAACACGAAGCATCTCGTCTTCAACGTCTTCGACCAAATCGCGCACGTCAGCAAGGCGATGACGCTCGAACCCGGCGACGTGATCTTCACCGGCACGCCCGGCGGCGTCGGCGCCGCGATGAAACCGCCGAAGTTCCTGAAGGCCGGCGACGTGATGCGCATCGAGATCGACAAGATCGGTGCCATCGAAGCAACGGTCACGCCAGAACAATAGCCACTCACCCAAAAGTCGTTATGCCCCGCCTGACCTGCCTGGCCCGGCCATGAAGAGTGTTAGGAGATGACCGCCATGAAACAAATTGATGTCCTCATCGTGGGCTTGGGCCCCGTCGGCGCGACGCTTGCGAACCTGCTCGGCCGCGAAGGCTTTCGTGTGTTGGCGGTCGAACGTGACACGCAGGTCTATCCCTTGCCGCGCGCCGCCCATTTCGACGCCGAAATCATGCGCATCTGGCAAGGCCTGGGGCTGCTGAAAGAAGCGATGGCCGTCTCGCGCCTTGCCCCCGCCTACGAATTCCGCAACGCCAAAGGCGAAGCGCTGCTGCACTACGACATCGGCGATGTGATCGTGGCGTCCGGCTTCCAGCCGAGTTGGATGTTCAACCAGCCCGACCTCGAACGCGCGCTCCGCACCAAACTGCGCGACTATCGCAACGTCGAAACCCGCCTCGGCACCCGCTTCGAAAGCTTCGAAGCAATCAGTGGCGCCAGCATCCGCGCAACCATCACCGACGCCTCAGGCAAACCCGAAACCGTCGAAGCGCGCTACGTCGTGGGCTGCGACGGCGCGTCGAGTCCCGTGCGCAAGGCGCTGAACATCGGCCACTTTGACTACGGCTTCGACGAGCCCTGGCTCGTGATCGACGCGCAGGTGAAGCGACCCGGGCGCATGCCCGCGCTCAACCTGCAAATCTGCGATCCCGTCCGCCCGACGACTTGTGTGCTCATGGGCCCCGGCCGCCACCGCTGGGAATTCATGATCCGCCCCGGCGAAGACGCGCAAAGCTTCCTCGACGATGCGCGCATCGCCGAGCTGCTGAAACCCTGGATCGAAGACGGCGACGTGGAACTCGACCGCAAAGCCGTCTACCGATTCCACGGCCTGGTCGCGAACGAGTGGCGCCTCGGTCGCGTGATCCTGGCCGGTGACGCCGCGCACCAAACCCCACCGTTCGCGGGCCAAGGCATGTGCTCCGGCATCCGCGACGCGGTGAACCTCGCGTGGAAACTCACCCACGTGCTGCGCGGCGAAGCAAACGAAGCCCTGCTCGACACGTATCAAACCGAACGCGAGCCCCACGTCCGCGCCGTCACCGAAACCGCGATCGCGATGGGCCGCGTGGTGTGCATCCCGGATGCCGAAGCAGCAGCACAGCGCGACACGGCGATGCTCGCCGCCCGCGCCGCCGGCCAACAACCCGTGCCCCCCGCCGACCCTCAAATCGGCCCCGGCGCATTCCTGCAAAGCGAGCGCGCCGGCACGATCTTCCCGCAAGACAAAGCAGGCGGCCGCTACCTTGACGACGTGTTGGGCCAAGGCGCTTGGCTGATTGCGCGGCGCGCCAGCGACATCGCAGGCCTCAATAGCAAGCACATCGCCCGCATCGAGTCTCTCGAAGGCGCAACGCTGAAACCCTTCGCCGCCAAACTCGCTGCACTATTCGACAGCGCCAGAACCGACGCCGTCCTCATCCGCCCCGACCGCTACACTTTCGGCACCGGCGGAGCGCGCGAACTCGTCAGCGCCTTTTCAGCGGCGTGTGGCGCTTAGGTGCACCGCACAAATCCGCTACCGAATGTTTCGCCGGGCTCGTAGCGATTGAAACGAAGACACCGTCCGGCAATTGGCAGCGCAACTCTCGAACGGATAACGAAGTCTTCGCCTTAGGCCTGGGCGGTCATTGACGCCCCACCCGCCCGCGCCTATCCACTGCCGCGCAACGAACGGCCTCAAGCGAAAGTCCTTCAAGTCGACCGCGCACAAAAACCAACCGCAACTCAAGCTTCATATCCCTGAGCCGAAACATCGCCCGGGCGACACACCCGACTTCAGTCACATCAAAGTCGGCAAGGCCGGTGAGATGCGTCGCCCTGACATCAACGTCGTCGCGAAAGAGACGCAGGACATCGCCTATGGGCTGATCCGCGTACTGGGCGAGGACAACCTGCCCCACGGGCCCTGGGACCCAAAAGTCGACGTCGAGACACTAAAGCGCGGTCTCAAAAACATGCTCACGGTGCGCGCATACGATGCGCGCATGTTTGCAGCCCAACGCCAAGGCAAGACGTCGTTCTATATGAAGTGCACGGGTGAAGAGGCCATCGCAGTCGCCCAAGCTGCGGCGCTCGACCCGGAAGACATGTGCTTCCCCACCTACCGCCAGCAGGGCCTGCTCATCTCGCGCGGCTATCCGCTGCTCGACATGATGTGCCAGGTCTATTCGAACGAGCGCGACCCGCTGAAGGGCCGCCAGCTGCCGATCATGTACTCGTCCAAGAAGCACGGCTTCTTCTCGATCGCGGGCAACCTCGCGATGCACTACAGCCAGGCGGTCGGATGGGCGATGGCGTCCGCCTATCGCGGCGACGACCGCATCTGCTCCGCGTGGATCGGGGACGGCTCGACCGCCGAAGGCGACTTCCACACCGCCCTCACCTTCGCCGCCGTCTACAAGGCACCGGTGATCCTGAACGTCGTGAACAACCAGTGGGCAATCTCAAGCTACCAGGGCATCGCCGGCGGCGATGAGGCGACGTTCGCGGCGCGTGGCGTCGGCTACGGCATCCCGGCGCTGCGCGTGGACGGCAACGACTTCCTCGCCGTCTACGCCGTAACGAAGTGGGCCGCCGACCGTGCGCGCTCCAACCTCGGCCCCACGATGATCGAACACTTCACCTACCGCGTCGAAGGCCACTCGACCTCCGACGACCCCAGCCGCTATCGCCCGACCGACGAAGCGAAGGCCTGGCCGTTCGGCGACCCGGTCGATCGCTTGAAGAAACATTTGATCGCACTCGGCAAGTGGACGGAGAAAGAGCACGCAGACCTCGAAACCTCGATCGCCGAGGAAGTCCGCGCCATACAAAAGGAAGCCGAAACGCACGGCACGCTCGGCTCCGGCAAAATGGCAAGCGTCAAGACGATGTTTGAAGACGTCTACAAAGACATGCCCTGGCACATCCGCCGCCAGCGCCAAGAGATGGGGGTCTAACCGCCATGGCGACGATGAATATGATTCAGGCGCTGAACTCCGCCATGGACGTTATGCTGACGAAGAACCCCGACGTTTTGATCTTCGGCGAAGACGTGGGCTACTTCGGCGGCGTCTTCCGCGCGACGGACGGTCTGCAGAAAAAACACGGCGTGCAGCGCTGCTTCGACTCGCCGATCGGCGAATCCGGCATCGTCGCAACCGCGATCGGCATGGCGGCCTACGGCTTGAAGCCCGTGATCGAAATCCAGTTCGCGGATTACATTTATCCGGCCTACGACCAGATCGTCTCCGCGGCAGCAAGACTGCGCTACCGCTCGGCTGGCGACTTCACCGCCCCGATCACCCTGCGCTCGCCCTACGGCGGCGGTATCTTCGGCGGCCAAACGCACAGCCAAAGCCCAGAAGCGCTGTTCACGCACGTCTGCGGCATCAAGACGGTCATCCCGTCCAACCCGTATGACGCGAAGGGCCTGCTGATTAGCGCCATCGAAGACGAAGACCCCGTCATGTTCTTTGAGCCGAAGCGCATCTACAACGGCCCCTTCGACGGCCATCACGATCGCCCGGTTCAACCGTGGTCGAAACACGCGGCCAGCGACGTGCCGGCGGACTACTACACCGTGCCGCTCGGCAAGGCCGCGATTGCGCGCGAAGGCAACGATCTCACTGTGCTCGCCTACGGCACGATGGTGCACGTCGCGCTCGCGGCCGCCGCCGACACCGGTATCGACGCCGAAGTCGTCGACCTGCGCACGCTGATCCCCGTCGACATCGAAACGATCAAAGCCTCGGTCGAAAAGACCGGCCGCTGCGTGATCGTGCACGAAGCGACGCGCACCAGCGGCTACGGCGCCGAACTGACGGCGCTCGTGCAGGAACACTGCTTCTATCACTTGGAAGCACCGATCGAACGCGTCGCGGGTTGGGACACGCCCTACCCCCACGCGTTCGAGTGGCAGTACTTCCCCGGACCGCCGCGCGTGTCGGCCGCGATGCGCCGCGCGATGGAGGGCTGAACCAATGGGCCGTTTTGTATTCAAGCTCCCCGACGTCGGCGAAGGCACCGCAGAGGCTGAGATCGTCGCCTGGCACGTCGCCGTCGGCGACACGATCAAGGAAGATCAGCACCTCGTCGACGTGATGACGGACAAGGCAACCGTCGAGATGACATCGCCGATCTCCGGCAAGGTCGTCGAACTGCGCGGCGAGCCGGGCTCCATGGCGCCCGTCGGCGCGCCGCTGGTCGTTTTCGAAGTCGACGGCGCAGGCAACGAAGCCGAACCGAAAACGAACGGCGCCGCCGCCGCACCGAAGGCCGCGAAGGCCGCACCGCCGCCGCCACCGAAGCTCGAGCAACCGAAACCCGCGCCGAAGCCCGAGCCTGTCGCGGCGAAGGCAGCACCCGTCGCGCCGACGCCAGCTGCCCCGCGCAAGTTCGGCGACAAGCCGCTTGCCTCGCCGGCCGTGCGCCAACGCGCGCAAGAACTCGGCGTCCACCTGCAATTCATCCACGGCAGCGGCCCTGCCGGCCGCATCAGCCACGCCGACCTCGACGCTTATATCGCGAAGGGC
>JBGAPZ010000053.1:0-25380 GCA_044220975.1 Micropepsaceae bacterium | reverse complement strand
ATAGTCGCGACAGATATCGAAGCGGCTCATATCCTGCGTACCCCAGTGCAGAAAATTGCCGAGGCCATAGAACACCGGCTTGCCGCCCACGAGTTCCACGCCGTTCACAACGTGATGATGGTGACCGACAACAAGGTCAGCGCCGCGTGCCAGCGCATTGGTGAGCCGCGCGCGATCGGCGTTGCCAGTGTTGACCTCGAACTCCTGCCCGTAGTGCACCGAGAGGATGCGATAATTCGCGCCCGACCCGGCAAGCGCGCTGAGACCGTCAGCGAAGTCGCGGTCCGACGTGTAGGAGAGTTGCCCCGGCCGCTCTTCGCCTTCCGCCGGCGCGCTGTAGCCGCTGCCGATCAATCCGAGCGCGCCAAGCGCGAAGCTGCGGCCTTTCACGATCATCAGCCGCGGCGCCCGGGCGGCTTCGCGGTTCAAGCCCAAACCCGCATGCGCAACGCCGATCGCCGCCAATTGGCGCAACGTCTCGCGCGCGCCTTCCAAGCCGAAGTCCATCGAATGATTGTTGGCGGTCGAAAACGCGTTGAACCCGATCTGCATCAAATGCCTGACGCCGCTCGGATGCGTGCGAAAGCCGAACAGCTTCAGGTTGGGCGACAGGTCGTTGCGGTCCGTCACCACCGTCTCGAGATTGGCGAAGTTGATGTCGCCGTTGATCTCGCGCGCAATCAACGTCGTCGAATCCGCCCATGCGAGCCGCATCCCCTGCTTCATCCCGAAGCCGGCATAGACGGGTTGAAAGCTTCCGTTGAGCCCGGTGTCCCCCGCAAGCACGAGCGTGATTTCGCTCTCGGCCACTGGCTCGGCGCGCGCGAACGCACCCGACAAGACGGCAAACGTAAACGCGAGGGCGGCACATCGGAACATCTAAGTCCCGGTGCCACAGACGCACGCCTCTGAAAAGTGAAGACAACCGGCGGGGGTATGCCTTCGCCTGTCGCGCTTTCTCAAATCTTCGACTAGGCTGCGATCGAACTCGAACGGGGCAGGGGACATTCGCATGGCGGCCGAGACGCAGGAGACGAAGATTCCGCCCAAAGCCGTGATCGCCGTCGTGATCGGAAACTTTCTCGAGTTCTACGACTTCATCGTCTTCACGTTCTTCGCGGTCATGATCGGCAAGGCCTTTTTCCCGGCCGAACTGATGGCCGCAGGCGCAAGCCAAGGCGAGAAGGATTTCTACGGGCTGCTCGCCGCGCTCGCCACGTTTTGGGCGGGCTTCTTCACCCGGCCGCTGGGTGCGATCGTGATCGGCGCCTATGGCGATCGCGCGGGCCGCAAGGCCGCGATGACGCTGACAATCCTCTTGATGGCGCTCGGTACCGGCATCGTCGCGCTGACCCCCTCTTATGCGCAAATCGGCATCTGGGCGCCGATCATCTTGATCGTGGGACGCCTGGTCCAGGGCTTTTCATGCGGCGGCGAAGTCGGTGCCGCGACAAGCTATTTGTTGGAGTCGGCCCCGGCAAATCGCAAAGCCAGCCAAACGTCTTGGCAAGGTACCAGCCAGCAATTTGCAGGCGCCGCAGGTTCCGGCCTCGGCCTCATCCTCGCCATGACACTCAGCGAAGAACAACTCTACGACTGGGGCTGGCGCGTAGCGTTCCTAGTCGGCCTCCTGATCGGCCCGGTCGGCCTCTACATCCGCGCGATGCTGCCCGAGACCCATGAGAAGCATGAAGCGCACGAGAGCGGCCGTGCGGTGCTCGCCAATTTGTTCGCGCACCACTGGCGGGCGATTGCGCTCGGCGTGTTGTGCATCGTCGGACCCACGATTTCGACTTACGTGTCGGGCTACATGACGACCTACGCCATCAAGACGCTGGGCCACCCCACCGATATCTCGATGCTGGCGACAATGGTTGGATACATCGCAGGTATCGCGGGCGTTCCACTCGGCGCATGGCTGGCCGATCGCATAGGCTATCGAACGTCGGTCATTATCCCGCGCCTCGTGTTCGTCGCCATCGTGTTGCAAGCGTATTTGATGATGACGGGGCAGGGCTCGACGGTCGAGACCTTGCTGCTCGTCAACATCACGCTGAACTTCCTGCTCGCGCTTTCCTATGGCGGTCTCTACGTGCTGCTCACCGAGGCGTTTCCCAAGGCCGTACGCTCGGCGGGACTTTCGATCGCCTACGCGATCTCGGTCACGGTATTCGGCGGCTCAACGCAGTTGATCATCGCCTGGTTGATCGAGCGCCTGCACGATCCGCTCATTCCCGCCTGGTATCAGATCGGCGCGAACCTTCTTTCGCTGGTCGGCATTATGCTTATCGGCAGGCGAAGTGTGCGGCAGGCCGCACCGCAAACTGCGTAAGTGTGCAAGCAAAATCGCCTGCGAGTTGCGCGCTGTCTCAATGCGCTCGCTGTGGGATTATTGCCATGCGGAAAATAATCCGTGCCCGCTACGGTAAATGGAAACTTCTAGGAAGGATCGAACTGTCGTCTACTCAGTTTGTTTCGCCAACGGCGTGGGGGAGGCGATGGACGAGGAGGCGTGGAGTTGCTTTGCGCGGCTGCCACCGGGCCTTGCCGACCAATCGGTCGTACTCTCCCTGAACTGGCTCAAGCCGAAACCGACGCCCGACGAGTTCGACCTCAAGCCGGACGAAATCGAAGGACCGACGAGGCGCCGCAACATGCGCATCCGCGGGTTGTCGATCGGGACGATAATTCTCCTGGGCCTGGGCGCCCTGGTGATGCCGGCCATTGAGAGCTCCCCGCGGATCGCCGAGTTCGACCATCAGCAGTCGAGTGTTCTGGCGATCTGGGCGGCGGCCTCGCTCGGTCTCGTCGCGCTCACACTGTTTGCACGCACAAGCATGGCTGAAGCCCGCTTCCAGCGGGCCTCGCCGCGTCGTCTGGCCTATGAGGAAGCGCTCCGCCGCTTTGCGACGATCGACGCCTGGCGCCGCACACGCGCCGAAACCGGCTTCTGGTCCAATAAGTTGGATGAGACCGGGTTTGAGCGCGAGGTGGCCGAACTGCTCGCCGGGCACTTCAAGACGGGCCAGGTGATGGTGACCCGCGCCGAAAACGACTACGGCGTCGACGTTCTGCTCTGTGCCGCCAAGCAACGCGTCGTCGCGCAATGCAAGCAGTGGAAGGGCCAGCGCATCGGTGCGGCCGACGTTCGCGCACTGGCCGGCGCGAAGGCTTACTTCGGTGCCGACCGCGCACTCCTAATCACGCTGAGCGGCCCTACTGACGAAATGGAACAGTGCGCCGACATCGCCGAGGCGCAAGCCATAGAACTCTGGGATGCAGCAACGATCGCGGACCGCGCCCGCGCGCTACAAGACGACTAGAAGCGCAGCGACTGGTCGAACAAGTTCATCGTCCACGCAATCCAAATCAGAGCGAGGCAGGCGAGCGCCACGACGCTTTCCTTCACGCGCCCGAAGAACCCGCGCAACGGATTGTTCCACGCCTGGATCGCGTTCACGACGACGAAGAACGAGCCCAGCACGCCGCCATAACCGATCAGCTGCACGACATGCAGCGTTTCGTCCACACTGCTGTCGAGTTTCCAAACGTTGGCCAAACCCGGTGCCAGCCCGACGACAAACCCTATGAAGAGCGTCAGCAATGCCGCCGAGGTCATCATCACGAACAGGCGCAAGATGTGCTCGACAGCGTTCCAGTGCAGGTTGACGCCGTAGTGCCGTCTGACGCCGGCTGCCAGCGGCCACAAGACGAGGTTGAGCGCGAGCACGGTCATGGAGCCGAGCAAGAGCGGCAAGATCAACAGGGAGCGTTCTTGCAGGTCGACTTTTTGGTAATAGGCGACGCCAGACGACGATGGCAGCATCATCATCCGCCCCTTCTCGTCGCGCTTGAAGATAAGGCGGCCGCGTCCGTCCGTCGCCCGATATTCGCCGTTGCCCAGCGGTTCCCACTTTCGCGGCTGTCCGTTCAGGCCGGTGAAGAGGTCGACCTGAATCGTGCCGTCCGCGTCTGCCGTGACTGTAGGCTCACCAAGGATACCCAAAATCTTGATGATCGACGCGTCCGAGCGGCGCGTCGTGATGTAACTGCCGATGATGCCGGCAGTATCGTCTTTCGCAACCTTGGCCGTGTCCGGATCGTCGATGAAGTAACGCTCGCGGAATTTGCGCCAGAGTGGCGAGCGTGGCGGGACCTCGCCGCGGCCGGCACTGTTGTACGAAACGAAGAAGCCGAAATTCTGACTCGGGATCAGGTGCAAGTCGCTGTGGAACGCAATCGAGTCGCCGCCGTGCCCGACCGTGCGCAGCGAGCCGCGCGCTTCCTCATAGAAGCCGAGCCCAATGCCGTTCTGGCGCGGGTCGAGCGTCGTCACCGTGTTGTGCATCAGCGCGAGCGTTTCTGGTTTCAAGATCCGGCCCTGGCCGAGCGCCCCGCCGTTCAAAAGCGCCATCATGAACTTCGTCATGTGATTGGCTGCCCGCCGGATAGGCGTTCACAATCTCGAAAGCCAACGGTTCGCCTGAGGCGAGTTGATAGCCAGTCGACATATCTCCTTCGAGTTCCTTCGGCAGCGGCTGCCGCAAGCTCGAATGCGTCATGCCGAGCGGTTTATAGATATTCGCTTCGACGTAGGCATCGAACGGCATCCCCGACACGCGCTCGACGATGTAACCGGCCAGCGCCGCGCCGTAGTTCGAATAGGACGGCGTCGTACCGGGCTCAAAAATCTGGACCGGAATGTTCTCGCGCACGTATTTCGCGAGATCGGCTTTGCCCGCATTTTGCGCGCCGAGATTCTTCACGATCTCCTGAAAGCCTGCACGGTGCGTCATCAGATTGCGCATCGTCACCGGCTTGCCGAATGTCTTTGGGATCTTGAAGTCGAGATAGGTATCGACGTCTGCGTCGAGATCCAGCTTGCCCTGCTCGACGAGTTGCATCGCCGAAATCCAGGTGAACAGCTTCGTGATCGAGCCTATGCGAAACAGAGTCGTTTCCGCCGACACCGGTTTCTTGGTCTTTACGTCGGCAAGGCCGTAGCCTTTGGCGAAGATGACCTTGCCGTCCTTAACGATCGAAATCGTGGCCCCGGCGATGTCGTTCGTTTCGATCTGCAGCGGCACCAAACCGTCGAGAAACGCTTCGATGTCCTTAGGGTCGAGCGCTGGCTGCACGACCGCCGGGGCGGCCGCAGCCGCTGGCGCCTGCGCCGCAGGTTTGCTCTCAGCGAACGCCGAATGAGCCGCAAGACTGGCCGCAATCAAAGCCAAGGCCGCCCGGACAACGCCGGACAAGCGCCACACGCCGTTCATACTGTCCCCCAAAAGGCCGGCGTTTTTCGCCAGTCCTCCCCAAGACCGTATTCAACACCTGGTTGTGTCGCCGATCAATGCACGCACGCGCACCTAACTCACTGATATCGCTAGATTTCAGGACGTTTGCGGCGGCAATGTGACTTTCGTATCACGCGCGACCGCTGTCACAGCCGCGATCGGTGCCACGCGCCTACAGTCGAACCCATGCGCATCCTCCTCATCAACATCCCACACCCGGCCATCGGCAGCCGCATCCCAAAGGAGCAACTGCCGCCGCTAGGGCTCCTCAGCATCGGCGGCCCGCTGATCGATGCCGGCCACGACGTCGCGCTGATCGACGGCGAGTTTGGCCCCATGAAGCTCGAAGTTATCGCCGAGCAGGCGCTGGCCCACGCCCCCGACGCTGTCCTTTTCGGTCATACGGGCTCGACCTCCGGTCACCCGATCATCCTCGAGCTCGCGCGCATGATCCGCGCGCTGATGCCGCGCACGTTGATTGTCTACGGCGGTGTGCACCCGACATATTTCTGGCGCGATATCCTGACCCACGAGCCGCAGATCGACATCATCGTCCGCGGCGAGGGCGAGGAAACGGTAACCCGCCTATTCGACGCGCTGACGAAACAGCAAAGCTTCGCGCACATTCCGGGGCTCGCATTTCGCGTCCACGGCGAAGTGCGCATAACGCCCGCTGCGCCCGTCATCAAAGACCTGGACGCCTACCGCGTCGGCTGGGAACTGATCGATCACAAGCGCTATTCCTACTGGGGCAACAAGCGCGCGGTCGTGATCCAGTTTTCACGCGGCTGTCCGCATCTGTGCAACTATTGCGGCCAGCGCGGCTTCTGGACCCGTTGGCGCCATCGCGACCCAAAGAAACTCGCAGCCGAAATCGCGCGCCTACATCGCGAACACGGCGTCGAGGTGTTCAACTTCGCCGACGAAAACCCAAGCGCCGGCCGCAAACCGTGGAAAGCGTTCCTCGAAGCGCTGATCGCCGAGAACGTGGACGTCACGCTCATCGGTTCCACCCGCGCGGGCGACATCGTACGCGACGCCGATATCTTGCACCTCTATAAGAAGGCTGGCTTCGAACGCTTCCTGATGGGCATGGAAAACACGGACCAGGCAACGCTCGATCTTATAAAGAAGGGCGCGACGACCTCAGACGACCGCGAAGCAATCCGCCTCTTGCGCCAACACGGCATCCTATCGCTCGCCACTTGGGTCGCGGGCTTCGACGAACAAACCGACCGGGACTTCTGGCAAGGCTTGCGCCAACTCGTCTCCTACGACCCCGACCAGATCATCACGCTCTACGCGACGCCGCATCGCTGGACGCCGTACTACCGCCTGGTCGAGCAGCGCCGCGTTATCCAGGAAGACCAGAGCAAGTGGGACTACAAGCATCAGGTGCTTTCGATGCGCCACATGCCGCCGTGGCGCGTCTTCCTCTGGGTGAAGTTCATCGAAGTCGCGGCTCAAGCACGCCCGCGCGCGCTCCGCCGCTTAATTTGGCATCCCGACAAGAAGATCCACCACGCGATCCGCTGGTACTACAAGATGGGCCGGCGCGTATGGTTCCACGAGATCATCAGCTTTTTCCTGCGCGACAAACGCGTGAGCGACGGCAAGACCGTCGTCGAATGGCTGGGCCCAGCCCAAGACGCTGAAGAAGAATCCATGGTGGTGAAGAAGCGCGCGGCCGCCTAGTCGAACGGCTTCAACCGATCCTTCAACGGTTTGCCGATGTCGCCGATCGCGGCGTTGGCCGCCTCGTTTCCGGCATTGGTCACGACAAGAAAGATCATATCGTGCTTCGGCATGATACGGATGTCGGCGATCCAGTAGCCGTTGCTTCCCGAATGCGTGAGCAAAAGCGGAGTGCCGTCGGGGCCAAGCTTCGCGCCCCAGCCGAAGGCATAAACCTCCGTCACCGGCGTGTGGAGCTTGCGATACGTCTCAGGCTTCAGAAGTTTCCCGCGTCCGTGCACGCCGTCGAGATGATCTTGTGCAAACAGCAGCCAATCTCTGAGCGCGATGTTGATCGCGCCGGCGGGGCCGAGCGCGGCCGGGTTGTCGCTTTCCGGCTTTGCAGGATCGAGGGGAACGAGTTTACCGGCGACCTCGTTGTGTCCGAACGGTTGGTCCGTCTTGCCGGCGCTGCCGGGCGCGCCAAACCCTGCGTTTTTGATGCCCAGAGGCACGAAGATCTCTTCGCGGATCAGGTCTTCCCAGGCTTTACCAGTGCGTGCCTCGGCGACGGCGCCGGCGACGATGTAGCCGAGATTGGAGTACGCGAACGCTCCCGCCTTCGAAGCCTGCGCTTGTGTGAGGTACGTCCGCGCAACGGCGGCGCGTTGCGCCCTGACGTCTTTGGCTGTCCCGATGGCCGCCATGAACGCAGGCAGGTCCTTGTCGTCGGTCAGCGGCGGCAAACCCGAGGTGTGGGTCAAGAGTTGGGCGACAGTCACCGCGCGGTAAGCCGGATCCATGTCCTTCGCGAGCGCGGGAAACGACGCCGCCAGCGTGTCGTCAAAACGCATCACGCCTTTCTCGACCAAGCGCGCAATCATCGTGGCGGTGAACGCCTTCGTGTCGGAGCCGATATGCCAGTGATCGTTCGTCGTGACGGGTTCCGGATGGCCGAGCGCGCGCACGCCAAGCGCCGCTTCGGCTTCGATCTTGCCGTTGATCTGCACGATCGCGGCGACACCCGGCAGTTGATCCTTATCGCGCGCCGCAGCGAGCGTTTGCTCGAGCAATTTCTGCAGTTCGGCATCTGCACGCGCCGGCGCCGTCTCGACCAGCGCCATCACGGTGACGAAGAGTGCAAACAGTATGGTTCTTGTCGATCGGTACATTGGTGATTGCCTCAAAGCATGTTCAGGAATTCGTCGACGATGGCGTTGAACGCCGCTGGCCGCTCGAAATAGGTGGAGTGTCCCGCCTGCGAAATATGCGCGACCTTCGCACCCGGCACCACACGCACGATGGCATCGGCCGCGAACGGTGGGATTACGATGTCTTCGTCACCCGAAACGAATAGGATCGGGCAGGCAACGCCGCACAACGCTTCCGGCGCGCGCGTACGCATCCCCATCAGCCGCGCACCGACCTTCATCACTTCAAGCCCAGCGTTCTGATCGCTGATGTGGCGATAGAGGAGGTGCATTGCGGGCTGCTCTTCAGCCATGCGCTCGCCGGCAGCTGGGTGAATGCCGCGAGCGAACAGAGCAGGGGCCTTCGGCGCCTCGGTCTGCAGCCACGTGTTCAGCCGCGTGCGCTCAGGCTCGCCGATCTGCAACGGATCGATAGTGCCTGTCGTGCAGGCGAGCACGATGGCCTTCAAGCCCGCGGGCTTCGTCAGCGCATACTCGACCGCCGTCCACCCGCCCATTGACTGCGCAACAATGCGCACGTCGTCGAGTTTCAAATGTTCGACGAGCGCGGCCAGATCACCGGCATACTGCGTCGGGTCGGGCCCATCCGCCAACAGCGACGACGGAAGAAACCCGCGATGCGCGAACGTCACGCACGTGAAGCGCGGCGCGAAATGCGCCACCTGCTGAAACCACGACAGATGATTGCCGCCAAGGCCGTGCGCGAAAACAATCGCAGGCCCTTCGCCCGTCACCTCATAGTGGATACGACAATCGGGCCGTTCGAGCGTACCGGTGCGGCGGGGCGGAGGGCTCATCTCACCACACCCCTATATTCCCCATCGACGCCCACGGCTCTTGCGCCGGCAGCGCTTTGCCCTTCTGCAGAAACTCGATCGAAATCTGATCCGGCGAACGTACGAACGCCATACGGCCGTCGCGCGGCGGACGATTGATCGTAACGCCCGCTTTCATCAACCGCTCGCACGTGGCGTAGATATCGTCGACGGCGAACGCGAGGTGCCCGAAATTGCGCCCTCCCGCATACTCGTGCTCGTCCCAATTGTAGGTGAGCTCAATCTCCGCATCTGGACTCTCGGGCGCGGAGAGAAAAACGAGCGTAAAGCGGCCGCCCTGGTTTTCGATGCGTCGGGTTTCGTTCAGACCCAGCTTGTTGACGAAAAAATCGATCGCGCTGTCGAGATTGCCGACGCGCAACATCGTGTGCAGATATTTCATGGATCGCGAGCCTTGGTCGTTCAAGTCCGATTACCGGAAGCCGGAAACGATGTCGAGGCTAGCGCGCCTTGCGTTGCGCGGCTTTCGCGGTCTGCTGGGAAATGCGCGCCTTCACGATCTTGCGCACGAGTGTCGCGGGCAAAGCGCCGCCGATCGGAAAGCGGATTGTTCCCTTCGACGTGTCGTAGCCTTTCAGATCTACCCTCAGGAGCTGCACCACCGAGCCCGGATAGAACGAGCAGTGCTTCGCCGCCGCGCCGTAACCGACGAGCATCCGCCCGTCGAACATGATGCACGGAATGCCGTAACTGATCTGCTCGCTCGCCTTCGGCACGGCGGCGAGAATGGAGCGTCGCAACCGCTCCAGCGTCGCGCGCCGTTCCGGATCGAGCGCCGCCATGTACGCGGCCACCGACTTTGCGGCGGGCTTCATCGTTGTTGCTTGTCCCGCGCGCGCTGATAGGTCGGCAACGCTTGCAGCCGTTCGCGATAGGCCGCAAGCGTCGGCGGCAGAACTTTGCCCAACGCCCCGACCGCGATCCCAAGCGCGGTGATCACCGAAATATCGGCGAGCGTCAGGCTTGAGCCCACGAGATAGGGTCGATCGCCAAGCGTCGCGACGATAAAATCGACGAACTGGCCCAGGCGTTGCTCCTGGGCGCGGGCGGACCAATTCTGCTTGTCCGCTTCTGGTGCGCCGAACTTCGCCATCAATAACGTGTTGACGAACGCGCCGACCGAAGCCTCGCTGAACACGGTAAGCTGCAACACCCGCGCGAGCGCCACGGGGTCGTTCTTCGGCAGCAACGGCGTCGGTCCATAGCGCTCAGCCAAATAGAGCATGATCGCAACCGACTCGTTGATCGCCACCTCACCGTCTTGCAGGAACGGCACATTGCCGATCGGATTGAGCGCACGGAAAGCATCGCTCACTGGAAAATTCACGGCCTCCGCCTCGTAGGGCAGTCCCATCTCCTCGCACTGCCAGAACAGCCGAATCCCGCGCGCCCCACGCGGAAAGTTCCAAATCTTGATCGTCATGCCGTCTCCCGTATGGCGCAGTTGGCGTGAACCCAATCATCCGTCCGCACCCCAGTTCAAGCCCCAAGGGACAGGGCGGAGCACGTTCGGACGACAAAGCTGCCCGCGCGCGTGCGCGCTGTCTTGTGGGGGCGGCACGCGCACCGTCCAATCGCCCGATGGTCAACGGCAATCGATGGGGCAACAATGTGAGCGGGACAACAAGGGCGATCTTGATCGGCGGCGCGGCAGCCGGTGTCCTCGACATCTTGTACGCCTTCGTCGTCTACGGCCCCCTGAGCTATGGCCTGACGCCGGTTCAGGTGCTGCAGTCGGTGGCCGCAGGTTGGATCGGCCGTGATGCGTCGCGCGACGGCGGCTTGGCGACCGCTGCGCTCGGCCTGGCTACGCACTTCATGATCGCAACCATCATGGCCGCCGTCTTCGTCATCATCGCGACGCGCGTCAAAACACTAACCGCCGAGCCCATCGTGAGCGGCTTGCTCTACGGCCTCATCCTCTATGTCGTGATGAACTACATTGTCGTCCCTCTCTCCGCAGCCGGCGCAAACGGACATTTCGCGGCGAGCTTCGCTGAGGCGACTGAACGTTTGCAAACGGCATTCAGCGCTCTCCGCCCCAAGGACCCCTGGCAACTCGCCGGCACAGTCTTCACCCACACAGTATTCGTGGGCGTCCCCATCGCGCTCGCCGCGCGATACGTCCTGGGCCGTTAGCGCGCCTCGCGTTGCAAATCGCCGGGCGTGCGCCCGATCACGGCGCGCATCGCCCGCGCAAGGTGGCTCTGATGCGCAAAGCCCGTCGCGGCAGCGACTTTGGCGAGCGGTAGTCCACCCGCCTGGATGAGTTCGGCCGCGCGCGCCACGCGCCGCCGCACGACATAACGGTGCGCCGGCACGCCAATCGCCGCCTTGAACAGACCCTTGAAGTGCGACGCGCTCACGCCCGCGACCTGTGCCAAGCGTGCGAGCGTCAGCCGCTCGTTCAAATTCGCGTCTATGTGATCGCACACGTCGCTGGTTTGGCGCCGGCTGAGCGCGCGCTTCACCCGCGCATGACGCACGATCGAATGTTCCTTGATCAGCCGCGTCGCGAGCGCGACGCCCAAGCCCTGCACGAACATCGGCTCGACGTCCTTGCCTTCGCTTAAAGCGGCGTCGAGCGCCCAACCCAAATGCTCGATCTGCGGATCGCGTGCTTGAATGCGCGGCAAAAGTTCCAGCGTCTTCGGGTCTAGGCCTAAGCTCTGCGCCACCTTGTTCAAGAACCCGGGATCGATGCGCATGATGAGAAGCTCGATCGGTCCGTCGTCGATCCAGCGCGCAGCTTCACCCTTCGGCACGATGTCCATGTCGCCGCGCCGCATCATCCCGATGTGATGGCGCCCACCGCGCATGCTGTCGACGCGTACCGGCGGCCCGACGATCAGTGAAACCGTATGCACCGACGCGCCCGCGGTTTCGACCGCGCCGCCGGGATACGATTTGCGCTCCACGGAAAATCCGCGCGCCGGAATCTCGAGCGACGCCACGTTGCGCAGGGGTTTAGCCATCGACGAATTCTGCACATCGCTAGCCGCCGGAACAATCCCGACGCCGCCCCCGATGCCGTTGATGTGATGGCCGTTAAGCGTTTTCAGGTCCACGACGCACCCTCCGCCGAAGCGGTCATGCTGCAGTACCCTGCGAAGCGCACGCCATCGCGGCGGGCGAACGACCGGTCAACTTGGCCGCCGAACGTGCTCAGCCGTGTCCGTTTCGGCTTAAGGCCGCTCCGTCCGTCCGCCGAAACGCGACGGTGCAAAGCGCGAACTGCGTCCGCGCGCCCGCGCGCATAAGCGATCGATCTCGCTTTTGTCCTTTGTCGTGCCCCAAATGCGAAGCGGGGACACGTCGACGTCCTCAAGTTCCAGCGCCAGCAAAACCTGCGTCCAACCTTCGCATTTTCCGGCCGCCGCCACCTCCCGCACGCGCGGCATCAGTACGTCCTTGCCAGCGCGCCCGGTAACGAATTTCTCCGCGAGCCGCTGCGTCTCGCGCGCGGCGGCTTTGTCATGCAGCTCGGGGTGTCGGGCTTTCCACAAGATCACGGTCATTGGTCGAACCATCTGAGCGGGGGGTGAGTCTCTCCCACAATTGTTCGCCATTTGTTCCAATAAGTCAACGCCCCGAGCCCAACCACGTCAGCGTGGCGGATCATAGACTGGGGACAAACCTTGTGATGTGCGACGCGTACCCGAACTTCCGGATGGCTCCAGATAGGAATTGCGAGCTCGTCGTTCGCTACTGGATCCGCGTCACCTTGATGCCGCGCTTCTCGAGCATCGCAAGCACGCTATCGGGGCCAGCAAGATGGGCAGCGCCGACTGCGACGAAATAGGTTCCCTTGCCTTTCATCCAACCGTCGAGCCGGTCGATCCAATGCGCGTTCCGGTTCACCAGCAGCGCACGATAGGCGCCAGGCGCCGTCCGACGCATATCCTCGCTGCCAAGCTTGTCGATCGCAGCGACATCACCCGTTCGCCAGGCCGCCAGCAACGGCTGCACCGTCGTCTTCAAGTCGGCAAGCTCCGCGATCGTCACGTCGAATCCGTCGAGCGCTTCCGGTCCATCAAGTGACGCCAGCGCCTTGATCTGCGCTTCCGGCGTTTCCATCGTCAGCACCTTGTCGTGCTGGGCTAGCGCTTGCGCGACGACGGTGTGCTCGACGCCGAATGCGCGGCTGAATCCGCTCGCAGTCATCACCTTTTCCGACAGCATCATCATCACGAGCCACGGCCGGTACGCTTGCAGCTTCTTCATCTCGATACCGTAGTTCCGAGCCACACCGGCGAGCTTCGCATAACGCTCCGCGCCTAACGCGCCGCGCAACGTTTGCCACGACGGATTGACCCCGTGCTCCAGCAGCATCGCTCCGATCGAAGCGCGCGCGTAGGAACTCTCGGTATCGGTTTCGATTGCAGTGATCGTCGCCTCGGCCATCGCCGTGCGGAACGCCTCGGTCTGCCACGCCACGTCCTTCGGCAACACGTGGAACGTCCCAAAGAGATAGATGCGCGTATCGGCATCCGAGATGACCCACATGGCAGGGCCCGTTGCTTTGGTAGGCGGCGCCGATTGGGCCGGCGCGCCGAACGCGGCGGCGGCAAAAAGCGCGAGAGCAAAACGGACGCGTGCGGTCACGGGCGACACCCTGAATAGCGGATGCCGCATCGTCCCAAAGGCGCCTTAGGGAACTGTGCCGCGCTTAAATCGAATTTGACCAAAATTGCAGCGACCGGCGCCGCAACACCGTCACTTCTTCGCGTTTTCTTGGTGCGCGATGTGGTGGCGGATCACTTCCGTTACGATGAAGTTCAAGAACTTCTCGGCAAACTCCGGATCGAGTTTCGCCGATTCGGCGAGCTTGCGAAGGCGGCCGATCTGCGCCGCTTCGCGTACGGGATCCGCGGCCGGCATGCCTGCCGCAGCTTTCAGCGCGCCGACCTGCTGGGTGCACTTAAACCGCTCCGCCAGGAGGTGGATAAGTGCTGCATCGATATTGTCGATGGAATCGCGAAAACGCTGCAGTTCGAGTGTTGTTTTGTCCGTCATGGAACCTCAGGCGTGGTATCGCTGCAACGTTAAGCACAGCGCACGAACCCTGTCATCCAGGCGAGGGGCTAGACGGTTGCGGCTTCCGCTAAAACGGTTAAGGGTTCGCTATTCCAACACGCCAGAGGTTTCCATGCGTTTCGTGAGTAATGTGTTTGTGTCCGCGTGCGCCGTTGCGCTCTTGTCCTTTGCATCGGCTGCAGTCGCGGAAGACGCGCAGCAGCCGCCCGCAGCCGAAGGGCAAACCGCAGCTCCCGCCCAGCCGGCGGCCGACCCCGCTGCGCCGGCCGAAAACCCGGACGAAGTCATCTGCAAAAGGCTTCCCGCCGAGACCGGAACGCGCCTCGGCAAAAACCGCAAGGAATGCCACACGCGCCGTGAGTGGGATCAAATCGCCGAAGAATCGAAGCAAAGCCTCGAGAAGTCTCAATCGAAGAACTGATGCTCTAGCGTGGCCGGCCGAGTTGAAACGCAAGATGCGTCTTCACCGCCGGCCACTCACTTGCGATGATCGAATAGACGCACGTGTCGCGTAGCGAGCCGTCGCTGTGCCGCTGATGGCTACGCAAGATGCCGTCGAGTTTTGCACCCAAGCGCTCGATCGCTCGCCGGCTTTGCTGGTTGAAGAACGACGTGCGGTACTCGACCGCAATGCAGCCCAATACCTCGAACGCGTGGCTCATCAACATCAACTTGCACTCGGTGTTGAGCGGCGTGCGCTGAACGCGTTTCGCGTACCAAGTTGACCCGATCTCGACGCGCTTATAGACGGCATCGATATTCATGAAGGTCGTCATGCCGGCCGCCCGTCCGTCCGCGTCCAATACGGCAAACGGCAACATCGAGCCCTTCGTCTGCAGGTCGAGACGCCGCGCGATCTCTTTAGCCATGCCATCCGGCGACGGCACGCTCGTGTACCAAAGTTTCCAAAGCTCGCCGTCCTTGGTGGCCTGCACCATGGCGTCATGATGCGCCGGCGTCAGCGGCTCTAGCCTCGCGTGCTGGCCGCGCAACGAAACGGGTTCAGGCCAAGGCATGGCGCAGTTTTCCTTGTTCTCGATAAAGCGCTATGTGTGTTGCTCTAGCGAAGTTGGTGGTCTTTGAGGAATCAAAACATGTTGCGCATCTTTACCGCCTTCGCCGTGGCAGCAGCTCTTTTCCACGTGCCGCCAACAGCAGCCGAACCGGTGACGCTCCAACCGACCGAAGGCGACTTTACCGTCCGCGATTTCGCGTTCAAATCGGGCGAGAAGCTGGCGGAGCTTCGCCTGCACTACACGACGCTCGGCAAGCCTCAGCGCGACGCATCGGGTCAGGTCACCAACGCCGTCATGATCCTTCACGGTACCGGTGGCGATGGGAAGCAGTTCTTCCGCCCGCAATTCGCGGACGTTCTCTTTGCACCTGGTGGACTGCTCGATCCGGCGACGCACTACATCATTCTTCCCGACGGCATCGGCCACGGCAAATCGTCGAAGCCTAGTGATGGACTGCACGCGCGCTTCCCGCACTACGACTACGACGACATGGTCGAAGCACAGCACGCGCTGCTGACGAAAGGTCTAAACGTCGATCATCTGCGCGCGATCATCGGCACGTCGATGGGTTGCATGCATGCGTTCGTCTGGGGCGAAACCCACGCAGACTTCGTGGACGCGATGCTGCCGCTCGCCTGCCTGCCGGCCGAGATCGCGGGCCGCAACCGCATGTGGCGCAAGCTCGCGATGGATGCGATCACTGAGGACCCGGATTGGAAGAACGGCGAGTACAAGAGTGAACCCGTCCGCGCGCTACGTACAGCCGCCTCGCTGCTGCTCGTCGCGGGCAGCGCCCCGATCAACTGGCAAGAGACCTACCCGACGCGCGACGCAGCCGACAAATACGCGACCGAAACTGTCGCGCGCAACATCGCGGGGTTGGACGCGAACGATCTGCTGTACCAGGTCGCCGCTTCGCGAAACTACAATCCGGCGCCAAAGCTGGAGGCGATCAAGGCGCGTGTCACCTGGATCAACTCCGCCGACGACTTCATCAATCCGCCGGAGCTTGGCATCGCCGAACGCGAGGCAAAGCGCTTAAAGAACGGGAAGTTCGTGCTCATCCCGGCAAGCGCCGAAACCCGCGGCCACGGCACGCACACTTGGGCGGCACTCTGGAAGCAGCATCTGGCCGAGTTGCTTGCCGAATAAAAAAGCCGCCACCCACGTTCAAATGGGCGGCGGCCTTCAAGTCTTACGGCTTACATGCCGAAGGTGAGGCTGACCAGCGCAGCATGCTGCCCGGCGTCCACGTCCGAAGTCGCAGAGTTCGGCGCATAGATTGAACCCACGGTCACGTCGGGACCTTTGAAGTACCGATAGCCGACGCCAAGCTTCACGTTGGGCGAAACGTCGAAGTTGACGCCCGCACCAAGCTGCCAGGCAAAGCCGCTGTCGGAAAAGTTGAACGGCCCAACTGTGCCGCCCAGGTAATGGCCGTCGAGTTCGGTTTCAGCCCAACCCACGCCACCGCCGATATAGGGGCTCACATTGCCAAGCGGGAAATCGTACCAGGCGTTCGCCAACACGGAAAACGTCGAGTGATCGATATCAAGCGTGCCGCTGGAGACCCCGGGCGGTCCGGTATTGCTCGTCCACGCACCGTCGATTTGGTTCTCGCGGTATGCGGCGTCAATTTCGACCCGAAGCCCGCTCATCATGTTGCTGAGGTTCAGGCCAACGGCGCCACCGATAACAAAGCCCGTGTCCGCGTCAGTGGACCAGGTCAATGTGTCGGCTGATACTGTTGGTGTCGTAGCAGCGGAGAATGAGTGGTCTTCCACCCAGTTCGCGCCGCCAAAAAATCCAACGTACCAGTTGCCCGCCGCTTCCGCGGGGACAGCGAGAGCGAGTGCCGCTGCGGCGGTAGACGCAAGTAGTGTCAGTTTTGTTTTCATGCAGTTCTCCTCAATGGCGCTCCATGCCCCCCCACCGTGAAGAGCCTGAATGCGCAGTTAACCTTTTCGCAAAACATGCTTGCGAATCAGTTAAGGCCAGAACACGACATCAACCGCTAATTCATTGAGTTAGCGGGACGAGCATCGCCGACGTCCATGGTGCAACGCCGTTGAATCCCAAGAACGCGTCCATCAAGAGCGGGTTCGGTGTGCCCTGAAGCCCGTCGATCAACGCGTTACGCCGCAGTTCCTCTTGGTCGGGCGGGTCGGACTTGAGCCAGGCCAAAAGCAAATGCTTGTCGTTGACCGCGTTCTCGAGCGGCAGGCCATAGGTGAAGTGCATATAGATAAGCGACCGCGCGAGATCGCCCTTCACGTCGTCCCGGGGTTCGACGACCGCCGTCTTTCCGGTGCTGCGTTCGAAGCTCGGGCAGAAGGCTGCAAACCGGCGTGGCGCCGCGTCATCGACCGGCCCATAGCGCAGCTTCGAACGGCTTGAATTCACGCGCTGAAACGCAGGCCAAAGGTTTTGCATATCGGCCATTGCACGTTGCACCCGCGTGACCGAGCAAGTGCGATCCGTGCAGCCTGGCTCGGTTTCCGCAATCGAATCCGCAGGATACGCATGCTCCACCGACAATGCCTCATTCACCGCATCGCGCCGCTGGCCGTCGAATGTCACGCCGCAATAGAGCTCTGTCCCACCGTCGGGATAGAGCTTCTTCCAGAACACGCGCCGCGCCTCGTCGTAGGACTGATATTTGCGCTGTCCGCCTTGCGGCCACGGCAGCTCGGCCAGCCGCTCCCACGCCTGCTCGTCTGTCGTGGCGAACGCCGGCGCCATATCGCGCGGCAGAAAGTTGCTCTCATTCGAAGTCTGACACCCAGCCAGCAAAAGCGCGAAAGCGACTGCAGCAAACGCGCGGAATTTGAACGCCATTGGACCCCTCCAACGAATCACTGAAACAGCCAGATTCTAGGCGCGGGTTGCTGCACACATGTCTTGATTTGTGGTGGTCCAAGCAGGCATCTTCCGCCACACGCAACGTTCCGTTTCGAGGCCCGCCAATGTTTGAGCTGTTTTTGAAACACCCGCGCTCCGTCGGCGAGACGTACCTCGAACACATGGGCGTGGCGCTGAGCTTCGCCGTGCCGCTGCTCGCCGCAGGTCTCGCCTGCGTGGTCCACGCGATCGTACCCGCATTCTTCGAACGCACTGGCAGCCGCGCGATCGTCAACCTGCACAGCCGCGTTATCGCCACCCGCCGCCGCGTCGGCGACAGCGACGCCGTCGACTACGCGATTTAGGAAAAGCGCTGCACAGCGCGCCGGTTACACGAATTCCCGAAATTTGGTCGCCTTAGCGCCAAAGGCGCGCATCGGGTGAAACCGACAGCGCCGTCTTGCGTTTTCTCAGAAGGCGGCCGCCGCCGCCCGAGGAGACACACGATGAAACGCACCATTCTTGCTGCCGCCATCATGCTCGCGGCTCTGCCGACCGTCGCGCAGGCTCAGCCCTATCGCGTCACAGTCCAAGGGCACCTCGGGACGCGATCGAGCAACGGGGAACTCGAGACGCGGTCGGTCGACGTCTACATGGGCGATCTCAACCTCGCGGACCCCCGCGCCGCCCGAGAAGCCTCGCGCCGCATCGCCAGCGCCGCGCGCGATGTATGCCAGCCGACCCCTGACCCTCGCGAACTGTCCGAGCGCGGCGACTTCCGCGGGTGCCAAGTCGAGGCCTACGAAGACGCATGGCAGGATCTCGAAGAGCAAGCCGGCGGACCAATCGGTTGGTGATGCGCGATGTGAGCGTACATCACGCGCGCGCAGCACCTATCGTGCTGCCGTAATCGTCGCCATCGCCAGGCAGTCCGTCGAACTGATCAGCGGCGTCGCAACGTCGCCGTCGCTCAGCACCAACGGCACCTCGGTGCAGCCGGCGATGATGGCCTCCGCCCCGTTGGCGATCAGTGCGGTTGCCACAGTGCGCATTTGCGCCTTCACCGTGTCGCCGAGTTCGCCTTGCTTGATGCGCGTGAGCGCGTCCATGAACCGCGCACGCAGACCGGCGTCCGGTAGGTTCACGTCCACGCCGCGCGCCGCAAACGCACGCTGATAAAGCCCGGCGTTGATGCACCCGTCTGCCGCCAACAGACCGACGCGTTTCACGTCGGCGCGGCGCCGCAGCGTTTCCGCGACCGTGACATCGATGATTGAGATCACCGGTAGATCCGTCGCACGTTTGACCTCGTCAAGAAACGCGTGCGCCGCATTGCAAGGCATGACGAGCAGCTCCGCCCCCGCACGCTTCAACCCGCGCGCCATCTCGGCCAGCACCGGGGCAGGGGAGGGACCCGTCCCCGCTATCGCCGCGTTCCGGTTTGGCACTTGCGCGTTGCTGTCGATGATCAGGCGGATATGATCTTGATCCGTCCTCGCGGGCGTGAGCGCCAGCACGCGCGCAAAAAAGTCGAGCGTCGCCGCAGGCCCCATGCCGCCCAAGACGCCGACGACTTTCGAGCGCGCGCTCATTCGCCTTGCAGCGTGCGCTGATACGCGTAAAGCGCAGGCGAGCCGCCGGTGTGAAGGAAAAGCACGTTCTCACCCTTCTTGAACGTACCCCGCCGCACGAGATCGATCAGGCCCGCCATCGCCTTGCCGGTGTAAACGGGATCGAGCAACACGCCCTCAAGGCGCGCAAGCAATCGGACTGCCTCGATCATCTCAGGCGTCGGCAGCGAGTAACCGGGCCCGACCCATTCGTCGAGCGCTGTCACCGCCTCGCGGGCCGGCGGCGCAACATCGAGAAGCTTCGCCACATCGAGCGCAAGCTTATGCACGTTTCCTTCCTGCTCTCCTCGCGGGCGGCGCACGTTGATGCCCGTGACAGGAATGCGGGCGTTGTTGCCGGTAAGGCCCGTCAGCAATCCCGAATGCGTGCCCGCGCTCCCGCTCGCGACGACAATGTGATCGAGCTTCAATCCCTGCTCGAACGTTTGCGCCAACAACTCTTCGGCGCACGCAATGTAACCAAGCGCCCCCAGCGCGTTCGACCCGCCACCCGGAATGACATACCCCTTGCGCCCTTGGCGTTGCAGATCCGCCGCGATCGCCTGCATGGCGCCCGCAAGATCCGCCCCGGCGTCGACAACGGTGACGCTTTCGACACCCAAGAGATCGAACAAAAAATTGTTCCCGCTCGCCTTCGCGTCGTAACTCCCCGGCACCCGCTGCTCAAGCACCAACCGGCACTTCAGTCCTTCGCGCACGGCCGCCGCCAGCGTAAGGCGGCAATGGTTCGACTGCACCGCGCCGACGGTGATCAACGTGTCCGCGCCTTGGGCCAAAGCATCGGCCACCAAAAACTCAAGCTTGCGCGTCTTGTTCCCGCCCGCCGCAAGCCCAAGCAAATCGTCCCGCTTGATATAGATGTCGGGGCCGCCCAGATGCCGCGTCAGATGGCTGAGCTTCTCAACCGGCGTCGGAAACGCCGTGTAACGGCGGCGGGGAAATCGAGCGAGGTGCATGAGTGAACTCCGGATGGCGTGCACTTTCTACCGCACATTCATCGCGACCGCACCACGTCGTCGCCGGCGATCGACCGCCGTAGCGGCAGTTGCAGCTGCACTGAAATCCGCCATGAGACAATGCGCTGAGCCGTATTGCGATGCAAACGCTCGCGGCCCATCATTGCTGTATGAAACTCACCGACTGGCTCAACACCAACAACGTCTCCCGTGTCGAGTTCGCCCGCCGCACGCGCCTCTCCCCTTCGGCGATCACGCAGCTCTGCAACAACGAGGCGGCCTGGCTCTCGCGCGAGACGGCCGAAGTCATCTTCCGCGAGACGAGCGGCGCGGTCACGCCGAACGATTTCATCTCGCCGTTCGAGCCCGTCGCGGGTGACGAGCTGCGCCCGGCGACCGTATCCGAAGCGATCGAAGCGTTCGCGAAGGGCGAGTTTGTGGTCGTCACCGACGACGACGACCGCGAGAACGAGGGCGACCTCTTTATCGCTGCTTCGAAGTGCACGCCGGACAAGATGGCGTTCTTGATCCGCCACACGTCCGGCATCGTGTGCGCGCCGGTACCGGGCGATGTTGCGCGACGCCTCAGGCTCGATCCGATGGTAGCCGCCAACGACGCGCCGCTCGGCACAGCGTTCACGGTTTCGGTCGACGTGCGACACGGGCTCACCACCGGCATATCGGCTGATGAACGCACGGCGACGGTGCGCGCGCTTGCGAACGGCAATATGGGCGCCGCCGATTTCGTCCGGCCCGGTCACGTGTTCCCGCTCATCGCGAAAGAGGGCGGCGTCCTCATGCGCACCGGTCACACGGAAGCCTGCGTCGATCTCTGCCGCCTCGCGAATTTGCCGCCGGTGGGTGCGCTCGCCGAACTCACGAACGACGATGGTACGGTGATGCGCGGCGCCGCAGTCGCAGCCTTCGCGCACCGCCACAAGATCAAGCGCATCTCCGTCGCCGATCTCATCGCTTACCGCCAAGCGCGCGAGCGCCTCGTCAATCGTATCGCGACGTTCCCGGTCGATACCGCAATCGGCACGCTGACGGGCCACACCTACGCAACGTCGTTCGACGACGTTCACCACTTCGCGTTCGTCTTCGGTGAAATTGGCGACGGCCGCAACGTGCCGGCACGATTGCATCGCGCGCACGTCGTGGGTGATGTCTTCGGCGGCGCGAAGTTGGTCAACGCCGCCCTCGCACGCTTCAAGGCGGAGGGCAGGGGCGTGCTCGTCTATTTGCGCGACGGCGCGGCAGGCGTGCCCGTTCTACCGACGCCCGAGCCGGACAGCGCGGAGGCCAAACGAAAGAAGCAATGGCGCGAGATCGGTCTCGGCGCACAGATCCTGCGCGACCTCGATATCGTTTCGATCAAGAACCTGGTGACGCGCCCGCAAGCCTATGTGGGCTTAAGCGGCTTCGGCATCGAAATCGCGGACACCCAATTGTTGGAGGGCGCCGGCGACTGACCGGCGCCCGAACTGACGTGTGCCTTTAGGCCTTCGACATCATCCGCTTCAGGTAGCCGGCAACCACGAGCAGGATCGCACCGCCAACGCCGCCACCGGCGATCTGGCTGACGATCGAGGCGAGGTCACCACCGCCCGCAGCGGCTCCCGGATCAATCCCCAGTTGGCCCATGATCTGACCACCGAGGCCGCCGCCCACGATGCCGGCGACAGAGTTCCAAAGTGTCCCCATGTCAAAATTCTTCAGCACCTTGCCGGCCGCATTGCCGCCAACAGCGCCACTGACCAAACTGATCAGCAGGCTTGTCATATCCATTGCCAAAGCCCTCCTACGCAAAGGCGAGATCGTATGATTCGCTCGCCGAAAGCGAGTGTCCGCCCGCCGATTCGCGATAGCAAAGCAATTCGCTTGCGCGCTGCAGCAAATGCAAACCGTCACCATTAACTTATCGAGGCGAGCCCGCAGCGATGTTGGCAATTCGCCGCGCGAAAATGTATTGGTGCGGTCGCAAAATGGAGATGGTGAATGAGCAGCCAACAGCAGTCAGTCGTCGTGACGGGTGTGTCAACCGGCATCGGCTGGGGTGCCGCGAAGGTATTAACCGAAGCGGGCCATCGCGTGTTTGGAAGCGTACGCAACGACGCCGACGGCGCGCGGCTACAGCGCGAACTGGGCGCAAACTTCACACCGCTAAAGTTCGACGTGACGAACGAGCATGCCGTTCGCGCTGCAGCGAAAACCGTGCGCGACGCGCTCGGTGGCCGAAAGCTGATGGGCCTCGTCAACAACGCGGGTATCTCGGTCGTGGGCCCGCTCGTCTATTTGCCGCTCGACGAGTTTCGCAAGCAGTTGGAAGTGAACCTCACCGGCGTCGTGATCGCGACGCAAGCGTTCGCGCCCTTGCTCGGTATCGACGAGACGCTGACCGGTAGCCCCGGTCGCATCGTCAACATATCCTCGGTCGGCGGCCGTAACGCGACGCCGTTTTTGACGCCTTACAACGTGTCGAAGTTCGGCCTCGAAGGGTTGACCGAAGGTCTGCGCCGCGAGCTGATGCCGTTCGGTGTCGACGTGATCTCGGTCGCGCCGGGCGCGGTCGCGACCGCGATCTGGGAGAAGGGCGAGAAGACCGACATGACGCCCTACGCGAACACGTTCTACGCCCGCCAACTCGAGAAGCTGAAAGCGCTGGCAGGCGAACAGGGTGCAAAGGGCCTCAAGCCCGAGTTCTTGGGCCAGAAGATCATGCACGCGCTGACCACGCCAAAACCGAAGACGCGTTACGTCGTGACGCCGGAACCGTTCTTGAACTTCATGTTGAACAACGTGCCCAAGCGCATGGCCGACCGCATGATCGCCGGCCGCCTCGGGTTGATGCCGCAAGCAAAAACTTAACGAAGCGGCAACGAACCTCCGCCGCCGGCGGGGGATTCATTGCCGATTAAGGACACGCACGGCGCGAACCCACACCACCGGTTCGCACCGTCGCTTACCAAACCTCAAACCGTCCTCACCTACACTCTACGTTAGGCCAGGGGACCACGGCATTGGGGCAGAACTCGTCTGACGACGCAAATTGCGTCGCGCGCATGTCGTGCGCGCAGGACGAAGAACTGCGCCGCTTGCGTAGCATGCTCGACGGCGCGTTCGCGTTCGTGGGTCTGCTGTCCGCCGATGGCATCTTGATCGACGCCAACCACGCGACCGTCGAAGGGCTGGGCCTGCGCCGTGAAGACGTCATCGGCAAGCCGGTTTGGGACATTTACTATTGGTCGCACGCCCGCGCCTCGCGCGAGATGATGCGCAATGCCGTCGAACGCGCAGCGTTGGGCGAGGTGGTGCGCGGCGACTTCATCGCGCGCGCGGGTGAAGAGACATTCATCGTCATTGACGCAACATTCGCACCCGTTCGCCGCGACGGTTGCGTCGTGGAAATCGTCGTCTCCGCGGTCGACGTCACCGAGCGCGTTGCTCATGCCGAGGCCGCGTGCAAAGTGCGCCACCAATTGGAGGCGGCCCAGCGTATCGCCCATATCGGCAGCTGGCAGTGGGATTTCGTTGCCGGCACCGCCGTTTGGTCCGATCAATGCTACCGAATGATGGGCTGGGATGTGACGAGCAGGCCTGCCACGCTCGAGGCGTTCAAGGCGGCCGTTCACCCCGACGATCGAGCAGCCGTCGAGGCGGTCATGCGCCGCGCGGTGGAGCAGGGTGTCCCTGCCGATATTGAGCATCGCGTCGTATGGCCGAACGGCGAAGTGCGCATCTTGCACCAATTGGGCGAGCCTGAGCACGACGTGAACGGTCGCCCGGTCCGCATGATCGGAACGAGCCGCGACGTCACCGTGCTGCGCAACACCCGCGACGAACTGGTGGAAGAAAAGCTACGCGCCGAAGCCGCAAGCCAAACGAAGTCGCGCTTTCTCGCGAACATGAGTCACGAATTGCGCACGCCGTTGAATGCGATCATCGGATTCTCGGAATTGCTGCTGAACGGCGACGATCTTCCCACGGCAAAGCGGCGCGAGTATCTGAACGACGTTTACGCCGGCGGAAAGCATCTGCTCTCCGTCATCAACGACATCCTGGACATCTCGCGCATCGAAGCGGGCAAGGTCGAAGTGCGCGACGAGTTGATCACGTCCGGCGAGTTGATCGACGCGGCTCGGCGCATGGTCCGCCCGCGCGCCGAGGAGGCAGGGGTTCAACTCCATTGCCAGGCCGATCATAGTGGCCTGAACTTACGGGTCGACCGTCGCCTGATGCTGCAGGCGCTGCTGAACTTCGCAGGCAACGCCGTGAAGTTTACCGAACGTGGCGGTCGTGTGGACATCGAAGCGTTTCCCAACGCATTGGGAGGTGCCGATATCGTCGTGCGCGACACCGGCATCGGCATGAGCCCGCAAGACGTCGCCCGCGTCGGGGAACGCTTCCTGCAAGCCGACGGCCGCCTCAGCCGCAAATACGAAGGCACGGGCCTGGGTCTCGTCATCGCCAAGCGCCTTGTCGAACTGCACAATGGCCAACTCATGGTCAGCAGCAAACTCGGCCACGGCACGATCGTGACGGTGCGGCTGCCTGCCGCACGCGTTGCGAAGCGCGAATTCTTGGCATCAGCCTCTTAAGGCCGCCGGCTACTTTCCGATCGTCGGCACAAGGAATTGCTCAATCTCAGAAAGCACTCGGATCTGCGATTCTGGCTTACCGAAGTTATGCCCCTCGTCTTCGATCGTCACGAACCTAACCTGCTTACCAGCCGCGCGTAGCGCTTTGTCCATGCGCTTGCTTTGATCGATCGGGACGATCTGGTCCTGGTCGCCATGGATCAGGAGCACCGGAACCTTGAAGCTCTGTGCCTGCAAAGCGGGTGAGAACTGCTGCATTTCGCTCAAATCGGTCTTCGGCTTC
>JBGAPZ010000052.1:0-25419 GCA_044220975.1 Micropepsaceae bacterium | reverse complement strand
ATGCCGACGACGGAACAGAGCTTTCGATAAAGCCGTCGCTTAGAATGAACTATCGGGCTCTCGATGACTGGGAGTTGGAAATGGAGTTCGGCGGCGATTGGCGCAACACGGAGACGATGGGTGTCCAAGACGATCTGGCAGGGTACTTCGTGTACCTGACATACCGGCTCGACTACTGACTATGTCGACTGCGCGCGGCTCGGCTTTTGCCGACCCAGTGGGCGGGGCGTTGATAACGATCTGGGATTCTTGAAGCTTTGCGTCAGGTTCACTAGCGTGCGCACGCAATTCGTTAACGCCGCCTCACCGGCTTCATCGGGCTGAGTGTGGCGATCCTTATACGCTTGACGGCGCTTTGCTTCGGAGCCCTCTCGGGTCTAGTAGTACTTGCCGCCCGGAACAACGAATGAAGCTGCTTGTCGTCGAAGATGACCAAAAGACCCGCGATTTCCTTCGCAGGGGTCTTGAGGAGCAAGGCTACGTTGTGGATGTTTCGGCGAACGGCTTTGACGGAGCGTCGCTGGCAACGGGTTCGATCTACGATCTCATTGTTCTCGACGTGATGATGCCGGTTCGCGATGGTTGGTGGGCGATTTCAGAAATTCGCCGGCAGGGCTGCGAAACGCCGGTGATCATGTTGACCGCGCGTGAGAGCATTGAGAGCCGAGTCACGGGCCTTAATTTGGGTGCCGACGACTATCTTGTGAAACCATTCGCTTTTTCCGAACTCTTGGCCCGCATAAGGACGATCCTCCGCCGCACCGGCAACATCAAGCCCGAGGTGCTGAAGCTTGAGGACATCGAGCTCGATCCACGGCGGCACGAGGTGAAGCGCGGTACCGACAAGATCGAACTTTCGGCAAAGGAATTTCTTCTGCTTGAACTTCTGCTGCGTCATCAAGGCGAAGTGCTCTCTAGAACGTACATCTCGGAGCAGGTCTGGGACATTCGCTTCGATAGCGATAGCAACGTAGTCGACGTAAATATACGCCGCCTTCGCGCCAAGGTTGACGACCCGTACTCAAGGAAGCTGATCCACACCATTCGCGGGCGTGGCTATGTTGCGCGCTAGCGAAGATGTTCAACCGCTTGCCAGGTTGCTTGCGCGCAATTCGTTGTCGTCGCGCCTAGTCATTTGGCTGTTTGTTGCCATTTCGGTGACGGCGGTTGCCATCAGCATTATTTTTTACTGGGCAACCAGTCGGGGCTTGCAGTGGGCGGACGATCAAATTCTCGAGAAGCGCCTTCATATCATTCGCGATTTTGTTCAGGTGCCGGAGCCCGACCCCGGTTCGATCGATCACGAAGTCAGTGAAGAAATGGAGGGCCCGCGGCAAATCCTAATTCGCGTGCTTGCGCCCCCGTCCCGTACCCTCCATGAAACGCCGAATATGTCGGACAGTTTGCCGATTGAGGCTTTTCCCGACGTGACCAAGGCGCCGCTTGATCAGACGGTCGAAACCGACATTGCCGGCAGTGACGGTCGTCGCTTCCGGGCAGTCGTCGCTCGCGTGCGCTCAACAGCGTCTTTGGGCGCAACGGAGGTTGTCATCCAAATCGGCACCGACGTCCATTTAGACGAGCAAGTTCTGGCATGGTACCGCAACGTTCTGCTCGTCGTTGTTGGCGGTTGCGTTACGCTGGCAGCGATCGCGGGTCTGTTGATCGTGCGCGAGGAACTTCGTGCATTGCGGCGTATTACAACGGCCACTTCCGGCATTGAATCGAGCAATCTGTCTTACCGTCTGCCCCTGGAAGGCCTTCCGCTCGAGCTGAGCGATCTCGGATCACAGTTCAACAACATGCTCAGCCGCTTGGAACGCGCCTATGACGGACTTCGGCACTACGCGGACGATGTGGCCCACGAGCTACGAACGCCGCTGAACAAAATGCTCCTCGGTTCGGAGATTGCGCTTCGAAAGGCACGCACGGTCGAAGAGTACCGGGAGGCGATCGAGTCGAACGTCGAAGAGTGCGAAAGCCTGTCACGCTTGGTGCGCGGGCTGTTGTTCGTTGCGCGCGCTGACAACACGCAGGCTATGATCGAGCGTAAGGATGTGGATGTGGTGCGCGAGCTTGAAGGCATTCGCGACTACTTCGAGAGCGGCGCCAGCGATGTCGGTGTCGGCCTTGCGTTGGATACAAGTGGACCGATCAACGCGAACTTGGATCGGTTGCTGTTTCAGAGGGCCGTCGCCAATCTCGTTTCAAACGCTTTATCCCATACGCCGAAGGGCGGAAGCGTACGGATCGTAGCCAGGCAGGATCAGGGCACGACAGTGGTCGGCGTGCGGGACTCGGGCGAAGGCATCAGCGAGGCCCATCAAGCGCACGTGTTCGACAGAGCCCATCAAGCGCACGTGTTCGACAGATTTTACCGTGCGGATGAAGCGCGCTCTGGGGATGAACGAATCGGTCTCGGCCTCGCGATAACCAAGAGTATTGTCGAGTTGCATGGTGGTACCATCACACTCGAGAGTACGCCTGCCCAGGGCACTTACTTCGAAATACGGCTTCCGCCAACTCCGAATGGCGCTCCCACGACAGCGGAACATGACAACGCGTTACGCCAGATGTAACCGCAGCGTCATTTAGGGGGCCATAGTGTCTCGCTCGCTGCGGTGGGCGAGGCGCATGAAAGTGCTTGTGGTGGATGACGACGCGAAGACGACAAGTCTGTTGCGCCAAGGGCTTGAGGAAGAGGGTTACGACGTCACCGAGTGTAACAACGGCAACGACGCGCTGAAGCTCGCCCTCACGGGAAACTTTGATCTGGTGTTGCTCGACATCGTGATGCCGTGCCGGGATGGGCTATCCGTCCTCTCCGAGCTTCGCGAAACCGACCGGCAGACGCCCGTCATCTTGTTGACAGGCCGCGATCCGGTTTCCGCGCGGGTGGAGGGGTTGACGATCGGCGCAGACGACTACCTCGCAAAGCCGTACGCGTTTTCCGAGCTTCTCGCGCGAATGAGGGCCGTGTTGCGCAGGGCAACCTCGAGATCACGGGGAGATGCGCTGGAGGTCGACGATTTCAAGCTTCACTTGCGGTCGTACAGCGCGTCGCGCGGTGGCCGTAGGATAGAGCTTTCCATGAAGGAGTTTTTGCTTCTCGAACTGTTGATGAAGCATCAAGGGGAAATCCTGACGCGCCGGTTCATCGCGGAGCGAATCTGGGGCGCCGACTACGACAGCGAGCGAAACGTCATCGACGTGACCATTCGCCGGCTGCGTGCAAAGATCGACGATGGGTACGTCCGGAAGATAATTCACACAGCCCGCGGCCTCGGCTACGTCGTTCGTTAGTTTATCCGTGGCGTCGCCACGCGGCTTTACCCAGCTACGTGGCGAGCGCCTCGCGGCCTTCGGGCACGATGTAGATCACCTTGCCGGTTTCGTCGCGGATTGGCGTGAGCGAGATGTCGATCGTGCGCACGTCGGTTTCGCTGCGGCGCAGGTCGGCTGTGTAGCGCACCGCTTCGCCGCCGGCAGCTTGGGCGACGGCGCTGCGCAGGCGCTGGCGCGCTGTATCGTCGGGCGCGAAGTCGCTTCCAGCCCAGGGCAGATCCCAGAGGGGCAGGCCGATCAGTTCGGACGCGCCCTCCGTCATTAGGCGCCCAGCGCGGTTGATCTCAAGCACGGTGCCGTCCGGCGCCAGCAGACCCATGGCCTCGAAGGCATGTTCGAAGATCGCGCGAAAACGCCGCTCGCTCTCGCGCAGTTGCCCCTCGCGCAGTTTGCGGCGCGTGATGTCGCGGATGTGGGCGGTGTAGGTCAACGCGCCGCCAACGTTGACTTTGGTAATCGCGACTTCCATTGGGAACTCTTCGCCGCTCTTGCGCATGCCGACCACGCCGCCGCGTTCGTTCATCTGACGCGAGGCTTGCTTGCCGACGCCGAAGCGCTCGACATCGCCCTTGTGGCGCGCGCGATACCGCTCGGGCATGAGCGTCGAAAGCGGGCGCCCCATTACCTCTTCGGCGCGATAGCCGAACATCTCCTCGGCTTTCAGATTGAGGAACGTAATGAACTGCGCTTCATCCGCCGAGACGATGCCGTCTTCGGCGACTTGCAGGATGCGCGAGGCGCGCAGATGGGCTTGCCTGAAGGCCGCTTGCTCCTTCCGGCGCGCCGTGTTGTCGCGGAACGTGATAAGAAAGCGGCGTTCGCCGTCGATGTTGCGCTCGACCACACGCACATCCACGGGCATTTGCGCTCCCGTTTTCGTCTGCGCGATGAAGTCGAGAAAGCGCGATTGCGTCTCGTCGGGCTCATGCGCCCAACGTTCGAGCCACTTGACCGCATCGGCACGCCGGTCCGGCTGCTGCGGCACCAGCATCGCAATGCTCCGTCCGACGACCTCAGACTGCGCGTAGCCCAGCAACTTCTCAGACGCGGCGTTGAAATACACGATCATGCCATCCGGCGTCGTAACGATGATCGCCTCGGGCACACCTTCGACAAGCGCGCGAAAGAACGCCGGCGACGTCTTGTCCGCCGCCGATGCCCCGGTTTCGCGGGTGAGGTTCGTCATGCCAACCTCCATTTCTAGTGGGAACCGCGCGCCGGCGCCGAAGGGACAGGCTAACCGGCGCGTCGATTCCCTCGAAGCTTACTCTGCAGCAGCCTCGATATTTGGCGCGCCGCCTTCCATTTGGCGCAGGACGCGCAAATCTTCGCTGATCTGAATGCCGGCCTCGTCGTATTTCTTGCGCACGCGCGGCGTGATCAAGCCGACGCGGGCGAGCGCGGGCAGCATGAGATCGTGCAGCGAGTGGATCTGCCCCGGCGGGAAGTCCATCAGAACGCCCGCATCCGCAGCTTCTTTCAGTCCTTTGAAGAAGTCCTCAGGGTCGATCTCGGAATTTGCGAGAACCTGCATGAACCCTGGATCCGCGCGGCTGGCGAGCGTTTGGCCGCCGCCGACCTGCGTGCCCTGTACGATCAGATAAATCGCGTTGAATGCGAAGTCCGCTAGGTCTTCGCGCGTCGCCTCGTCCAAGTTTTTGATCACCGGGCCTAAGAAGATGTGACCGAACGAAACGTGCCGCGACTCGTCGCGCATGACGTTAAAAGTCAGCGCTTTAAGCAGCGGGCAATTCGTGACGTGGTACATGTTGTTGAAGGCGCCCAAAGCCAGACCCTCGACGATCATGTTCATACCGATCATGACCTTCTCATAGCGATCGGACTTCAGCGTCGCATCGATCAGCATCTTGAGCCAAGGCGTCATCGGATAGACCATTGCGATCTTATCGCAGTACTTGGCATAGACTTCGACGTGGCGCGCCTCATCCATCGTCTGCGTCGCGGCATAGAGCTTCGCGGCGGTATCCGGCACCGAATGCGTGACGGCAGCGGCCGTCATCAGCGCGCCTTGCTCGCCATGCAGGAATTGCGACAGCAACTGCGCGGTCGAATGCGCGGTAAACGTCTCGCGCTGCGACTTCGACAATTTGTTGAAGAACGGCATTTTGTGGAAGATCGACGAACGGTCGGCGATCAAGGGGCTCGACGGGTCGACCTTCGTATCCCAGGGCAACAGCTGGTCTGAGTCCCATTGGTTTTGTTTCGCGCGCTTGTAGAGGTCTTCGACCTTGCCCTTGCCAAGCAGGTAGTCGAACGACCACGCGATCTCCATTGGATTGCGATAGACGTCGTCGGGCGTCATGGTCACTTCCCATTTGCCCTTCTTCACGACCTTCGGTGCAGTTGTCGCCGTCATGACATCCTCCTTATGATGCGGTTCGTGAGGAACAATGACGCGACCGTCACTGTTTGATGTTGACCCAGATCAAACGGACGATGCCGATCTTAGCAATTGAGAATGAATCGCTCAGTATTGGCGGGCAGGCGTGCGCACGACCAATCCGTCGAGCGACGGCGCGACCTTGATCTGACAAGCGAGCCGGCTGTTTTCTTTGACGCCGAACGCGAAGTCCAACATGTCGCGTTCGAGTTCGTTCATTGGTGCGAGCTTTCCCATCCAGCCGTCTTCGACATAGACGTGACAGGTCGCGCAGGCGCACGAGCCGCCACAGTCCCCGTCGATTCCCGGAATCGTGTAACGGACGGCCCCCTCCATCACCGACATGCCATCGGGGACGTCGACGAGGTGCTCGGTACCTTCGTGCTCGATGTACTTGATCTTGGTCATCCTCCAACGCTCTTACCTTGAAGAGGCGGAGGTCTCCCTTGACCTGGGTCAACGTAAAGCAATCCGGGCGGCGACCTCGCGCTCGACCTCGGCCTGGCCGCAGCCGGCATCGATGCGATTCCAGGCGATCGTCCCAAGATCGTAGGTCAGCTGCCGGTGCAGAACCGCCGCATCGGCGTCGGACGCATCGTCCTTGCGCGCCGTGACCCGCTGCTCAAGGACGTCCGCCGGCGCCTCCAGCCACAGGCCGACAAATGGCACGCCGGCGGCATGCGCGAGCGCCTCGATCTCTGCGCGTTCGCGTTCGCGCGCAAAAACGGCATCGACGACGACCGACGCCCCGGCGTCGAGCGCACGCCTGGCAAGCCCGATAAGCTCCGCATACACGCGGTCGGACGCTTCCTGAGTGTAAGCGGAGGCCGGCAAGCGGTCGGGGAGCGCGACGTTGGCGAGTCGCTTGCGAATCTCGTCGCTGCGAAGGTGAACGGCGCCCGCACCGCCACCGACGCGCCAGGCGATGGCCTTCGCGAGCGACGACTTGCCTGTGCCGGAGAGCCCGCCGATCGCGATCAAGCGGGAAGGGGAGTGTTCAAGAAAGGTGCGGGACAAGGCGAGGTAGCGTCCGGCGCTTGCTTGACCACCCGGTCGGCGGCCCTCGGTCTTGGCGCGAATTTCGGCACGAAGCGCGAGGTACAGCGGCAACACGGCGAGGCTGTCCATGATCGCCCGCCAATGATCGCACGCACGGTGGACCGCCCAAACGTTCAGAACGCGGTTGGCATGGCGGCGCATCCCACGTGCAATCAGGTCCATCACGAGAAACGCGATGTCGTAGAGGGGTGGAATGACGGCGTAGAAATCGTCGAACTCGATGCAGTCGAAAAGGGTGGGGCTGCCGCGATCCAAGAAGGCGTTGCCGAGATGCATGTCGCCATGACAGTGGCGGACATCGTTAGACTGTCGCGCGAGCGCGCCCGCACTGCGCTCACGATTGCGCTCCCGCGCCAAAATTACCGCCGCGAGATCGTGGTCCGGAACAATTTGCGCTTGATTCTTGAGGTCGGCTGAATTCTCGCGCGCGATGCGCGCCACCGCTGAGGGCCAGTCGTAACCTGAAACCACCTGCGCACTCTCATGAAACCGCGAAATGTGAATGGCAAGCTGTTCAACCGTCGCCTCTGTAAGTTCATCGCGGTCCGCCATCTGTGCAAGCAGCGCACCGTCGGCGAAGCGCCGCATCTCGAGAAGCCACTCGACCACATCGCCTTCTCCTCCGAGCGAAAGGCGCGTGTCCTTCTCGACGACGGGCACAAGCCGCAAATAGGTCCCCGGTGCCGTACGAGCGTTCAATTCGAGTTCGCGGGCGAGAGCTGCTCGCCGCCTGGCGAGCGTACTAAAGTCGAGATAGCCGAGATCCACCGGCTTCTTCATCTTGTAAGCAAAGGCGTCTGTCAGAAAGACCGTCGCTGCGTGCGTTTCGATCACTCCGGGTGGATGTCCCCAGGGGCCGCCGGTGCGTAGCCACTCGTTGGCAATCAGCCTCGCCATGATTGTTTCACCTTGAGCCAGAAATGCCGCATCGGTTCTTGATCCACGTCAAGGCGTCGAATCGTGCCACTTTGCACTGTTGCAACTCAATTTCTGCGAGCGAGAGAGCCGATGCAGCCAGTTCCAGGCCGAAATTTCCCACGTTTCGATCTGTTTGCAGTGCCGGCGATCTTCGTCGGTTTTCTGTTCTTGGCGTTCTACGTCGCCGCACAGACGACATACCCCTTAATGGCGATGCAGGCGTGGACCTTTATGGCCGGCATCGGGATCGCGCTGATCCATCTCGTCCGCCGTTATGCCGACGGCATCCCGGCCGACGACACGGGCGCCTATGCGAACGACATCGTGAAGGCAGGTGTCGTCGCCTCAATGTTCTGGGGAATCGCGGGGATGTTGGTCGGCGTGATTATCGCGCTGCAACTCGCGTTTCCGAGCTTGTTCTATTTCCCGGACTTACCGTGGACCAATTTCGGACGGCTACGGCCGCTGCACACGTCAGCCGTCATCTTCGCCTTCGGCGGCAACGTGTTGATCGCGACTTCGTTCTATGTCGTGCAGCGCACATGTCACGCGCGACTCGCGGGCGGGCTTTGGTCTTGGTTCGTTTTTTGGGGGTACCAGACCTTCATCCTGGTGGCAGGCACCGGCTATCTGATTGGTGTGACCCAAGGGCGCGAATACGCCGAGCCCGAGTGGTACACCGACCTGTGGCTCACCCTCGTTTGGGTGGTTTACCTACTGGTTTTCTTGGGCACGATTTGGAAGCGCAAGGAACCTCATATCTACGTCGCGAACTGGTTCTACCTCGCGTTTATCGTGACGATCGCGATGTTGCACATCGTGAACAATCTTGCGGTGCCCGTCTCGTGGCTGGGTATCAAGAGCTATTCGGCTTTCGCGGGCGTGCAAGACGCACTGACGCAGTGGTGGTACGGGCACAACGCGGTCGGCTTCTTCCTAACTGCCGGCTTCCTGGCCATCATGTACTACTTCATTCCCAAGCAGGCGCAGCGTCCGATCTACTCGTACCGTCTATCGATCATCCATTTCTGGTCGCTGATTTTTCTCTACATCTGGGCGGGCCCTCACCACTTGCACTATACGGCGTTGCCGGTGTGGGCGCAGACGCTCGGTATGACATTCTCGATCATGCTGTGGATGCCGTCATGGGGCGGCATGATCAACGGCCTGATGACGCTCTCGGGCGCGTGGGACAAGCTTCGCACCGATCCGGTCTTGCGCATGCTCGTCGTGTCCGTTGCGTTCTACGGCATGTCGACATTCGAAGGCCCGGTCATGTCGATCAAGGCTGTGAACTCGCTCTCGCACTACACCGACTGGACGATCGGCCACGTGCATTCCGGCGCGCTTGGCTGGGTCGGGTTCGTGTCGTTCGGTGCGCTCTATTGCCTGACACCCTGGCTCTGGCAGCGTAAGCGCCTCTATTCGCACGCCCTCGTCGAGTGGCATTTCTGGGTATCGACGATCGGTATCGTCTTCTACATCACCGCAATGTGGGTGTCGGGAATCATGCAAGGGCTGATGTGGCGTGCCTATAACGACTACGGGTTCCTCGAATACTCCTTCGTCGAGACGGTAGAGGCGATGCACCCGTACTACATCATCCGCGCCTTCGGCGGTCTGCTCTACCTAAGTGGCGCGCTCATCATGGTCTACAATCTCTATCGCACGGTCAGAGGCGACGTTCGCACGGGCGAGGCATTGGCCAACCAACCGCTGCCGGCTACGGCATAAGGAGGCGCGACATGTTCAATCACGGGACGCTTGAGCGTCACTCGCTTCTTCTCGTCGTGTGCATTCTGATCGTTGTCGCGATCGGCGGCATCGTTGAGATCGCGCCGCTTTTCTACCTCGAAAGCACGATCGAGAAAGTAGAGGGCATGCGGCCGTACACGCCGCTGGAGCTCAAGGGGCGTGAGATCTATGTCCGCGAAGGATGTTACCTCTGCCACAGCCAGATGATCCGCCCCTTGCGCGACGAAGTGGAGCGCTATGGCCATTACAGTTTGGCGGCGGAAAGCATGTACGACCATCCATTCCAATGGGGCTCGAAACGTACGGGTCCGGATTTGGCGCGCGTAGGTGCGAAGTACTCTGACGAATGGCACCGGGCTCATTTGGCCGACCCGCGCTCCGTCGTTCCGGAATCCGTGATGCCGCCTTACGTCTTCCTCGAGAAGACGGAGTTGCGCTTCGACGACATCGAAGACACGCTCAAAGCCAGCCGCATGGTTGGCGTTCCCTATAACGAGGACATGGTCAAGAACGCTAAGGCGGACTTGCTTGCGCAAGCAACACCGGACGCCGACGGGATCGACGCATTTCAAGCCCGCTACAAAAAGGCTGTCGCGCGCGACTTCGATGGCAATCCTGCCTCAATTACGGAAATGGATGCGTTGATCGCCTACTTACAAATGCTTGGCACGCTCGTCGATTTCAAAACCTATCAGGCCGACGCGCCTGAGAACCGGCGGTGAGCTATGGATTATCACGCGTTCGCCGAATTCGCGCGCAGTTGGGGTGTCGTCTACCTGATGGCGCTATTCATTGCGGGTTGCGCGTATGCCTTCTGGCCGCGAAACCAAGCGAAGTTCGACAAAGCTGCGCGCATGCCACTCGATGAGGATCAAGGCTAATGGCCACGCGGAAAGAAATTGATGCGACGTCCGGTACCGAAACCACCGGGCATGAATGGGACGGCATCAAAGAACTCAACACGCCGCTGCCGCGCTGGTGGCTGTGGGTGTTCTACGCAACCATCGTCTGGGCGGTAGGGTATTGGGTGCTCTATCCGGCCTGGCCAACGCTGACCGGCTACACTCCGGGAATTTTGAACCAGTCACAGCGTGCCGATGTCGCAAACGCAGTGTTGGCGATGAAATCGCAACGAGAAGAACAAGGTCGGCTATTGGCGAACTCGACGCTCGCTCAAATCGAAGCCGATCCGAATCTATTCCAATTTGCTCGCGAAGCCGGCAAGTCCGCATTCGGCGACAATTGCGCGACCTGCCATGGTTCGGGCGCGCAGGGCTTCAAAGGCTATCCTAACTTGAACGACGACGTCTGGCTCTGGGGTGGCACGCTTGAGGACATCAAGCACACGATTACCGTGGGCGTGCGGTCGACCAATCCCGAAAGCCGGCTCTCGCAAATGCCTGCGTTCGGTCGCGACAAGATGCTCGAACCGGCGCAGATCGATGACTTGGTCGAATACGTCGTTGCACTCTCGGGCGGCAAAGCCGACGCCCAAGCTGTCCAACGGGTAACGACCTTGTTTGCGGAGCAGTGCGCCGCGTGCCACGGTCCGGAAGGCAAGGGTTTGCGCGAATTCGGATCGCCGAACTTGACGGACAAAGAGTGGCTCTATGGCGGCAAGCGCGAGCAGATCAAGGCGCAGATCGTCAACGGGCGTGGCGGCGTGATGCCGACGTGGGGTTCGCGGCTTGACCCGATGACGATCGACGCGCTGGCGGTGTATGTCCACTCGCTCGGCGGCGGCGAGTAGTGAGGAGGCGCGATGGATGCGCCGATTGCAGCGACTTTGAAGGCCGTGGCGGCAGAGACGCATGCTCTCGCCGCCGACGGTGTTCAGCGCGTAGACGCGCGCGCAACGAATAGCGCCGCAACGCGACGTGACTATGTCGCGCGGGTACCAATCTATCCGAAGCTTGTTCACGGACGATTCCGCCTGCTGAAGTGGGTGGGCCTGGTCGTGATGCTTGGCATCTATTACGTCCTACCTTGGCTGCGATGGGATCGCGGACCGAATGCGCCCGATCAAGCCGTGCTCGTCGACCTCGTTCGCGAGCGGTTCTATTTCTTCTGGCTCGAGATCTGGCCACAAGAAGTGTACTACGTCACCGGCCTTCTGATCTTGGCATCGCTGGGTCTGTTTCTCGTAACCTCACTATTCGGGCGCGTATGGTGCGGGTACGCGTGTCCGCAAACCGTATGGACCGACCTCTTTATCTTGGTCGAACGGTTGATCGAAGGCGACCGCAACGAGCGCATCCGCCTCGACAAATCGCGATGGACGCTGGACAAGTTCGGGAAGAAGGGCGCCAAGCACGTCGTATGGTTGCTGATAGCGGCGGCAACAGGCGGTGCTTGGATCTTCTATTTCCACGATGCGCCGACGCTCGCGGCGAACCTGTTCACGGGTACCGCCGATGGAACGGCGTACTTGTTCTTGGGTATTTTGACGTTCACGACGTATTGGCTCGCTGGGCACATGCGCGAGCAGGTGTGCACGTATATGTGCCCGTGGCCACGTATTCAGGCGGCGTTAGTCGACCGCGAAACGCTGATGGTGACTTACCGCACCGATCGTGGTGAGCTGCGGGGACCGCACAAAAAAGGTCAGCCGTGGGAGGGACGAGGGCACTGCATCGATTGCAATCAGTGCGTGGCGGCCTGTCCGATGGGCATCGATATTCGCGACGGTGAGCAGCTCGAATGCATCAACTGCGCTCTCTGCATCGATGCCTGCGACGCAGTGATGAAGAAGGTGGCTTTGCCTCAGGGCCTTATTGCCTATGACACGCCGCAGAACATCGAGCGGCGCAAGAAGGGCGAAAAGGGCTACTTCACTTTTGCGCGTCCGCGTGTCCTGCTATACGCCGCAGCCCTCACCGCCGTCGCCGCCATAATGCTGCTCGGCTTATCGACACGCGCGACGATCGACCTCAATGTTCTGCGCGACCGCAACCCGAACTTTGTGCAGCTCTCCGACGGATCGGTTCGCAACGCCTATACTGTAAAAGTGATGAACCGCGCTGCGACGCAGCGCGACCTTGAACTCGCGATCGAGGGACCTCCTGGCTTCTCGACGAAGATCATCGGGTTTGAGAGCGCGTCGCTGCCCGCCCGGATTACTGTCGAGGGAGACCGTCTAAGAACTGTGCGCGTGCTGGTGACGGTGCCGATGGCAAATTTGACGGCGGCGTCGGTGCCGATCGTCTTCAAGCTCGCCAAGGACGGCGAAACGCAGTCGAATGCGACAGTCTTTTTGTCCGATGGAGGTGCGCGATGACCTGGGAACTTAAGGGGCGGCACGTACTCGCGATGATCCTCGCATTTTTCGGGATTACGATCGCGGTCAACGTCGCGTTGGCAATGTACGCGATCGACACATTTTCGGGCGAAGACGTGTCGACGCCGTACGTGCGTGGCCTTGAATACAACCGCACCCTTGAGGCGCGCGCCGCCCAGCAATCGCTCGGATGGATGGCTTCCATAGACGCCGCGCGCGAGACGACCGGCGCGGCGATCAGCGTTCTCATCAAAGACCGTAATGGCCAGGCGAAGACCGTCTTGACGGTCGAGGCGACCCTGCGTCGGCCAACCGATGCAAATCTCGACCGAACGATTGCTTTGTTGTCGGCGGGCGACGGTTACTACAAGGCAGTTGCCTCAGGTCTTGCACCGGGTGCCTGGGATGTCATCGTTCATGCAAAGAGCGGCGACGTCGCCTTCGAAGCCCAACGTCGCGTCGTTCTCAAATGACGGCCGCAACGTTTAGCCAGGCGCTTAGAATTGATCCAGCACCATTCGTGCGGCGCGACGCGCAAGGAACCTCGAAGCTCGAGCTCGCAGTCAAGGGTATGCGGTGCGCGGCATGCATAGCGAAGATCGAGCGGGGCGTTTCGGCAATGCCGGGCGTCGAAGAGGCCCGCGTGAATCTCTCGACCGCAAAACTGTCCGTACGCTGGCGCGGCGTTCGCACCAGCGCCCAGGCTATTGTCGCGCGGGTTGGGGAATTGGGGTTTGAGGCATTTCCGTACGATCCGGGAGCCGTACTGCAGCAGGACGATGAGGAAGGGCGCTTCTTGTTGCGCTGTCTTGTGGTGGCGGGCTTTGCCGCGTCGAACGTCATGTTCCTGTCGATCTGCGTATGGGCCGGCTTCGATGGCGAGATGGGCGAGGGCACGCGCACGCTGTTTCATTGGATTTCGGGCCTAATCGCCGTTCCGGCTGCTTTGTACGCAGGTCGCCCGTTTTTCCGCTCTGCCTTCGCAAGCTTGGCTCGAATGCGCGCGAATATGGACGTACCCATCACGCTCGGCATACTGCTCGCACTCGCTCTAAGCGTGGCGGAGGCCGCGCAAGGCGGAAAGTACACGTACTTCGACGCGGCGGTCAGCTTGCCGTTTCTCCTTCTGATCGGACGCTATCTTGATCATCTGCTCAGGCGGAAGGCGCGGTCGGCGGCGCTGGATCTGGCGGCAATGCAGACCGTCACGGCAACACGTCTCGGTCCCGGCGATCACAGCACAGTCGTTGCGGCGGGCGATGTGATACCGGGCGACCGGTTACTCCTTTCGGCTGGCGATCGATCGCCCGTCGATGCGGTAATCGAGAGCGGCCGCGGCGACATAGATGTGTCGCTGGTTACGGGCGAGAGCGCGCCTGTCGCAATGGCTGTGGGCGAGACGTTGCGTGCCGGATCTTTGCTCCTCGGACAACCGATGACGGTCCGAGCGACGGCGCGGGTACAGGACTCGCTTGTGGCCGAGATGGCGCGGCTTCTCGAAGCGGGTCAGCAGTCGCGGGGGCGCTACGTGCGGTTGGCCGATCGTGCCGCGGCATATTACGTGCCCGTCGTGCATGGACTGGCCCTCACGGTCTTCATCGGTGGGTGGGTGTTCGGACTAGGTCTGCACGCGGCGCTGACGAACGCCATCGCTCTTCTCATCATCACCTGTCCGTGCGCGTTAGGCCTCGCTGTTCCGGCGGTACAGATCGTCGCAACCAGTCGCTTGTTCCGCGAGGGACTGATCGTGAAGTCGGGAGATGCGTTGGAGCGTCTGGCGGAGGCTGACACGGTCGTATTCGACAAGACCGGAACACTGACCGAGGGACGGCCGGTGCTCGCGAATGCTGCGGCAGTGTCGGCGGGTGACCTTGCACTCGCCGCGTCGCTTGCCCGCGCAAGCAAGCATCCGCTGTCGCGGGCGCTGTCCGAGGCCGCCGGTCCCGGTCCCATCGCGCTCGGCGTGCGCGAAGAAATCGGCGAAGGGTTGGAAGCGACAATCGATGGCGTGACGCTGCGGCTCGGGCGGGCAGCGTGGGCCGGCACTATCGATGCCGGCGAAGCCACACATCTGTGGTTCAGGAAAGGAAACGCTGAACCGGTCTGCTTCATGTTTGAGGATCGGTTGAAGTCGGATGCGGCGACCGCAGTCGCGGCATTGCGAACGCGCGGTCTTGAAGTGGAGATGCTCTCGGGCGATCGCGACGCGCCGGCCGAGGCGATCGCACACGCTGCGGGCATCACGGCATGGCGCGCGCTCAACGACCCAAAGCAGAAGACGGAACGCCTTGAGGCTTTGCGTGCAAGCGGTCATAAGGCGCTGATGGTGGGCGACGGATTGAACGACGCCGCCGCGCTGGCGTCGGCGCACGTGTCGATCTCGCCCGCTTCGGCCGCGCAAGCGAGCCAAGCCGCGGCCGATATGGTTTTGCAGGGCGACGCGTTGGCGCCGATCGCGGAGGCAGTCGATGTCGCCCGTGCCGCCCGGCGGCTCGTGTTCCAAAATTTCGCGTTCTCTGCAGCCTACAACGCGCTCGCGGTACCGCTGGCGGCGGCGGGGCTGGTCACGCCGCTAATCGCAGCCATCGCGATGTCGGCTTCGTCACTGATCGTGATGTTGAACGCGCTCAGGCTCTCGCGAGGCTGACGATGGACGCGTTCCTTGTCCTCACCATCGCCGCGATCATTCTAGGTGCGCTCGGCGTCGCAGTCTTTTTCTGGACCTTGAAATCGGGACAGTATGACGACCTAGACGGTGCCCCGCACCGCATCCTGATCGACGATGAAGAGGACCAGCCCCGCTAGCGCTCGCCCGCCACGATCGATCGATAGGCATGCCAGGTCGCGTGTCCAATCAACGGGAAGACGACGATCAAACCTACGAACATTGTGGCGAAGCCGATGGCGGTTAAGACGGCAATGAGCCAAGCCCACAGAAGCATCGGTCCTGGATGGTGGATGACGGTTTGCACGCTGATCCAAATCGCGGTTAGCACGTCAACGTCGTGACGGAATAGCAGCGGCACGGCGATGACGCTGATCGCGTAGACGAGCGCCGCGAACGCACTGCCGATCGCGGTGCCAACGACGATCATCGTCAAACCCTCTTCAGTCGTCAGCGCGAAGGCGACGAAATCGCGGAGCGGCATGTAGCTCCCATGCGTAAAGAGCGCGTAGTTTAGGGTGGCTACCCGCAGCCACGTCATGAACAGGAACATCAGTACGAAGGCGAGGAGCGCGAATTGCGGCAGCGAGGGTAGACGGGGCGCCACGACCTCCCGGAAAGACACTGGTTCGCCGGTCTCGTACCGGCGGCTCATTTCGTAGAGGCCGATCGCGAGTACGGGCCCGAGCAACATGAAGCCTGCCGCAAGCGCCGGTGCCATCGATTCAAGCCCAACCGCCCAAAGCCCCGCAGTCACGAGAAGGCCGATCCCGACGAACGCCGCACCGTACCCGAAACTTAGAATCGGATTACGCCAAAGATCTTTCCATCCTTGGCCAAGCCACCGCCACGGATCTTCCATTGTTGGCGCATGGATAATCAAAGGGCTTCTGATCGCCCATTGCGGCACGGACTCGGCATTCGCCATCGCGGACCCTCGGGGCTGTTTCTTCTAATAATGCGCGAACAACAAAGACCGAGCCTTGACCTAGGTCAATGCTGTGACTGCGGCGTACCGGAGCGCAAGGCTAGCGCAAATGCTCCCAGATTGAGCGTTCTTCCTCAAGACGATCGCGCTCGGCACCTTTGAAATCGCCGCGGGAAACGACGCCCACGACCTTGCCCAGGTCGACGATCGGGATGTGGCGGAAGCCGCCATCCCACATCAAACGCAGCGCTTCGATGGCCGTCGTCTCCGGCGGCAACGATGCAGGAGCCGGGGTCATGACATCGGCGAGCGCTGTAGCTTCCGCGTCCTTGCCCGCCGCGACGACGCGACAAACCGCATCACGACCGGTGAAAATGCCGACGAGACGCCCTTGTTCATCGGTCACAAGCACAGAACCAACCCGGGCTTCATGCATCTTTTGGCAAGCGTGTTTGACGTGCGCGCTAGGGCGCATAGTTAGTGGCTTCTGATTAAATACGATGTCTGAAAGTTTTCGCATCGATGCCTCCAGTGTTATGCAACTTGCTTCGCACGCGCCGCAGCATGTTCGCGGAACGAGTCCACGATATCGCGGAGTGCCTCCCAGTTCGTGAGCTCAAGCTCGACCACGCCCTGGGTCTTCATGCCGTGTTCCCAAGCGATGACCTTCATCATCCAGTGCTTGAAGAAATCGTACTCGGCGAAGCGGAATGCGCCCGCGATGTGATGAACGACGCCTGCCGTCCAGCCGGAATTCTTTTGGAACGAATCCGCGCAGTTCGCCATACCCTTCAAGTCTTCCGGGTCTTTTCCGGCCGCCGCCAACGACACCGATAGGAAGGCGGTCGGCATCTGGTTAAGCGCCTCATGATGCTTGCGAGCGAAATGGAATAGTGGCGTCTGATAGACGCCCGCATGCAGCGATCCCGCTAGAACCGCCGCAGTGTAGTCCTTCGGGCTGAAGTCTACCGGGACGTCGGCTGCGTCAATCATGGCGACCACGTCACCTCTGTCCTTCAACCTCGTCGTTACGAAGTCGGCGATCTTCCGCGTTTGGCCTTCGGTTGTTGCATAGAGCACAAGAACTCTCATGGTCGTCATTTCCCGGCTACCTAGGAAAGTCTCGCGCAACCCACGGCTGACGGACATGACCTAGGTCAAGATCCGCCAGTTCTGACGTGTGCGCAGCGCGAAACCAACCGAGCTTGCGCCGGCACTAAGAACGATGGTCGTTGTCTGATTTTGATGAGCGTCAAAGCCTCGCTCGCCGGATGGCTTAAAAGATCGTTCCGACAATACGAATCCGGAACCCCGTTATGGAACTCGCAATGGCGCTGCCCGTGCAAAAACTCGCCTTCATCATCGAGAAGGCGCGCGAATTCGACGCAATGGTCGAAGACGATGATCCCGACACCGGCTCAAACCCCTCCGACGACAGGGTAGTCTCCATCTTGGAAACGACTCCCGACAACCCGACCGAAGACGAGCTGACGGCCGCTCTCTCAAATCTCAACGACGATCAGCTGACGGAGTTGCTGGCCATTCTATGGGTCGGGCGGGGCGACTACGACCGCGCGAGTTGGCGTGACGCTCTGCGTCAGGCGCGTGAGGCCAAGAACAAGCGGATCGTGAGCTACTTGGTCGGCACGCCGATGTTGGGTGACCTGATCGAAGAGGGCTTAGCTGAACTCGGCGTCTCCGTGCCGCTACCGCAAGAGGAAGCCAACTAGTCCATGCCAATTGCGCACCAAAAATACCTCGACAGGCGCGACGCGGGACGTTGTCTCGCGCCGTTGCTCGCCCAGTGGAAAGGGACTGGCGCCGTGGTATTCGCGCTGCCGCGGGGTGGTGTGCCGGTTGCAGTCGAAGTGGCGAAGGCCCTCGGCGCGCCGCTCGACTTGCTGTACGTACGCAAGATCGGCGCACCGCTGGAGCCCGAGCTTGCGCTTGGTGCGATCGTCGACGGCGCCGATCCCGATATCGTCTTCAACGAAGCGCTCATCCACCGGCTTGGCGTCTCGCGCGAGGTGCTGAAGGACATCACTGAGCGCGAACTTAAAGAGATTGAACGTCGGCGAAGGCAATATCATGCCGGTTCACCTTTAATGCCGACAGGGCGGCAGGCCATTGTCGTCGATGATGGGTTGGCGACCGGCGCCAGCGTTCGCGCGGCGGTCAAAGCCCTGCGCAGGCGGGGGGCGACGCGCGTGATCGTTGCGGTTCCGGTCGCGCCGCCCGAGGCAGTCGCAGACTTGGAAGCCGACGGTGCGGAGGTCGTATGTCCGTTGGTGACAGATAGGTTTTTCGGCGTCGGCTCGTTCTATCGCGACTTCCGTCAACTCAGCGACGCTGACGTGGGAGCCGCCCTCGACGAAATCAGACGCGACGAAGCAGGCGTCATCGACTAAGCTGCCGGGATGGAGACGCCAATGCGAGTGGCAGTTCACGACATCTTTGAAGACGTTACCCAACCGGCGGCCGTGTGGGACGATATCGTCGAAGCCGCGAATGCGAAGGCATACGCGGCTCGGGCCGATTAACCGCATGTGTTTTTCCGCAACGGCAAGTTTTTTCGCGGCCGGGCTCACTGCAGCGGTTGGGGTGTACACAGTGTCGCGCGCGGACGGCGCACGCGAGCTGCCGCTGGCCTCCATGCCATTATTGTTCGCGGCACAGCAGCTTGTTGAGGGTGGGCTGTGGTTGACGTTGCCGGTCGTGCCGGAAGGGGCAGTGTCGTCGTGGCTCAGCCACGCGTTTCTCGCAATTGCGCTAATCGTCTGGCCTGTCTTTGCGTCGTTCGCGCCGCTTTGCGTCGAAACCGACATCCTCCGCAAGCGGGCAATGGGCCTTTACCTTGTGATCGGCGCATCGGTTGCCGTCTATTTTCTGTGGGTGCAGCTCTCGCATTCGCACCAAGCGGCAATCGCTGGCGGGCACATTCGCTACGACGTGGGTGACACGCCCTTGCTTGTCGAGGGGGCGTACTTGGTGGCGACGACGCTCGGTCTTCTTATCTCGTCGCGCCGAGCGGTCGCCCTGTTCGGTGTAATCGTACTGACCGGTTCGATCATCAGTTACGGCTACTATACCGAGATGTTCATCTCGGTTTGGTGTTTCTTCGCGGCGGCGGCCAGCGTTGTTATCGCCAGCCACTTCCGGTTGTCGGCTGCAAGTCGGGCGCGAACCTAAGCCGCCTTGCGGAATGGCCGCTCGGGGGTGATGTGCATCTCACCCATCGCCAACCGCTCCAACATGGCGCGGTCCTGGATTCGAATCTGGCGCCAGCCGCGCAGGCTGATCACATGCGAGACCTTCAGTTCAGTGAGCGAACGGCTGACGGTTTCGACCGACAGGCACAAGAAGTCGGCCATATCGCTGCGACGGACTGGCAAGACAAGGTTCGCCGCATCCAGCCCCCGCCGCTCGTTGCGTCGCGCAAGTGCAAGCAGAAACGTTGCGATGCGGCCGGTCGCGCAAAGACGGCCGATGGTCAACAGGTGGTCGCGCGCGTCGGTGATTTCGCGCGACAGCGCCTCGACCAACTCCTTGGTCAGCGCGGGATCGGCCGCCGCACGGCGCCACAGCGAAACCACGGGGATGGAGCGGATGCGAGTGGACGCGAGTGTCTGTGCGTCATACGCATACTCGTCGCCGGTTTCCAGCCCGATAATATCGCCCGGAAACGCGAAGCTCACAATCTGGCGTATGCCGTCGTTCAGGATCTTGTAGACCAAGACGGCACCGCTCTCGATCTTGTACGCGTTCAATTTGCAGTCGCCCTCGGCGAACAGAGGCTCGTTGGCCTTCAACTGACGTGCGGGAGCCTCCGCGAAACAACCGTCGAGCTTGTTCGCGCACTGGATGGGCGCGATAGACCTGCGAAATGGCACGGGCTCGGCGTGATGGGCGGTCGTTAACATTTTCGGCTCCTAAGGTCGGTGCGGAATGTTCGAGTGCCATCTAAAAACGGGCCTGAAACGGGCGCTTGTCTTGATTGTGACGAAGTGTAACAAAAGGAAACCGACGGTATCCTGGCCGCACAGAGAACCGCGGGTCCAAGGCTGTCCATGGCGGTGCGCGAACCGGTCAACGTTTTAATCGTCGATGACGAGGTCGAAGTACGAACTCTCTTGCGGGAGTACTTCGAGCTCGAGGGTTATCGCGTCAGCGAGGCTGGCGACGGTACTGGATTGCGCGAGCATTTGGCGAAGCACCCGGTCACGCTGATCACACTCGACGTGAACCTACCTGGACAAGATGGCTTCGCACTGGCGCGCGAAATTCGTTCGCAGCGCAACGTTCCCATCATCATGATCTCCGGCAAGCAAGACCCCATCGACCAAGTGATCGGGCTCGAACTCGGCGCAGACGACTACATCACAAAGCCCTTCAATCTGCGCGAGGTCCTCGCGCGCGTGCGGGCGGTATTGCGCCGCTACCAACAAGACGAGCGTCCTGCCGCCTCCTTGACAGGCCAGTCGAAGGACGACCGATATGACTTCGACGGCTTTGTCCTCTCGATTCCGCGCCGCGAACTGACGGACGCGAATGGACGCGTGATAGAACTGACGGCCGCGGAATTCAATCTGCTCGAACTTCTCGTGAAGCGCGCCGCCCGCGTCATGACGCGCGATAACATCATGGACGCACTGAAGGGACACGATTGGTCGCCGATGGACCGTTCCATTGACACGCTGGTCGCGCGGTTGCGAAAGAAAGTCGAGGGCGATACGGACCATCCGCGCTTGATCAAAACCGTACGCGGCGTCGGCTATGTTTTTGCAGCAGAGGTGCAGAAGGCCTGAGCCTACTAGTTTTGCCTGCTAACCCAATGCCTCGCGCACCGCGCGCGCCAGTTCGGCCGTCGCATAGGGTTTGCGCAAGACCTCAATGTCGCGCAGAGCTACATTCTCGCCGTTCTGAGCGACTTCGCCAGTGAAGCCCGAAGTCAACAGCAACCTCACACCTGGTCTGTTTGCTCTAACCCAGCTGGCCAAATCGAAGCCCGACATACCCCCTGGCATCACGACGTCGGAAAAGACGAGATCGATCTTCGTGGTGCTCTGCAGCTTAGCGACTGCGGCAAGTCCGTTCTCCGCCGTCTCGACCCGATAGCCGAGCATGTCGAGCCGCTTCACCGTTACATCGCGCACGGCGGGATTGTCTTCTACCACCAGAACGGTTTCGCCCGCCGCCTGCTCCGGCACGGCAGCGGGCCGCCCGGCGGTCGCATTCTCGCCTGTGGCGCGCGGTAGATAGAGCCGCACTGAGGTGCCTTTACCGATTTCGCTGTAGATCGTCAGGTGTCCGCCCGATTGCTTCGCGAATCCGTAGATCGTGCTCAATCCCAAACCCGTGCCGCGACCTGCCTGTTTGGTGGTGAAGTATGGTTCGAACACGCGGGCGATATTCTCGCGTGGAATGCCAACGCCGGTATCGCTGACCGAGAGCATGACATAGTCGCCGGGCGTTAAGCCCGCCTCGCCGGCAACATCGTCCGGGCCAAGCGCCTTATTCGACGTGGAAATTACGAGTTTACCGCCGTTCGGCATCGCATCGCGCGCATTGATCGCGAGGTTCAAAATCGCGTTCTCGATCTCGCTGACATCCGCGCGCGTCGGCCAAAGAGCATCGCCAAACGCGCTATGAATCTCGATTTGATCCCCGAGTGTGCGGCGCAAAATGTCGATCATGCTTCGCGCCAGTTCGTTAAGATCGATGGTCACAGGCTGCAGACGTTGCCGTCGGCCAATTATGAGAAGTCGGCTAGCGAGGCGCCCGCCCATCGTGGCGGCTTGCTCGGCACGGCGAAGTAAGTCGCGCGCCTTCTCGTCGAGTTGGCGTAGACCGAGTAGTTCGAGATTGCCGGTGATCACGGTCAGAAGATTGTTGAAGTCATGTGCCATGCCACCGGCGAGCTCGCCCACGGCCTGCAATTTCTGCGACCGCAGTAGGGCAGACTGCGCCTCTTCGCGCCGCTCAATTTCCTCGCGCAACTCTGCCGTCCGTTCGCTGACACGGCTCTCTAGGGCCGCTTCCGTCAATTTGGGTTGCGTCGTGTCTCGAATGACCCCCGTCGTTCGCAGGGGGAGTCCGTCGACGCCGAGTTCGCAGAAGCCTTGCGACTTCAACCAGCGGACGCCTTCACCGCCGACATCGACGCGAAACTCGATTGCATAGTCTCCGCCAGTCTTGTGCACGCGGTCCCATTGCGCACGTACCGATGCGCGATCCTCCGGGTGAATTCGGTTCACGAAGTCCAGCACGGGGATTTCCAGCGCTGTCGCGGGTAACGCCAAGAGTCGCGCCGCCGTTTCGTCCTGTCTAAGAGTGCCGGTGCGTTCGTCGATGTCGAGCGTGCCCATTTGCCCGGCCGAAAGAACCAGACGCAGCCTCCGGTCGCGATCACGCGATAGGGCTTCGGTTCTAACACGCTCGCTGATGTCGCGCACGATCGCCGTGTAGACCGCGCCGATTGGCGTCGCGAGCTTCGAAATCGATATCTCTGCGGGAAACTCAGTTCCATCTTTGCGAACGCCCGCGACGGCTCCGCGCTCGCCCATCCGCCGCGATTGAACAGATGACGCGCCGAACTCACGGACAAATGTCGCGTGCGAAATCGATGCACGTGCCGGAAGCAACATCGCGATAGGCCGACCGATCGCCTCCGCGGCCGCATATCCGAAGATGCGCTCGGCACCGTGGTTGAACAAAGTGATGAGCTGCTCCTCGTCCACGCAAATAATCGCGTCTTCTGCGATGTTGATGATAATGCCGTTGAGCCGGTCGTTCGCGTCTCGAGCCGCTTGATGGGCGGCCTCTGTTGCGCGCACCGCTCGCCGCTGGAACAGAACCAAAAGCACGGCGAGCCAAATCGTCAGCGCTTCCAGCGCCCGGCTGGCGATACCGGGCAGGAAGGGCGGCGGTTCCGGCGACAACACCCAGCCGACCGCGATGAGCAGGGTCGCGGTGACGCTGGCAACAACAGCCTCCCGCGAACGGTCGAACCACGCAGCAACGACGCAGACGGGAAGGTAGAGCACCCAAACCGTGTAACCATGCGTCGCTACCAGATCCGCGCCGAAGATGATCGCCGCCGCCAAAGCCAGCCCGGCGAGCACCAGCCACTGGTTCTGTTTTGCCGGACCGAGGAAGTCGTTGTTCATATTGGCAGATTAGCCGGGCGGCGGTCCGGTGTCGCTCCCTGTGGCGTGCGCAATTGTTGATGCGGATCAACAACCAGACGTCGCATGTGGGTGTAGTAAGGGGCCGACATCCGGGAGCACGGGGCCAAATGAAGGGATTTGTAGGCGACATCGAAGACCTAACCGAAACCAACTCGAACTTTCGGCGCGTGCTCTACACCGGAAAGAATCGGTCGAATCAGGCGAGGGCGACGTTCTGATCGACGGGCGGCGATCGCACATCAACGGGGACGATGCCGTCCTCGTGCCGGCGGGTGCCCGCCACAACGTGATTAATACGGGCGCCAAGGCGATGCGGCTTTACACTCTCTACGGACCGCCAGAGCATGCCGACGGCACCGTGCACGCGACAAAGGCCGACGCCAAATCCCACAAGCATCATTTCGGCGGCAAAACGACCGAGTAACGACGCCGGTTAGGAACCGGTCTCGTGCAAGCGTTCGTGCGCTTGAGCTACATCAACTTCGCGAATCCTTGACCTCCCGCAAGGCTAGCGATGTCCGACCGCTCTAGCCTTCAAAGTATCAATGGGAAGGTCCGCCTCATGTCTTACCGTAAAATCTTGATCCCCGTTATCGGTGCCGCAAGCGACACGGCAGCACTTACCGCCGCGTTTAACCTCGCGAAGCAATTCGGCGCCCACGCGGAAGCACTGTTTGTGAGGCTCGACCCCGTGCGCGCCATCCCCTACAGCTATCTCGGCGGCGATGCCAGCGGGTACTCCGCGCAATACGCCATGGAAGCGGCGATCAAGGCGTCGGACGAGGCTCAAAAGCTTGCCGTGGAAACATTCCGGGCGACGGCCGGCAAACTCGCGATCGAACTGAAGCAAAAGCCTGGAGCTCTGCCCGATCCCACAGCGCATCTGAAGGTCGTACAGGGCGATTTCGCCGACGAGATCGAGCGTGAAAGCAGACTGAGCGATCTGGTCGTGTTCGGTCTTGTGCCGAACGGCGAGGGGCAAGACACGATCCGCGAAGGCTTCGAGGCGGCTCTCTTGGGCGGAACGCACCCGGTGCTCTGCGTGCCGGCTGAGCTGGGCGAAAGTCCCGGCCAACGCATCGCGATAGCTTATGACGGCAGCGCAACGGCCGCACACGCCGTCATCGCCGCGCTTCCGTTCCTATCGCGCGCCAAGGCTGTTCACAGCTTCGAAATAACACCGGCCACGGGCGACTCTCAGCCGCTGACGCAGCTGCGTGAGTATCTAGCACTTCGCGGCATCGGCGTCATCGAGCACTTGGTCGACGCCGGCCCGAAGTCGACGGCAGAGGCGCTGCTGCTCGCAGTCGAAGCGCAACGTTGCGACATGCTCGTTCTCGGCGGTTATGGGCACAGTCGCGTCCGCGAATTCGTGCTCGGCGGTGTGACGCGTCACATCGCGCGCCACGGCGCACCGTTCGCGGTGTTGATGGCGCACTAGTTTGAGTTGGATCAGGGAGCCGAATGTTGCTCCCTGATAGTCGCATAGATTATTGATTCAAAAGGAGGATCAAATGGAACAGAGAAACTCACTCCCAAACTTGTTTCGCCGCGCGGGTACATCGTTCGGCGGGCATCTGGGCGATCTGCAACGTCAAATCGACCGCTTGTTCGACGACTTCACGGGACACTGGCCGGCGCTTCGTGACAAGAACGGCAACGCCGCCTATTGGCCCGTGCTCGATATGACTGAGACCGCTGATGCGGTCGACGTCTCTGCGGAACTCCCCGGCGTTGACGCAAAGGACGTCGAAATCACCGCGGTCGGCACGATGCTGACGATCAAGGGCGAGAAAAAGACCGAGAAGGAGACAAAAGAAAAAGACTACTACTGTGCCGAGCGCTCCTACGGCTCGTTCGTTCGCAGCGTCGAACTGCCCTTCG
>JBGAPZ010000051.1:0-25933 GCA_044220975.1 Micropepsaceae bacterium | reverse complement strand
TCTGCGCTTGCTCCAGCAAACAGCAGCAAGACCGCGACAGCCCACGGCCAATGAAACCTGCGCATCCTTTGCTCCCGTTGAAAAGCAATCGCGTGGAGGTTAGCCGAAGATCCAAAGCAGACAAAAGACAAGAAAAAAGGGCGGAGCCATCGGCCCCGCCCTCATATCTTGAAGCGAAACGACCCTTAGTTCAGGTCGATGTTCGCGCGGCGATTTTGCGGCTCTTTCACATTGTCGCCGGTTTGAACCATGAGTTCGCTTTCGCCACGGCCCGAGGTCGTGATCGCGCTGGCGGGAACGCCCTTGCCGACCATGTTCGACTTCGCGGCATCGGCACGGCATTCCGACAGGCGTTGGTTTGCCTTGCCGGAACCCACGGTGTCCGTGTGGCCGACGATCGAGACCGAGGCCGAGCCGCCGTTCTTCGCGGCTGCTGCAGCTTCCGACAAGACCGCGTCGGCTTCCGCCGTGACGTTGCACTTCCCGAAACCGAAGAAGATCACAAAGTGCTTCGGCGCCATCGGCGGGGGCGGAGGAGGAGGCGGTGGTGGCGGAGGCGCTATCACTTCATCCGGCGCCAGATCGAAGCGCAAACCGATCGTGACCGCGTGTTTTGTAAGGTCGTCAGAGTCGGTCGACAGATGTGAATTGTACGGTCCGACAGCTAAATCGGGCGCCGCCACATTCAGGTAGCGGTAGTTGACAAAGAGGTCCCATCGCGATGCGAGTTCGTAGTTGAGCCCTACGATCCCTTGATACGCGAATTGCCAATCGCGGAAGTCCGCGGCATCGGTGAATCCTGGACCCCACGTTACGTTGACGCGATCCCAACCGAGACCGCCGCCCAGTGACAACGTCCATTTTGGCGAGAGCGGAATGTCGTACAAGACATTCGCCATTACGCTGAACTCGCTAATTCCGTCCAGGGTCGGCCGTTTGAAATTCGAGACGATACCGCCGGGGGAGGTTGAAATCCGAGTGAACGTCGGTATCGAAGTTGTTGTCCCGATACCCGGCTTCCAGTTCCACGCGCCAATTGCTGCTGTGGAACGCGTAACCCACCGATCCCATGATGGCCCAGCCCGTATCGAACCCATAATCGCGCACGTGTGAGTGCGTGACGGTGGCCGAAACGGTTTGCCAATCCTGAATGATGCCCGCACCGGCTTCGAGCGAGATGTACCAGCCGTTGTGCGTCGTGGCATTCGCGGCCGTGCCGCTGAGTGCAATCAATGCCGTCGCGCCGAGCAGCGCTGCTCTCGTTTTCATGAAGTCCCCCATCGCTATGGCCCATCAACGCGCGATCCATCCCCAAGATGAAAACCGCCGGACCGTCTTTCGACAGTTAATAATGTACACCGCTGGGGCCCCCAAAGTCGACGGAACCCGCGCCAGGGCTGAGTTTCCGGTGCCCTGGTTCTCCCAAAGCACACCCCATCGCCCATTTTGCGCTCCAGGTCCCGGGCGCGCGCCAGATGTTGTGGGTGCCGAACCGGTTCCCGATGGATGAGCGCGCGACATGCCTTCCAGGATTTCTGCGGCTTTCGCCTATGAGGGGTGCGGGCGCCCTCCCCAAATCCGCAAAACGGCGCCGAGAAGACTTGTGGACGACGTGAAGGCGCTTGGGTGGCTGCGTTCGCGCGCTTGTAGCGATATTGACAATATTGTTGTCATGACGAATATGACAATAGAATTGTCATGTGGAGATAGCGATGACTCCCGATACCGTTGAAACTCTCATCCGCGCCCAATTCGAGCCGCTGCAATACGTGGCATTTTTCGGCGTCTTCTTCTTGTTCGCTTTGTTGGAGGCGCGCGCACCACGCGACGAAGCCCCAGCCGATCGCGCGTGGCGCTGGCCGACCAACTGGATCTTGACGATCGCAAACATCGTGGTGACGAGCGCGATGCCTGTCACGATGATCGCCGCCGCCGACTACGCGCACGCAAACGGTATGGGCCTTCTCAACGTCATAGATGTCCCGCTTGCCGCAGCCTTCGCGATCGGCTTCCTCGGCCGCGGCTTCATCTCGTGGGGCACGCACTATCTAAATCACAAGGTTCCGTTCCTATGGGCGATCCACCGCGTGCATCACGCCGACACGCGGCTGGACGTCTCGACGACGGTCCGCTTCCATCCGCTGGAGTTCGTGTTCACGACGCCGCTGGCGCTGGCGGGCACGGTCGCACTCGGCATCCCGGCGCTGCCGCTGCTCATCTATGAACTGATGGATGCGAGCGTCACCGTGTTCAGCCACGCGAACGTTCGTCTGCCGTGGTGGATCGACCGTCCGTTGTCGCTCTTCATTGTGACGCCGGACGTTCACCGCGTGCACCACTCGTCGTATCAGCCGGAAACCGACAGCAACTACGGTGCGGTGCTGACGATCTGGGACCGCTTGCTTGGAACGTATCGGCGCAAACCGGCGCAAGACCTGGCAACGCAAGAAAATGGCCTGACGGAGGTACAAGACGCGCGCGACCGCAACTTGCTTTGGCTTCTGATTTTGCCATTCATCACACTGAGGTCGCGCGCCGTGCAATTCGCAAAGGGACGTCATGACAAAGGCTGAGAAAATGATCGCGCTGACATCGGCGATCCGCGCGGTGTTCAACCGGCTGAAGGCGCTGGGCGACGATCTGCACGGCGATCTCGAAGTCACGGCCGCGATGCGCGCCGTGATGGAGACACTATCTGCCGAGGGTGCAATGACCGTACCGCAGATTGCGCGCCTCAAAGGCGTTACGCGCCAGCACATTCAGCTGCTCGCTGACGCGCTGGCCGAGGCGGGTCTTGCTGCAGTGAAAGAGAACCCGGCGCACCGTCGCTCGTCGCTGATCGCACTCACCGACAAAGGCAAACGCACATTCGCCAAAATGCGCGCGCGGGAAGTTCCCGTCGTGGCCAACATCGCAAACGAATTCGATGGTCAAGACCTCGACCGCGCTACCGCCTTGCTCACCCGATTGGCAGCGCGCCTCAATGAGCGGTCGAAGCAGGAGGCTTGAATCCATGAGCCTGCGCAGCGCGATCGTCAGCCAGTTTGAACACCCGCGCGGGCTCCTCGGCCGCATCGTGGGTTGGATTCTGGCGGGCCGCGGCTCGAACCTCGTGCGCAACCGCTGGACCGTCTATCGTATCGACCCGGTGAGCGGCGACCGGGTGCTTGAGATCGGCTGCGGTCCCGGCATTGCGCTCGGTCTCGTACTCTCGCGTGCTGGCGTGTCGGCCGTCGGCGTCGATCATTCGAAACTGATGATTGCGAATGCCGGCCGCCGCAACGCCAAAGCGGTGAAGGCGGGCCGGCTGAAGCTGATCGTGGGAACGATCGAGGACGTTCAAGCCGATCAAGCTCCCTTCGACAAGGCGTTCTCGATCAACGTCATCCAATTCGTCGACCAAGACGCGTTCGCCGCACGCATACATGGACTATTGAAGCCTGGCGGAACGCTTGCCACGACCTACCAACCGCGACACGCCAAGGCGACCCGCGCCGACGCATTGAAACTCGCCGAGACGCTCACCCAAATTCTTGGCCGTGCGGGATTTGAGAATGTCCGCACCGAAGAGCTCGACTTGAAGCCGGTACCGGCCGTGTGTGTCGTAGCGCAAAGGCGTGCCGCCATCGGACGCTGACTATTTGTCAGCCTCGATTTGCTGTGTCAGGATTGCGGACATGAGCACAGCCCCCGACCTGGGTTTCGACCCGAACGCCCTTCGTGAAAAATATCGTGCCGAGCGCGACAAGCGCCTCCGCACCGACGGCAACAACCAATATCAAGAGATCAAAGGCAAGTTCGCCCACTATCTCGACGACCCCTATGTGTCGCCGGTCGCCCGAGCGCCGCTCACCGATGAGGTCGACGCGATCGTCGTCGGTGGCGGCTTCGGCGGCTTGCTCGTCGGCGCGCGCTTGCGCGAAGCGGGCGTGGAGCGCGTGCGCATCGTGGAGAAGGGCGGCGACTTCGGCGGCACGTGGTACTGGAACCGCTATCCCGGCGCGGCTTGCGACATCGAATCCTACATCTACTTGCCGCTCCTCGAAGAGGTCGGCTACATGCCGGTCGAGAAGTATTCGCGCGCACCCGAAATCCTGAAGCACAGCCGCGCCATCGGCGAAAAATTCGGCCTCTACAAGGACGCCGTCTTCCAAACCGAAATCACGTCCATGCATTGGGACGAAAAGGCCGCGCGTTGGACGGTGAAGACGAACCGGGGCGATGCGATGAAAGCGCGCTTCGTGTTCCTGGCGTCCGGCCCGCTCAATCGCCCGAAGCTGCCCGGCATCCCCGGTGTCGAGAGCTACAAAGGTCACTCGTTCCACACCAGCCGCTGGGACTACGACTACACGGGCGGCGATGCGAACGGAAACCTGACGAAGCTGAAGGACAAGGTCGTGGGCATCATCGGCACCGGCGCTACCGCCGTGCAGTGCGTGCCGCATTTGGGCGCGGCCGCCAAACACCTTTACGTGTTCCAGCGCACGCCGTCGTCGATCGACGTGCGCAACAACCGCCCGACCGATCCTCAGTGGGCGAAGTCGCTGCCGCACGGCTGGCAGAAGCAGCGGATGGACAACTTCAACATCCTGCTCACCGGCGGATTCCAGAAAGAAGACATGGTCAGCGACGGCTGGACAGAAATCATCCGCAATCTGATCTTGGGTCAAGGCGCAGCGAAATACGCGCACCGCGGTCCGCTCTCCGTCGAAGACCTGGTCGAACTCGCCGACTTCGAGAAGATGGAGCAGGTCCGTGCGCGCGTGGACAGCGTCATCAAAAACGCCGACACCGCCGAAGCGTTGAAACCTTTTTATCGCCAGTTCTGCAAGCGGCCGTGCTTCCACGACGAATATCTGGACACGTTCAACCGCCCCAACGTCACGCTCGTCGACACGAAGGGCAGGGGCGTGGACCGCATCACCGAGACGGGCGTCGTCGCGAACGGCGTCGAATATCCCGTCGATTGCCTGATCTACGCGACGGGCTTCGAGGTCGGCACGGAATACACCCGCCGCTCGGGCTTCGAGCTCTACGGCCGGAACGGAAAGACGCTGACCGAAACGTGGGCGAACGGCGTGCGCACGTTCCAAGGCTTCCACGTAAACGGTTTCCCGAACTGCTTCGTCATCAGCCAAGTGCAGTCGGGCTTCACCGCGAATTTCCCGCATATGCTGGCCGAGCAGGCGATTCACGTCGCCCACATCGTCAAGCACTGCATCGAAAATCAGGTGCGCGTCATGGAAGCGACGCACGAGGCGGAAGAAGAGTGGGTCGAGACGATCAAGAAACTCGCCTACATGCGTCGCAAGTTCCTCGAGGAATGCACGCCCGGCTACTACAACAACGAAGGCCAAATCGCCCAGCGCGCCGAGCAAAACGGCTTCTACGGCGCAGGCCCCGTCGCCTTCGTCAAAGTGCTGGAAGAATGGCGCGCCGCGGGTGGGTTGAAGGGGTTGCACCTAACTTAGTTCGCAACAAATGCAAAAGTACCGTCATGGCCGGGCAAGCGAAGCGCGACCCGGCCACCCAGGGTTACAAGCTCGACCTTTTAGCTGCTGCATGATGTGAGCGCTTCCGCGCGCGACCCTGGGTGGCCGGGTCAAGCCCGGCCATGACGACTTTAATTGAAAAGTGCGACGCGTCTGCGAATCCAAAAATCTTCGCTTGCGGTCCTTCAACGCATCTTCTATAAACTGAACCATATGGTTCAGTGTCAAACACACCGCCTCGATGCCTCGTTCGCCGCCCTATCCGACGCGACAAGGCGCGGCGTGCTCGAACAGCTCACCCGCGCCGACGCGTCGATCACCGATCTCGCTGAAAAATTCGACATGACCCTCACCGGCATGAAGAAGCATGTCGGCGTGTTGGAGCGGGCAGGGCTCGTCACCACGCAAAAGGCCGGGCGCGTCAGAACCTGCAGCCTGGGAGAGCGCGCCTTGGAAGAGGAAGCTGCCTGGATCGAGCGGCACCGCCAGCTTTGGAGTGCGCGCTTCGACGAACTGGACAAAATTGTCGAAGAATTGAAACGCAAGGAGAGAGCCGATGGTCGGAAGAAAAGACGCTAGTCCCGCGACGGTGGTCGAACGCAAGTCCGACCGCGAGCTGGTGGTAACACGCACCTTCAATGCCCCTGCACGTATCGTCTTTGAGGCGTGGAGCAAACCTGAGCTGTTCAAGCGTTGGTGGGTCCCCAAGGCGATGAGCCAATCGCTGCTCTCGTGCGACTTGGATATGCGCACCGGGGGCGGGTACCGCCTCGTGTTCCGCTTTCCGGGCTCCGATCAAACGATGGCGTTCTTCGGCACGTACAGAGAAGTCGTGCCGATGAAGCGCATCGTCTGGACAAACGACGAAAGCGATCAAGGCGCCGTGACCACGGTGACGTTCGAAGAAAAAGCCGGCAAGACGCTGGTCACCTTTCACGAACTCTACCCCACGACCGCGGCCCTCGAAGAAGCCCTGGCCGGTTCGGCGGAAGGCCTGCCCGAACAGTTCGCACAACTGGACGAGTTGCTCGCCGAAATTTCGTGATTGCGCGAAGCGCTGTTCCAATTGGAGCCCGAATTGGTCAATCTCCGGGGTATTGAAGAACCCCGGAGACAGCCATGCAAGGTCTGCAACTTCGCTCACTCGTGAAAGAGAGCGGCGAACTCGAACTCTCGCTCCACCGCGTCGACACGCCCGAACCCAAAGACGACGAGGTAACGATCCGCGTCGAGGCGACGCCGATCAACCCGTCGGACATCGGTCTTCTCACCGGCCCCGCGGATATGCGCGCGGCGAAGGTGTCGGGCTCGAAGGAAGGCCCCGTTATCATCGCGCCCGTCGCGCCCAACTTCATGCGCGCCGTCGCGGCACGCGTTGGGCAATCGCTGCCGGTTGGCAACGAAGGCGCAGGCACGGTGATCAAAGCAGGCAAGAACGCGCAAGCGCTGATGGGCAAGCGCGTCGCGACGTTCGGCGGCGCGATGTACGCGCAATACCGCACCGTGCGCGCCGCTGACTGCCTCCCACTGCCGGCCGGTGCTACAGCCGCCGATGGCGCCTCGTGTTTCGTCAACCCGCTGACCGCGCTCGCGATGGTCGAGACGATGCGGGCGGAAGGTCACAAGGCAATCGTCCACACTGCAGCCGCCTCGAACCTCGGGCAGATGCTGGTGAAGATTTGTCAAAAGGACGGCGTGCCGCTTGTAAACGTCGTGCGCAAGCCGGATCAAGCAGCGTTGCTCCGCGACATCGGCGCCAAGAACATCGTCGACACGAGCGCCTCAAGCTTTTTCGACGACCTGACGAACGCACTGGTCGCAACCAACGCGACCATCGCCTTCGACGCCATCGGCGGCGGCAAGCTCGGCAGCCAAATCCTGACCGCCATGGAGATCGCCGCGAACAAGAACGCGACGAGCTATAGCCGCTACGGCTCGACGACGTTCAAACAGCTCTACATCTACGGCGGCCTCGACATGGGCCCGACCGAACTCGCCCGCTCATTCGGTTTCTCTTGGTCGGTGAGCGGCTTCCTCCTAACGCCGTTCCTGCAGAAAGCGGGCGCGGAAAAAGCGGCGAAACTCCGCCAACGCGTCGCCGACGAACTGAAGACGACGTTCGCGAGTCATTACTCGCACACGATCTCCCTTGCCGAAGCTCTCGACCTCTCGGTTATGTCCGCCTACCTGAAGCGCGCAACGGGCGAGAAATATCTGATCGACCCGAACAAAGGTCTATGACGAGGCAATCGGAACTGCCGCGCCGAGGCGCGGCAGCTCCGATAGAGTTCAACCGTCGATGTCGAGGCCGAGCGCGACGCGGCCCGTGTAGCGCAGCTGCGGCTTTTCCTGCAGCGGGTGAAAGCGCGCCGCTTGGATGTCGCGGAACGCCCGTTCAAGTCCCAGCCCGCGATAGAACCCTGCGCCGCCCGCGAGTTCCATCGCGCGCTCCACCGTCAGAATCGCGTTCTGACTGACGAGCGTACGTCGGATCATCTGCCGGCTCGTCGTCTCGGCGCCAGGCTTCTGGCTTTCGGCGATGCGGATCATATCGGCATAGGCGACGTCGGCCGCCGCATGCGCATTCTCCATCTCGCCTGCGAGATACGCCGCACTGCCGTCATCCGGTTTCTTGCGCGCCACCTCGATCGCCTTCCCACGCGCACCGTCGGCGACACCCATATAGGCCGAATAGATGATCGGAAACGCCAGCATCGAGATTGTGTGGAAGAGGTGATGCCACTTGCCCTGCGGCCGGCGGCCGGAAATCGCGGCGTCTGGCACGAATACATCGTTGAGCTCGACGTCGTTCGAGCCCGTGCCGCGCATGCCCATCACGCGCCACGTGTCCAGGATCTTCACGCCTTCTGCTTTGAACGGCACGGCGAAGTGCAAAACGGTCGAGCCCGTTTGCGGGTCGTCGGCCACGGCGCTCGTGACCAAAAGGTCGCCCATGGGCGAGCCCGACGAGAACATCTTGCGCGCCTTCACACGATAGCCACCCTCGACCCTCGTCGCTGTGCCGATACTCTTGAGCCAATCCGATCCGCCGCTGGAGATGCAGATCAAGTTTTCCGACGCAACGCGCTTCAGCAAACCTTCGGTCGGCGCTTTCTCGTTGCGCCACCGCCACGCGGCGACGGCCACGATGTGGCTGTGCATTGCAAAGGCGAGCGCGCTGGAGCTGCAGCTCGCACCGAGCTTACGGATCACGGCACAAACCTCTTCGTACGACGCGCCGTGTCCGCCGAGTTCCGCAGGGACATGCATTTTGAAGAAGCCGGCGGCCTTCAACTTGGCGTAGGTCTCGGCGACGAACGTATCGTCGGCGTCATGCGCTGCGGTGGCCGCAGCGGCGTCGCGCGCGATAGGGTCGACCGTGGCCAGCCAATCGATTTCGGGCATCTCAAATCTCTTGAGTTCCGCGCTCATGATACTCGTTCCTCCGGGTTTCACGCGAGCCACTTTGCAGGTGCCTCGCGTTCGTTGCTGAAATCTCAAATCGCGCCCTTCGCGGCTAGTTCTGAAACTGAACCTCGCTGGTACAGATTCTGAACGCCTCAATCGCCGCCACCATGCGCGTATTTTGCCTTCAGCGCGGAAAGGCCGGTTTCGTAAACATTGGCCAACGCCGCCTCGACCGCTTTATCCTTGCCCGGTTCCGCCGTGTAATCGCCGTGCCAAACGATCGTCGATGCGGTGGCACTCTTCGCGACCACGCGGATCGTGCCCAGGTACTTCGGCGCGGGCAGGGGGCTCGCGACGAAGTTGTAGGAGTAAAGGTGCTTCGCATCGTCGCGCGCCATTTCCGTTTCGACGAACGACACCTTGCCGTCCTTCGTAACGAGCGTGCGCGTCGCCGGCCTCTTGCCGTCCGTCACGCAAACGCCGACCAGGGGGTGCCAATCCTTGATCGCGCAAAATCCGCCGATGTCGGACCACACCTTTGCGGCCGGCGCCGCAACGTCGATCTGGCGCGTGAGCGATCCGGCGGTGGCGTGCGAAGCCGCTGCGGCAACGGCCACGAACGCAAAAAGCGATACGGCCGCGTTCCTGAAACTGTGACGAACGACACGTCTGCGCGGTTCGAAATCTACAAAAGACATTGGATTATCCTCATTTTGCGGCGGGGTTGCCGCACACCTCGGAAGTTGGGGATGGCCGAGCCACCCCTCCAGTTCAGGAACTGAACTCAGCCAATACAGTTTCTGAACTAGTCGCCCCTTTGGCGCAGGTTTATGTTCGCCGTCACACTGTGAGGAACGACCATGACGCAAGGCAGCTACAAACAATTTTGCCCGGTCGCGATGGCGGCGGAAATTCTGTGCACGCGCTGGACTATGGTGTTGCTGCGCGAAATGATCGCGGGCTCTACGCGCTTCAACGACCTGCGGCGCGGCGTGCCGCGCATGTCGCCGGCGCTCCTGTCGCAACGCTTGAAGGAGCTTGAGCAATGGGGCGTGGTAAAGCGCGTGAAGGGCGACGAAGGCGCTCTCTACGAATATCATCTCACGGCCGCAGGCCAGGAATTGCAGCCGGTGATCGAACACTTCGGCTGCTGGGGTCAGCGCTGGATCGAATCGAAAGTCTCGCTCGACAATCTCGATGTGCAGCTTTTGATGTGGGACATGCGGCGCAGCCTCGACCTGAAGCCGATGCCGCGGAAGCGCTCGACGATCCAGTTCCAGTATACGGACGCGCCTTCGGGCCAGCGGACGTGGTGGTTGGTCGTAGCGCCGGGCAACGACACCGACTTGTGCTCGCTCAACCCCGGCTTCGACATCGACCTCTATGTATCGAGCGACCTCAAAACGATGACGGCGATCTGGATGGGTATGGAAACCGTGCGCCATGCCGTCAACGGCGGCAGCATGAAGCTCGTCGGCGACAAGCAGCTCGCGTCGAACATGCAAACGTGGCTGGGTTTGAGCCCGTTCGCGAAAGAAAAACGCATAACGCATGGTGGCTTGAGGCACGCGCGAAGCGCCTCAAGCTGCAAGGCACGTTGTCGCCTCGAAGAACCGGCCATGCTTCGTCATGGCGTCGGAGCACGCGTAGTACGGAGCGATCGGCTTGAACCCCATCGCTTCGTAGAGCGCCATCGCCTCCGTCTGCAGCACGCCGGTCTCCAAGCGCATGCGCGGATAGCCGCGCTCGCAGGCAAGCGCTTGCAGCTTCGTCACCATCGCGCGCGCAAGGCCCAAGCCCCAAAACGCCGGCCGCACGAACAGCCGCTTCATCTCGGACACCGTCTCACCGATGCCGCGCAACACCACGCAACCCGCCGGCACGCCATCGACAAGCGCAAGCACGATCGCACCCGACGGTGAACCGTAGTGGCCGGGAAGATCGGCAAGCTCGCTCGGCCACTCGTACGCATCGAAATGTGCATCGAGCAGATCGGGGTAGTCGCTATAGCGACGCCGCATCCAAAGCAGGTAGTCGCGCAACAGCTGCGTGACCTCCGCGATGTGCTCCGGCTCGACGGCCTCGATGATCGATATCTTCGGCATGACAGACTCCCTAACTGACTGGATGGGGCCGCGGTTCGCGCGGCCCCGCATCGTTCAACAAAAGTTCGGCGCAACTTCCTCGAACATTTTCCGCTTGGCCGGGCTCAAGGCGCCCAGCGTCTCGAGGAAGTTTTTGTGCGTCAGGCCGCTGCCGATATAGGTCCAGCGGTTGGCCTGATGCTGCTTGGCCATGAATTCCTCGCGCTCCACGGTCGAGAGCGTACGGTTCGCCGCCGCTTCGAACGCTTCGAGGTCGAACGCCGTCTGCTGGCGCAGCCCCTCGTCCAAAAAACCGCCGATCGCGAGCGCGCCGTCGATGGCGCTGTCGATCTCGGCCGGCTTCATATTCGCCGCAATCGCCTCGACCATCAGCGTGTCGAGCTGCGCATGCTGCATCTCTTCCATCCAGTGATGCTTCAGCATGCTCTTGAACTGCGGATCGAGCGTATTGTCGTCGTTCATGGATTCCTGGAAGTGGCGCTGCGTCGTCCATTCGATCATGAGAATGGTCAGCGCCACCGACAGCGGATGATGCGACAGGATGTGCTTGGCGATGTCCGCGGCCGGCCCGATCATCTTGCACTCGACCGGGAAGCCCTTTCTGAACTCCTCCTCGAAGCTGCGGAACAAGTGAATGTGCTTCGCTTCTTCGCTAACGAATTCGAGGAACGCGCGGGCGCGATAGTCCTCGCCGTTGATGTATGGCCGCGCATGGTCGAGCACGAACGGCACGATCATCTCTTCGATGATGACGAAGATGCTGAGGTAGGCGTGGCCCCGAACCTGGTTCAGCACACGCTGCTCCGCCGGCGTTAGGAATTTCAACTGCTCCGCCCGCGCCAGGTTCTCCGGCATGAACGGTTTCGCGAAGTCGAGCTTCTTGTCGCCGCCGATCAGATCCTCGACGCGCCACGTGATGCGCTCGGAACGGCCCAACACGTCTTTGAAGTTGTAATGATAGGTCATGTCTTTAGTCCTTTTTGTGTGATCCGAGAAATGCGTTGTTGCGTTGCTTGGTGCTAGTTCAGTTACTGAAGCTGCCCGATACAAAATCTGAACCCTCAATCTGTGTGCCGAACCTAAGTAAGGGGTCGCCCCCATTTAATGATCGGAACGCCGTAGCTCTTGACCGGAACGCCGGATCGGATTTCGCTCGTCGCCAACCTCAGCCGCCCCGGTCGTCGAACTTGGACGCGTTGAAGAGGCACGCTGCCTTTGGGTTAGCCGTATGCGTGGCGGGCGATTTCTGCCGCCATCCACAGCATCGCGACGACTTGCACGAGAAAGAAAGAAAAGCGCACCGCGACCGTCGCGTTTGTTTCGGCGAACGCCATGTGCACGAATGTCTGACAAACGCGCGCCGCCATAACGACGATGGCCAACGTGTCGAGTATCGGGCCTGTTGCTTGCGCGGCAAACGCAACGGTTGCGATCGCGCCGTAGACCGGCAGGTTCTCGACGCAATTCGCGTGCGCCCGAACGGCGCGGCGGTATGGCGTGCTGCCGTGCGCGACGTCGCCCGGAAAATCGGCGATCTGCGCCTGACCGGTCAGGATCAACGTCCAACGCCGGATGCCCACGCCGATCATCAGAACGACAAGCGTCCAACAGGCAAAGGCCAGCAGAACCCACAGCGGCGTACTCATCGTCATCCTCGCTTTTGACGGGCAAAGACGTACGAAAAGCGGCCTCGCAGCGGTATGGCCGCAGCGCCGGACCTCTTGACCGGAACGCCGGGCGAATGTGAGTTCGCCCTATGGACGCACTCTCCGACATGCTTAGGGTCGTGGGCCTGACCGGCGGCATCTTTCTCGACGCCCGCTTCACCGCGCCATGGTGCATCGCGGGGCAGGTGGGCCCCGAAAGTTGCGCGCCCTACATGGCCCCGCCTGAGCAGATCGTTTGCTTCCACTTCGTCGTCGAGGGGAAATGCCTCATCGAGACGAGCGACGGCCTGAACGAGGTTGAAGAAGGCGAGGCGGTTCTCCTCCCCCGCAATCAGCTTCACCGCTTGGGCAGCGACCTCAAGATCCCGGCGATATCGGCCGCAGATATCATGCTGCCGCCCGAGGGCGTCGGGGTTCCGCGCATCGTCCATGGCGGCGGCGGCGAAGCCTGCACAATGGTTTGCGGCTTTCTAGGCGGCGACGCGCACCTCCAACCGCTTCTCGCAACCTTGCCGCCGCTTCTCAAGTTGAAAGTCCGCGACACCCCCGGCGGCGAATGGGTCGCCCAGTCGTTCCGCTATGGCGCGCAGCAACTCGCCAACGGCAATCCCGGTGCCGCGACCGTCATGTCCAAAATGTCGGAGGTGCTGTTCGTCGAGGCGGTGCGCCGTTACCTGGCGACGATGCCCGAAGCCCACACCGGTTTCCTCGCCGGCCTGCGCGATCCGGCGGTTGGTAAGGCGCTCGCCCTCATGCACACGCAAATCGCGCGCACGTGGACCGCGGAGGAACTCGCGGACGCCGTCAATCTGTCGCGCTCGGCCTTTGCCGATCGCTTCACCACGCTCATGGGCCAGCCGCCGATGCGTTATCTGACCGGCTGGCGCATTCAGGTGGCAGCGCACAAACTCCGCGAGGGGCGCCAAACGATCGCGCAAATCGCCTTCGACATCGGTTACGAATCGGAAGCGGCCTTCACCCGTGCCTTCAAGCGCGAGATGGGTGTCCCACCGGCCACCTGGCGCAAAGATCGGCTAAAATCGCCGGCGAACGCCTAACCGGCCGAAACAAGACCGTTCTTCCCCCTTCTGCACGCGGCGGGACTCGCGTATTCTCTCCGTGGTTGCGCTTTGAGGGAAGCGGTCGTGCACAGGGTATGGGTCTTGATCGCGGCCGTCGCGTTAACGGCGGCGCCGGGGGCAAAAGCGGGCGGAACCTGCGCGGGAGAGGCGTGTTCGGCCATCGCGCCGGGCAGCGACGGCTGCACGTTCAAGAACGCCGGCGATAAAGCCGTTCAGCTCACCACGGTGGCAGATCAGTCGTCGATGATGATGACGGTCTTAGGCCCGGGCGAGACAATCAAGCAGGACAAAGGGCTCTGCGAAAAATTCGCCCGTGGTGAAGCGCACTACGACGCGCGGTTCGCGACCTTGCGCGCAATGCCCGACAGTCCGGACTTCACGCTGAAGACCGCCGCCGCCAAGACGCCACCCAAACCGAAACCGGCTCCCGTCGTCGTCGCGGCGGTAGAAGCCCCGGCCACGGCAGCTGCAACGCCCGCCGCACCGGCTGCCGTCGTAGCTGCAGGTCCAGCCCTCCCGCGCGCGAAGCCCGCGCCGCCGCCGATCTATCCGCCGTTGCCTCGCGTGAAGCCCGAAGCACCTGCGGTCGTCGCTGCCGCGCCGGAACCTGCAACCGCCGCTGCTCCAGTCACAGCCGTCGCGCCGACGGCCGCGGTCTCACCTGCAGCACCACTCGCAGAATGCGGCGAGGCTTGCGCCACGATCCTGTTCAAGGTCGTCGACAACTGCCTGTGGGTCGTCAACATGCATCCGCGCGCCGTCGCGTTCCAAGCGGAAGCGGGTGGCCAGCGCATGACGATGAACCTCGAAGCGGCCGACGGCGACAAGGCAGACGCGCACGCGGCGGCGGTCGCAAAAACGAACACCGCCAAAGACGAGGCGGCCGTACACATGCGCCTGCACGACCCATTCCAGTCTTCCGGATCCGGCATCCCGATCTTTCGGGCGCGTCTCGGCAGCGCCAGCTCGTGCGTGAAGCAACGCAATGATGTCACGAAATTTTCGGCCCGGTTTTTGAACTAAGGTTCAGCGCGCGAGATAGAGCGCGGAATTTCCGTAGTCCAGGATCACCCGCCGCGCTGCCATCAGATCGGCGCCGATGAAGATCGTCGGCGTATCGTCGAGCCCGATCTGCTCGAACACGTGCATGCGCGCAATCAACACGCGCCGGTCCGACCACGACGCGGGACCGAGCGTCAGGCGCCGAAAATTCAACGACTCGGCAGGCCCGCGCTGCTGTACGGCGTCCACTACCTTGCTCGTGATGTTACGCACGATGATCTTCTGTCCGCGCTGAGCCTGCTGCGCCAGCGAAGCGTTGGCCACGGTTAGGGTGGCACCGGAGTCATAGGCGAACGACGTTGAGACGTTGTCGACCCGTCCTTTGACGATGATGAAGTTCGAACTGTTTACGGTGCCGGCGACGCGCTCAAAGCCCGACGGGTGAACGATGGTGCCGCCTGGATAAAGTGTCAAAGTCTGACGGCCGGGATCGAGGTCGACGGTAAAGTTCGACAGAAAATCCGCCCCCAAGATGCCGACCGCCCCCAGAGATGCGGGAAGGTCCATCACGACGGCGTCCACCTGCTCGACAATTACGCCCGCGGTCGCAATTTCCTTCACCCGGTGAAACTGTGAGCGCACCGTGCCCGCGGCCGTGACCACGGAGAGCGTGTCGCCGCCATTCGGGGGAATCCGAAGTCGCTCGCGCAGGTTCGGCGTAAGGACGGTGTGGCTGGTCGCCGTATCGACGAGAAACGGAAACATCCCATACCCGTTGATCGCAACCATCACGCCGGGCCGCCCGTTTGCCAGGCGGACAAGCGCTTGCGAACCATACGCGCGCGGCTCCGCATGCGCCGCGGCGCCAAGCGCCAGCAACAAGCCAACGAAGGCCAGCACCTGAAACGGCCGGAACGTTTGCAAAATTGTCGCCTCGTTGCGCAAACCGGAGCACCGTAGCACGGACACATGCAGCATCGCGCGCGCCGTTACGCCTCTGCGATCCGCGCGTCAGAAACGGATGGCGCCACAGCATAATCGGGCAGCGCTTCTTGGGGCGCAAGCCATGTTCGTCGCTCGCCTGCTCACTTTGGGGCGAGAGGAGGCAGTTTGCGCGGCGGGTCGTGATTGCCGTTCGCTGGTGGGGCGGTTCGGAGAATAGCGGGCGGTATGCGCTACTCCGAGTACCCGGGTGCGAAGTACGTCACCATGATGAGACATCCCAACAGCGTCGCGTCGAGTTTCGCGCCGTTGGCAAATGAATATGCAGTCTCGGCGCTCTGTATCGTGGTTTCGTAACTGCTCGTTTCGGTGTCCGGCGCCCCGTACTCGCCCTTCAGGCCGGTCGTCACCTGGTTCCAGTGCGACTGACAAACTGCATAGTCGCCAGTTGGCACGTCGGCGATGGCATAAACGGCCTTCAGCCGGTCGTCAGTGCCGAATGTGTAATTCACGCCAAACGATTCGCCATAGAGCGGGAAGGCGAGTTGCAGGAGTGTGTTCACAATGGGCGCCGAGGGGGATTTCTCCGCTTTCGCCTTCGCGCCCAATCTCTGCTTGGCTGCCTTGAATGGCGTCCCGAATTCAACACCGTTGAACCCAGTCAGTGGAACCGTCGGCGCCGCAAGTGCAGCTACTGCAGCTGACATCAGATATAGAACCTGCGCCGAAGCGGCCAATGCCCGAAGTGTCATTTCATGTGTCTCCTCAGTGGCGAGAACCTACAGGCGCGTGGCAGCTATCGTGCAGCGCGAGGTCTAAGCGTACTTCGAAAAACAAGGCCCAGCAATCCACGCTGCTGCAACGACAACGCAACCCCTCGACCGAACCAACCGGCGTTCCTCCGGCACGAGAGGATTCGAGTTGTAGTCATGACCTAGCGCGGGAGTTCCGGCGAACGCGGCTGCTATGCAATTGCAAGACTAGCCAGGCTGCACGATCTTAACGACCCGCGCCTCGACGAAGGCGTCGCGCGCCAGTGAAACGGTCGAACCCAAGCTCGCGTCGTGGCCGGCGTCGGCGAGCGCCAAACCGAAATCCATGACGGTCGAAAGCGATCGACGAGCGCGCAATCGCGCTTGCGCCGCAGCGAGCCGGTGTTCGAGAAGTCGATACGCGCGCGCGATCTTCTTGAGTTCCGGATAGTCCTCGCCGAGTTCGCGCGTTTCCCGGTCGCAGATGTAGGATGTCGCCGTGTAGAGGGTGGAGTTTGGAGCCGCAATGGGCGCAGAAGCCATACAGACCTCGCTTTCTCAGCAATGTAAAATATAAGCCAAAATCATAGAAATGTCAAGAAAAAGACGCAAAAGAACCGGGGAAGAAATTCACCGGTATCAGTTGCGCTGAAAAATTCTTCTTGACTTTTTTCGGCGTTTTCGGCGATATTCGGCGTCAATTCTCCCTACTGGTGGAAATCCGCCCGGGCGCGAAAGCGGCCCGGGCTTTTTGTTTTGGAGCGAAAGCCCATGACCGACGAAACCGCGCGTCTGCGCAAAGCCCTGTCTGCTCAACTCACGGCAGTCATCGCCGCCGACTTCGAACAAAACGGCGCCGAAGCGGTCGAGCGCCTTCGTGAAAAAGACCCTTCTGCCTATCTCCGCGCCGTCATCGGTTTGACCGCCGATACGCCGCCTCTCGAAGAAACCTGGGACCAGATGACCAATGAGCAACTCAAAGCAGCCATGGCCTTCGTCCGAGACGCTATTGGCGCTCGAGAAAACACTGACCGTGGAGCAGGAGCGTCGCCGAAGCGCGAACAAGCTCGCCCGCTATCGCCCCTACCCGAAGCAGAAGCTGTTTCATGACCTAAGCCACACCGCGGGCGAACGCCTGCTGCGCGCCGGCAATCAGCAAGGCAAGACGCATGCAGGCGCCATGGAACTGGCGCTGCACCTAACCGGTCGCTATCCCGATTGGTGGCAAGGCCGCCGTTTCGGTCACATGATCGACGCGTGGGCCGCCTGCGACACCGGCGAGACCACGCGCGACAACCCGCAGCGCGCGCTGCTCGGCCCCGTCGCGCACTGGGGAACGGGGGCCATTCCCGCCGACGCACTCGGCGACGTGAAGCGCGGCCGCGGTGTCGCCGACCTCGTCGACACGGTCCTCGTGCGCCACGAGTCTGGCGGCTTCTCGCGCCTCGGCTTCAAGCGCTACGACCAAGGTCGCGAGTCTTGGCAGGGCACGGCAAAGCACGTCATCTGGTGTGACGAGGAGCCGCCGGCCGACATCTACGGCGAAGCGCTAGCCCGCCTCGTGGCGACGCGCGGCATCATCTACACGACGTTCACGCCGCTCAAAGGCTTGAGCGAGGTCGTCGCGCGCCTAATGCGCGGCGGTGACGGCATCGCTGACATCAACATGACGATCGAAGACGCCGAGCATATCCCGCTTGAGGAGCGCGCGCGCATCATCGCAAGCTTCCCGGAGCATGAACGCGATGCCCGCGCCAACGGCGTGCCGATCTTGGGGTCCGGCCGCGTATTCCCGGTCGCCGAAAGTGAAATCCGCGTCGACGCGTTCGAGATCCCGCCGCACTGGGCGCTGATCGCCGCGATGGACTTCGGCTGGGACCATCCGTTCGCTGCCGTGAAGCTCGCCTGGGACCGCGACGCCGATTGCGTCTACGTGACGAACGCCTATCGCGTGCGCGAGCAAACACCGGTCGTCCACGCCGCGGCACTCAGGTCATGGGGCTCGCGCTTCAGATGGGCCTGGCCGCACGATGGTATGCAGCACGACAAAGGTTCCGGCGACACGTTGGCGGCACAGTACCGCGCACAAGGTCTGAACATGCTGCGCGGCCACGCGACCCACAGCGACGGCGGCTTCGGTTTGGAGGCCGGCGTCATGGCGATGCTCGACCGCATGAAGACCGGCCGCCTGAAAGTCTTCGCGCACCTGAGCGAATGGTTCGAAGAGTTCCGCCTTTATCACCGCAAAGACGGTCTGATCGTGAAGGAACGCGACGACCTCCTCTCGGCAACCCGCATCGCCCTCATGATGCTCCGCGCCGCCGCAAGCCCCGAAGACATCGCCACCGCCCCAACCACAGCCGACGGCAGCTACGACCCGCTGCGCTGACCGCAAACTCACTGTCATGGTCCGCGAAGGCGGACCAGCCACGACTTACAGCGGTGGAATGCAAGCGCGCGCAGCCTGAGACGCTATGGTAGAAGCATCAAGATGGACAGCCCTGAAAAAAAGCCCCGGGGGAGAGCACTGTGCGTACTGTCACCAATATCGTTGGCTCAATAGCCCTTACACTGACGTCTTTCGGTGTGGCTTGCGCGGCACCGCCAACGACGGTGGAGAGCCTTGTCAGCGACGCTAAAAGGTTCGCGAGCGATATAGTTGTTGTAAGAGGGTACCTTGTGATCGAGCCGGAAAACAGGGCGCTTTGGAAATACGCGGGGGCATATGGCGAGCAAGCAGATCCTGTGTCCTTGTGGATTTGCCGGATAGTATTTTTAACCGCAGGGAAGAGTTGAGCCGACGTGAGGTGGTGGTGCGCGGCAAAGTTCATGTGGAACGCTGCGACTCCGACTCATGCGTCCTGGTCTGCAACGGGATCGCAATATCCGTTGCCTCGATTGCTGTCGGGCAACCGCCAGACTCGCGCCGGCTTCTGCCTACGAATTTTGCTGGCGACACATTGTTGACGATCGACGCCGAGACTGTTGATGGCAAGGCAATAGGAGCCCTGGGATCAAAAATCATCGCAACGATCACATCGGTTGCAAAGGGAACTCTACCACGTACCGAAATCGTTCAGCTGGTCTCCAGTCCCAACAGAAGGCTGATGACCGAAGAAATTGGAAAGCCCGCGTCGAGGCCGAATTGGTTGCTCATCGACGGCTTGAACTCTTTTGCGCGCCTCTTTGCGCGATCGAGCCCGGTGCTGCACGTCATACAACGAGAGGCGCCGGGGAGTGGAGGGCGTATCGACAGTTTTGTTTGCTTCTGCCAAGGAAGTGAGTGCGATCCAAGGAGGCTTAGCATCACCAGGTTGCGGTACCGCGCGGCAGCTGATCCCTATTTTTGTCTGCCGGTAGAAAAGCGAAATGGCGTTTGGAGCCTCGACACTGGCTATTTGGTGGGTTACCCGCGCAACGCAGAGGTGAAGTGATTTTCGGTCGGCGTAAATGAACTTCACGGCCGCAAAGTCGTGGGTGGTCCGCCTTCGCGGACCATGACAATCAGTTGGAAGGCGCGAGCGCTTGCCCGGCTACGACGATTGTTCGTAAAGTCTCGCCGCTGAAGAGGCTAAACATGCTGCGCTGGATCGCCGGTATCGTCATTGTCTTGTTGCTAGGCGGCGCGGGCGCGTTGATCGCGGCGCCGCCGATCGTCGAAGCGCGCATGAACATCGTCGAACCCCACGCACCTTACAAGGTAAGCGCGGAAGCGAAGGCGCTGCACGCCCGGCTCGACATGGCGGACTTGCACTCCGACACCTTGCTCTGGAACCGCGACGTTCTCGCGCGGGGCACGACGGGCCATGTCGATGTGCCGCGTCTGCGCGAAGGCCGATTTGCGCTGCAGGTGTTCTCTGCCGTCACGAAATCGCCGTCGGGTCAAAATTACAACAAGACGAAGGGCGATAGCGACCAGATCGCGCTCTTGGTGAAGGTGCAGCTCTGGCCGCTCAAGACCTGGAACAGCCTGCTCGAGCGCGCGCTCTACCAGGCCCAGAAGCTGAACGCCGCCGCCAAGCGCGATCCGAAAGCGCTGCTGGTGGTTCGCACGCGCGCCGACCTACAACAATTGCTCGCGCGCCGCGCCAACGGTGAAACGGTCGTCGGCGGCCTGCTTGCCATCGAAGGCGCGCACGCACTCGAAGGCGATCTCGCGAACCTGCAAAAGCTGAAAGACGCCGGCTACCGCATGATCGGCCTCACGCATTTCTTCGACAATGACCTCGGTGGTTCGCTCCACGGCGTGAGCAAAGGCGGCTTAACCCCGTTCGGCGTCCAAGCCGTTCTCGCGATCGAGCAAGCGGGAATGATCGTGGACGTGGCTCACGCGTCGGAAAAGGTTGTCGACGACGTCCTGCAGATCGCGACGAAGCCGATCGTCGTCTCCCACACGGGCGTGCGCGGCGCCTGCAATTCGCCCCGCAATTTGAGCGACGCGCACATGCGCGCGATTGCCGCGAAAGGCGGTCTCATCGGCATCGGCTATTGGGATGGCGCCGTCTGCGACACGACCCCGGCCGGCGTCGTGAAGTCGTTGCGCTACGCTATCGACCTGATCGGTGTCGATCACGTGGCACTGGGCTCCGACTACGACGGCACGACGACGGTTCGCTTCGATGCGTCGGAGTCGGTGGCCCTCATTGACGCCATGCTGAAGGCAAAATTCACCGAACACGAAATCCGCAAAGTTGCGGGCGAAAACACGCTGCGCTTCCTGGCGCGTGCGCTATCCGACTAGTGATGAATAAAGAGCGGCAAAGGACTTGACGCAAGCAACGCCTCCGTCGTCGAGCCCAGCAGCCACTCGCGCCACCCGCGGCGGCCATAGGCACCGGCGACGATCATCCCAGCGCCGAACTCTTTCGCCGCGTCGATCAGCGCCGGCGCCGGCTCACCGTCGCCGATAATTGACCGAGTCGTGGCCTTGTATCCGCGCGCATTCAAAAAGCTTGCGCCCGCTTCGGCCAATGCCGAGGCCGCGCGTCCGTTCGGGTTCGCACACGCCACCATGACTTCGCCTTCTGCCCTGAGTCCCAGGGCGCAGAACAGCTGCAGCGCTCGAAGCGCCGGCGTACTGCCGTCGTACGCGACCAACGTCTTGGCGCCGGTCGCAGCCGCGCGCGGCACCACGATCAATGGGCGCGGATTGTCGCGTAGCAGCCCTCCGATCAGGGGCGTCGCCGACTCCGCACCGAACGTGGCGTCGTTGCCGATGAAGACCATGTCGTGGGCAGCGCAGGCCGCGTCAAGGACTGTGAGCGCTTCGCCCTGAACCACTTCCGCCGTGCCGTTAATTCCGGCGGCCGCGCATTCTGCTACGAACGCTTGGGCGATCGCGGCGTCCACCGTCCGAATCCGCTCGATGATGACGGCGTCTTTGTGCTGCTTGTACGCGTCACCACCCATCGGCGTCGGTTCGGGCGGCGCGATCAGTTCCGAATCGACGACAGCCACGCCGCGGACGCTTGCGCCGTGCTTTCGTGCGAGAGCAAGCGCCATCGCCCTGGCGGCATCCGATCCGGCCGTGCGATCCAGCGCAATCAAAAGGCTTTTCAGCATGTCCGGCCCATCCAAAGATTCGCTATCCCTTGGTAGGCCCGGGCCATGCGGCAGATCAAGCCGTTTGCTGCTATAGTCGCAGCGCATGACGTTTGCACGAGCCCTCGCGACCTCGTTGCTTCTATTGGTGCTCGCTGCGCCATCGGCAAGTGCGCGCGACGTGCAAATGGTTGTCGCACAAACGAAGCTCGCGGCCGGCGGCTCGGCGCTCGACGCTCTGCGTGCAATCCGCATCACCTATCGCCTGCGCCAATCGGGGCTTGAGGGCACCGGCACGACACTGACCGACGTCGTCACCGGCCGCACCGTCACGCGGTTCAAGCTCGGGCCGATGTCGGGCGCCGAGGGTTTCGACGGCAGCCGCGCCTGGTTTCAAGACACAGCCGGCATCGTCACTGTGCCCGAAGGCGGCGACCGGCGCGCACAGACCGTGTCGGCGCAATACCGCAACGCGCTGGCCTATTGGTATCCGGCGCGCGCGCGCGCGACGCGCGTGGCGTTCAGGGTTCAGCTGTTCAGGGGGCGCATCAAAGAGGCCCTGGAAGTGGCGCCGCAAGGTGGCCTGCCGTTCGAACTTTGGTTCGACGCTCAGACGAAGATGCTCGATCGCGTGATCGAGGTCGGCGCCACCGAGACGCGCACGACGATCTATGAGGATTACCGCCCCATCGGCGGACTGCTGATCGCTCACCGCATTCGCACGTCCAACGCCGCCGCGGCCTTCGGGGCGGAGCGCGTGGTGACGAAGGTGGAATTGAACCCCGCTTTCGCGGCGGCCGAATTCGTAATACCGCCACCGCCGAAGCCGGACTTTGCCTTCGCCGGATCGGCGCGCGAGACCACGCTGCCGTTTCGCCTCGTCAACAATCACATCTATGTCGACGTGAAGCTGAACGGCCGCGCGTTCGCGCTACTCGTCGACACCGGCGCTTCGAACGTGATTACGCCGACGGTCGCGCGGACGCTGGGTCTGCGCCCGGTCGGCGACGCGCGGGTGTGGGGAGCCGGCGAATTCAGCGAGGCGGCGGCCTTCGCCCGCGTAAACACAATGGCCGTGGGGCAGGTACGCTTTCGCGATCAGCTTTTCGCCGTCGTTCCGCTGGAGAAGCTCGGCGAAATCGAAGGCGTGCCGTTCCACGGTATGATTGGGTATGAACTGTTCAAGCGCTTGGTCGCCAAGATCGACTACGAAGCACGCACGCTCACGCTGACCGACCCCGCGCTCTGGCGCGCCGATGGCGCAGGCACCGCAGTCCCGTTCGTCTTCAACGGCACCGTGCCCGAAGTCGAGGGCGACATCGACGGCATTCCAGCCTCGTTCGATATCGACACCGGCTCACGCACATCGGTCGGCCTCTACGCGCCGTTCGTGTTGCGCCATGGCTTACGCGGACGCTTTAGCCCCACGATCGAAACCGTCACCGGCTGGGGTTTGGGCGGCCCGTCGCGCGGCACGCTCGCCCGGGTGAAGCGATTGCGCATCGGCTCGCTCGCGCTCGCAGACGTGGTCGTCGACATGTCGCTTCAGACGCAAGGCGCGCTCTCATATTCGGCACCGGCCGGCAGCATCGGCAGCGGCCTTCTCAAACGCTTCGCCGTCACGTTCGACTACCAGCGCCAGCGCATTCACCTCGCCCCAAACGCGCGCGTGCGCGAACGCGACGCATATGACCGCTCGGGACTGTGGATCAACCAGGCGCGGCAAGGTTTCAAGATTGTAGCCATTGTCGAACGCTCTCCCGCGGCTGAGGCGGAACTTCGCGAAGGAGACGTGATCGTAACCATAGACGGCGCACCCGCGGCCACGATGTCCTTAGGGAACTTGCGCGATCGTTTACGCGATACCGCGCCCGGCACCGACGTCAAGCTCACGATTGCGCGCGAACGTCGCATGTTCGTCGTCGCCTTGCGGTTGCGCGACCTCATCTAGCACTCACGTTCGCGATGTTTGTCCCCAGGCGCACCTCGTGCGCGAGTTGTTTTTGGACCGGCGAGTCGTGTGCGCCATGTCACGAATAGAGAAAATCATCCCGCAACTGTGATCCCACCGGAATTGTCAGCATATGTTCATCTGCCGTAATGATGCTGCCAGGTGCGGCCGGAATTTGGGGACAGTAATGGGCCGGACCAATTGGGTAGGGGCATGAAAAATCCAGTAGACTTGCATATCGGTCAACGCGTGCGTCATCGTCGTTGGCTGACCGGAATGACTCAACAGGACTTGGCTCAGGCGATCGGCATTCGCTTTCAGCAGGTCCAAAAATACGAAAGCGGCGCGAACCGCATCTCCGCGGCACGGCTTTGGGAAATCGCCCGCGCGTTGGGCGTACAAGTCTCGTTCTTCTACGGCGGCATGGACGGCGCGCGCGGCGAAGGCGTCGACGATCCGATGGACGCAAAGGAAACGTTCGAACTCGTTCGCGCCTACTACGCGATCGCGAACGGTCCCCGTCGCGAGTTGCTGGGCCTCATTCAGGCTTTGCACGCCGCGAATGAACAGGGTGCGCCAAAATCGGAAAGCACGGGGGTCGAGCTTCAGGAATAGCCTGGGATTATTTTAGCGCCGCGGCCAAGCGCTTGCGAAACGCACGATCGCGTTTCAAGTGCCATTCGCGGCTCATCGCCAAACTGCGGCTACGGCAGGGCTCTGCATAAAGCAGGGCCCAGCTGCGGCCGCGCGTGGACTTCGCACCTCGGCCCGCATTGTGCTGCGCGAGCCGCCGGTCCACGTCGAGCGTCCAGCCGACATAGGTCTTGACCAGACCCCTGTCCGCCGACCCCAGCACATAGACGAAAAACTTCGGCCGCTTCGCCATCGATCTCGCACAAGAATGAAATGCCAGCGACGCTTCTTAGCCGGTGCGACAGGTTGTGTGCGACAAAGATCTGAATTGTTTCGTTCGGCGTTTTCGGCGATATTCGGCGTCGAATTTGCCTATTGGGCGAAATGGGTTCACCGGGCGCGAAAGCGACCCGGTTTTTTGTTGTCTGCGATTCGACGACAAAGAAAACGGCCGCCCACATGTGCGGGCGGCCGCTCTGCCGATGGCTCGGACTTAGACTTCGCCGTAGACGCGCACGACCGCGCGGCCCAAGAACCAGCTGTCCTCTTCGTATTTGAACTTGATCCGGTTGATGTTGCGCATGCCGCCGTTCAGGTCGATGTTGCGCGTGCATTCGCCGTTGTTGAGACGCTGGCGCAGCGAGACGTCCTGATGGCCGCCGTTCGCGAAGAAGATGTCCATATCGTAGAAGTGGACAGGGTTGTTATAGACGCAAACCTTCACGCGGCTGAACCGAACCGGTCCCGGCAGCACGATATTGTCGACGTCGTAGCGATCCGTGACGATCCGCTCTGCGATCTGCACCCACGCAGCCTGCGCCGGGGCGACCATCGCGACGGACATCGCGGCAAAACCCGCGGCGATGAAAAGTTTCTTCAACATAAGTTCTCTCTCCTGGTGCGTTTCTCTGTCCCCGTTTCGGGTGCGCGGAAATTCATGCTTGCTGCCTGAACGGTGGATGAAACGCCCGGACGCTAGCCGAAGGGGGCTGCGCAAGCTGTGACCGCCGCCACATTGTCACCGCCAAAAGCCGCGGAAATGAACCGCAATCGCGAGGCAATCGCATGCTTGAAGCCGTCCGGTCGATCATGGGGCGGCTTCGCGCGCGCGACTCGGCGGAGCTCGACGAACTCGGGATTGAGCCAGAGTCGGCGACCGCTGCATTTGCTGCGCCAGCAGTGTTGACGCGCGTATTCGCGTATCGAGAAGAGCCCGCGGCGATCGTGGCGTTCCACCGTCTGACACCAAAGACAGTCGCCGCCTCGCTGATGGCGACCGACGACTGGCCGCGCGTCGCCCGTGCCGTGATGCGCTGGGGCGTGCGCGAAGCGCGTCCGGCATTGCTCCGCGCAGGCTA
>JBGAPZ010000004.1:0-146928 GCA_044220975.1 Micropepsaceae bacterium | reverse complement strand
AGCAAGAGCGTCAGCACGCCGCCTATGCTGGCACAGGCCAGGTAAAGGCCGACTGCGACGGGAATGAAATTATCAACATAGCTTTCAACCGGGTTGAACCACAGCCACGCGGCGACAAACGGCACCCACAGCGCCAGCACCTCAAGTTGATACCTCAGCACGCCTGCCTGCGACCTAAGACGCGTCAGCGCCAACCCCAAGCACGTCAGAACAAGTGCGATCTCGGCGCCCGCGGTCCCGAACGGAATATGCCGTGCCGCAAGCCAGTCGCGCGCCCCAATACTCGCCGCACCCAGCGCGAAGCCCACGATCGCTAGCAAGAGCGTGCTCGCCGCAGTGGCTCCCACCTGAGAAGATGGCCGGCTGCTCAAATAGTTCTGAAACAGAACGACGAGCAAAGCGCTGAGCAGATTCAGCCCGAACGAAACCAAAGTTTCCTGGAGATCCATGTCTCACCGGCTGTCTTGCACGACGCAAAGCGAAAGAAATGGCAAACAGAATGGCGGAGCCGGAGGGATTCGAACCCTCGATACGGCTTTTCAACCGTATAACGGTTTAGCAAACCGCCGCCTTCAGCCTCTCGGCCACAGCTCCACTTGCCCCGCGAGGTAACACGCGGGGGCGCCTTTTTGCCCTTAACCGTGACGAGATGCAACCCACCGGCGCGTACGGCAACCTACGCCGGTTTCTTGCCGATATAGCCGATGACCGCCACCGCCACGCCGAGGCCCATGACGACGCCGGAAGTTTGACCCACGATTTCCATGAGCGCCTTTGGGTCGGTCGACTGCGGCGCGACGCCCAACATGATCAGAAAGAACACAACGCCGAGCGCGACCATAACGCCGCCCACGATCACCAGCCGCCAATTCTTCTGCCGCATATTTCCCTCCGGTTTCGGGGACACGTATAGTCGATGTGCACGACGGGCGCCAAGTGCCTGCCGCCCGGTCGTCCGGGCCTAACCGACAGTGCGCTGCATCACATCCGGCCCCCAAACGCCGCTACCCGTGCGCCCCACGCGTGACAGCCGCCACTCGCGGACGAGGGCCGCACACCCGACGTTCTGTCAAAGAGCCGAAGACCCAGGAGGAAACCCGTGCGCTTTCGTCCAACGTTGGCAATTGTCCCCGCGGCACTCCTAGCCGCCGCCTCCATCGCTTACGCCGCCGTCGGCGATATCGACTTTCAAAATATCGACGTTTCCCTCAGCAAGAAGAACGGGCGTCCCACGGCACCGGTGATCACCGTGTCGAATGCAACCGGCACTTGGCGAGCAACCGACGTCCCAATCGAATTCCGCCTGCGCGTCGCCACAAGGGTCAACGCCGGCTCGCGGATCGTGCGCATCGTGCTTGGCATCCCGGTCGTCAACGCATCGTCTTGGACGATATACGAAGCCCAGGACTGGGGAACGCCCGCACGCGAGGTGAATATCGACCCAAGCGTGCGCTCTGCGAGCGCAGGTCAATTGGGAATTCAGGCTCTGACCGTCGCAAGCCTGTGCGCGCAAGCGCACGCGAACGGCGGCGGCGGATCGGGCATCTTTGAGTTGGACTTCAAAGTGGATGCCCAGGTCGGCGTCAAAGCCGTTCGCGGCATCGCCAACAACGAAGACCGTTGGCGCGTTTTCGACCGCGCGATACCGGCGAAGATCCGCTGTATCGCTACGTCGCAATCCGTGGCCGAACCCCAGCGCACGCCGGGCGCCCCGCAACGCACGCCCGGTACGCCGAAGCGCACGGCCCTGCCCTACCGCCCGCTCACCGCCGATCTCGGCTTCGCGCGCGCCGGCAACGCCACCTCATGCCCGATCGACATCCGCCAGAGCATCCGCATCGTCTCGCAGGGACCGGGTACGGCGAAGGTCTATATCGTCCGCCAAGACAGCCCGGGCGTTCTGGGTGCGCCGATTTATGTGAACGTAACGACACGCATGCCGGATGCGAAATACGTCGGCGTCCTACAGAAGACCGTGCGCTTTACGACGACGCTCAAGCGCCGGTACCGCGTTCTCGCCGTCAATCCGTTCGGCGAACCCGTTGCCTCACCGTGGGCGCTTCTAGACGTAAAATGCTGAAGCAGCGGCCCTGCGACGGTTTGAATGCGACATGGATGTCCGTCGATTTTCGCGGACACCGATCCCATCTTTGTTTTTTCCCGATCGAGCCCTACGCAGGGCTCGATTGCGGCTGCGACTTGAACCGTGTGAATCGGAAAAACGCCCCGGCCATCTTATGGGCCGGTGAGGCTTGCGGGAGACGTGCGCCAACCGTTGAGCCGATAACGCCGAATAACGCACGCATAACGCTTCTATAACGTCATAGGTCGCGGGTTTTCGCGAAAATAACGCATATAACGGATACGATTTTTCATCTCGCGCAAGGGGCGCGCTTCTTCAGCGGTCAGGCGATCTGGAAATCAAGGCGATACGCATACCCGCGCATCACCGGCTGATAGCTCACCTTGCCCCGGCCAGCAGCCGCCTGTGCCTCGAACCATTCGCGCACTTCGGGCCGGAAGCGCACGTGGAATTGGTCGAGCCACGTGCCCAGCATCTTCTTGAACCAGGAAGGCATCCCTTCCTGGTTCCCGAAGTCCACCACATGGATCGTGCCGCCCGGCTTCATCTGCTTGATGCCGTGCTCCAGCGCCTCGCGCCAATCGTCCATCATGGACAGCGAATAGGAGTAGATCAGCCGGTCGAACGGCCGCGAGTGGCCAAGTCCCGCCGGCGTGAAATCCGTGGAAAGTGCTGTGGCGAGCTTCACGCGTCCGCTCAAACCGGCACCGGCAACGGACTCCACCGCCGTCTTCAGCATCTCGCTCGACGCGTCGATGCCGTAGAACGTGGCGTTGGGGTTGCGCTTGGCGAGCAGCACGAGGTTGCGCGCCGTACCGCAGCCGACCTCGCAGATATGATCCGTCGCGCCGACCGGCAATTCTTTGATCAGCTTATCGCGCCCGAACAGATAGTACTTGCGGGTCAGATCGTAGATGTAGCGCTGGTGGCGATACATCTTGTCCATCGCCACATGGGCGCCGGAGCCCACATCAGACGTCATTGCGGCGCCTTCAGGCTATAGACGTGGAAGCCGCCGTAGATCGACGAGCGGTCCTTCTCGAAATAGGTCTGAGCGTCCTCGGCCTCGTAGTTCCAACGCCCGATAAGGTCGGCCGGAAGCTTGCGCTCCAGCGGCGAATCGGGACCGGCGGTACGGAAAATCACCCGCGCGCCCGGCGCCGCCGTCCGCGTGATCTGCTCCCAAAGGGCGGTGATCTGCTCTTCGTTCATCCAATCCTGCGCGTCGAGCAGGACGTAACGATCAAGGCTCTGTACCGGTAGTCCGGCAAGATAATCGGTCATCGAGGCGAGGTGCGTTTCCACCCGGCCCGTGCGCTCTCGAACGATCTTGTAGGTCTCTTCCTGCAAGTACGCCGGAACCGCACCGCGATCTTCCGTATCGTACCGGCGGCCGAACGCCTGCCAAGCGAAGTAGTTCTCCGTGATCGGGAAGTCGCAAGCGAGCTTCTCGATCCGCCGGCGAATCAAACCTGCCGGATCGCCGCCGGAGGCCTTGTTCAACTCGTCGTACTGCGCCGGCGGAATGCCCAGCGCATAGAACGACACCGGCATCTTCGACAAAGCCTTCACGAGCTTCGAATCGAAGAGCGGCGCAATGGTTCGGTTGAAGATCGCCCGCTGCTCTTCCGGCGTGCGCGCGGTCAGCATCTCTTTCAGCTGCTTCCCGTGCAGCCGCGCCACGGTCTGCAACATGCCGAGAAAACGCCCGAGCAGCCCATAGCGATAGAGATTGCGCGCGAACATGTTGATGCGCCGACCGCGCAGCGGGATCCACTGCTCCCAATATTTGCGCGTGGTATCGTCCAGCCGCTCGAGCAGGAAGCTGTCGTACGCGACGCGGTTTCCCTTCGTGTTCGCATAGCCGAAGAACTGGAAGAAATCCTCGTACGTCGGCAGGTGCGAAAGCGCCGCAAGCTTGAGCCGCGTGAGCGCGATATGGTTCGGGTTCAAATCGACCGCGATCACCTTTGCCGGGTTCGCAGCCAGATAATTGACCACGTTGCAGCCGCCGGACGCGATCGTGATGATGCGGCTGGTCGGCCCAATCCGAAGCGCCGCCATATCGACGTCGGGATCCTCCCAAATCTGGTTATACACAAACCCTTGGAACATGAGCGTGAACAGCCGCTCCAAGACGCCGCGTTTCGAGGTCAAGCTGTGGTTGACCGCGGCTTCCTTCAGAAGTTTGTTACCCATGATGTGGCGCTGGATTCCGATTGAAAATGCGCCTATTGGGCAAACCGCGAAGCGGTACCCTGGGGCGCGAACCAGTTATCTAATGCGGGACCACTAGGCTTGCAAACGCGTCACCACCCCAAGAAGGGCCCCAAACCCCCGAAATCCCCTACGGCGAGCAAACCGGCGCTCTCGGCTCCCGTGTCGCAGGCGCTACTGACAGCCCTGTTGGCGCAGGAAGAAGGCGCGTCTCCCTCGACAATGCGCTCACCCGCGCGCTGAAGACCACACGCGACTTGGCGCCCGCCGACCGACGCATGGTTGTACAGAACCTTTACGAGGTGAACCGCCGCCGCGCCCGCCTCAGCTGGCACCTGACGCAGGAACGTTCGCGCCTCTCGCCGCATCATCTGTTGTTGGCGTTCGCCGCGCTCGAAACCGGCGGCGAGGCAAAGGGGCTTCGCTACAGCGACAACGACCTCGCATTGGTGCAGCAACTCGCCCACCGCAAGCTGAACGACCCGCGCATGCCGGAAGCGACCCGTCTCGAATGCCCACCGGCGTTCGAAGCAGCTCTGCGCGAGGCGCTGGGAGCCGACTTCGAAAAAGAGATGCAAGCCTTGCTCGAACCGGCCCCGGTCGACCTGCGGGTCAACCTCTTGAAAACGACGGTCGAAGAGGCCCGCAAAAAGCTCCGCGCAGAAGACGTCGCAGCCCGGCTCACGCCGTTCAGTCCGTGGGGCTTGCGCGCAGAGCCCGGCGCCAACGTGTCGGCCACGCAAGTGTTCCGCGACGGCCTGATCGAGTTTCAGGACGAAGGTTCGCAAGTCGCCGCCCTCATCTGCGACGCCAAACCGGGCCTCCAGGTGATGGACTTCTGTTCGGGCACTGGCGGCAAGACGCTGGCCCTCGCGGCAACCATGCAGAACAAAGGACATCTCGTCGCCACCGATATCAGCGAGACGCGCCTAACTCGCGCCAAGCAGCGCATGAAACGCGCCGGTGCCGAAAATGCCGAACGCAAACTGCTGCCTGCAGCCGACGACAAGTGGATGAAGAAACACTACGCGAAATTCGACCGCGTATTCGTCGACGCCCCCTGCTCCGGCACCGGCTCATGGCGAAGGAACCCCGACGCCAGATGGTCGAAGCAAGCAGCCAACCTCGCCGAACTCACGGCCCTACAAGATTCGATCGCCGCCCGCGCCGCCAACTTCGTAAAACCCGGCGGTTACCTCATCTACGCAACGTGCTCGCTGCTGCGTCGCGAAAACGACGACCGCGTCACGCACTTTCTTGGGCAACACAAAGACTTCAAACGAATCGACGCTCGAACGCTTTTTCCCGCCACGCGCGAATGGCCATGCGGCAGCGAACCGGTCCTGCGCCTCTCCCCCGCCCGCCACGGCACCGACGGCTTCTTCGCCGCCGTTTTGCAGCACGTCACAATTCCGGCATAGTTGCTCCCGACATTTGGGGACACCTGAGGCAACCGCATGCGTCCGCCCTTCTATCTGCGCCAACTCAAGCAAGACCTCGACACGTGGATCGCCAAAGGCCTTGTGGACGAAGAGAACAAGGACGCGATCCTGGCCTCCGTTGGTGCAGGCTCCCAAGTCCGCACGCTCGACGTCATCCTCGCAGTCTTCGGCGTCATCTTGATCGGCGCGGGCGCGATGTCGTTCGTCGCCGCGAACTGGGACGCGATGGGCAAGCTCGAGCGCCTCGTCGTTCTGTTCGGCAGTCTCTGGGCCGCCTTCGGCATCGCCGGCTGGTTTATCAGCAACAACCGCGGCGCCGTTGGCCAAGCGTTCGTGCTGCTCGGCGTCATCCTGTTCGGCGTCAACATCCACTACGTCGCCCAGACCTACAACATCCAGGCCCACTATCCCGACGGCCTCTTGCTTTGGGGCGTCGGTGCAATCCTTGCCGCTGTGATCGTGCCGTCGCGCGCGGCCTTAGCACTCGCACTCGCTCTCGGCGGCTGGTGGACCTGGCAAGAGACGCAGCCGTTCGATAGCGGACAACCCCTCCTGCACATCCCGTTCCTCGCCTATTGGGCCGTGTGCACCGCGACCGCTTGGTTCCTCAACTGGCGCCCGGGCATCCACCTCTCGGCTCTGACATTGCTAGGCTGGTTTATCATCAGCTTCGGCGCCTTCCAGCGCATGCTGGGCTGGGGCGATGCGGAGGTTTTGACGATCTTCATCTTCCTGCCGCTCGCGATCTGGTCGCTGATGCAGTTGCTTGAGCGCAACGACGCGAACGGCCTCGCGCTCTCGACCGGCCACTATGCGTTCTTCGTGTTCCTGCTCGCTTATGGCGCACTGCAGCTGCCCGACAACGAGCACCAAAGCCCGTCGTCGACATGGCTCGCCTTCGCCGCGATCATGACCGTCGTCTCGGTCGGCGCCGTGACGCTGGGCCTTACCCGCAAATCGTTCACGCTCTTCGACATCGTCGGCACGCTGTTCGCCTGCATTACGACGATGTCCTATGTCTTCATGGTCAAGCAGTACGAGAACGCGCTCGACGTGCCGTATCTCATCTTCACGCTTCTCGTCATCATCTGGAGCGTGCAACGCGGCGTGCGCCTGCAAGACCGCTTCGTCATCAACTGGTCGACGGTCGCGTTCGGCATCTGGTTCCTCTACGCCTATTTCGACCTGTTCGAAGGTTTGCTCGACCAGTCGATCTTCTTCACGGTCGGCGGCATCCTGTTGATCCTAATCAGCCTGACGCTTGAGGCCCTCCGCCGCCGCCTCGTCACCAGCACACCCGCGAAGGAGGCCACGCCATGATCTGGGCCCGCATCCTCCTCGTCGTTGCCCTGCAGACGCTGGCACTCGGCTACATGATCGTGGACCGCCAGGCGGTGCTGAACTCGGCGCGCGTCGTCACGCTGAAAGTCGCGCCGGTCGATCCCATGGATCCGCTGCGCGGCGAATACGTCATCCTGCGTTACGCGATCTCCACCTTGAACCCGGATGAACTTCAAGGCGACGACAAATTCCGCAACGCGGAAACAGTCTACGTGACGCTCGAAAATAAGGGCGAAGATTGGGCCGCGGTCGCAATCGGTCACCGCCCCTTCACCACACCCGGCGGCGTCGTGATCAAAGGCCTGGTGAGTTACGTGAGTGAATCGACCGCGGATGCGAAAACCACCACGGCGGTCAACGTCGTCTACGGCATCGAGAGCTTCTTCGTGCCGCAAGGCATGGGCCGCGACATCGAAAACGAACGCCAAAAAGGCGACCTCGCCGCCGACATCGCCATCGACGCCCAAGGCCGCGCCGCCATCAAAGCCATGCGCCGACAAGGCCAGGTTTTCTACGTCGAAGGGATTCTATAGGGAAGACGCCTATGGGTCTCGACATCGTCGAATTGGTTATGGCGTTCGAAGAAAGGTTCGCCATAACGATCCCCGACGAAGAAGCGGAGAAGATGGTCACACCGCGTCACGTGATCGACTACATCTACTCACAGGTCCAGCATTCGGACGCGAACACTTGTCTGAGTCAGCGTTCCTTTTATCGGCTTCGCCGCGCGCTACAGAACGAGTTCGGACTCGAACGACACGCCGTCAGACCCGCCACACTCCTGGACTCGATTGTCCCTCGCGACAACCGACGAAGCGCCTGGGCGCGATTGAAGCGGGCCGCCGACGTCGAGCAATGGCCAGAACTCTCGCGTTCCGGAGCGACCGTGCTCGCCATCGCTGCGGCCTCGGTTGCTGTTGGCACGGCGGTCTTCGCCGCGGACCCGCCCTTCGCCGTCGGTGCCGCCGTATTTACAGCGACCGGCTCAAGTGTCCTGCTCGCAAGAGCTACACAAACTCTGCGTCTTCACTTCGACGCACCCGCCACAGTCGGCCAGCTCGCAGAATTCCTCGTTGCGCGCGATGTTGAACGGATAAAGCCGCCAGATCAAACTGGTTGGTCTCGTGACCAAGTCCGCCAAGTCGTGCGCGCGGTCATCATCGACCATCTAAACGTCGAACCAGCGTTCAGCGACGATGCAAGCTTTATCGATGACCTCGGTATGGGCTAACTACTCCGCGCGCGGCCAGGCGATCAGCGGGAACGGCGTGCAGCTGGAAACGGAGGCCTACCGTCCTGTCGCATCAAACAACGCCCCCAATAGCGCTGCACCCAGCCCGAAGACCGAAGATACCGCTACTGAGACCAAGCCCGCGCTGAGAATGGACACGCTCTCGTGCCTAAAGATCGTCCAAAACGGCAGCAACCCAACGAACATCAGTAAAGAGTAGGCCGCGAACCTGTAAAGTGCGCGCCTCGCGCTAAACACAACACACCTGTTTGTTCCGGCGACGCAAGAACACAACGTTTAGGCTTTCTGAGATCCGCGCGGAACGGAAATCCACCTCTACTCCGCGCTCGGCCAGGCGCCGAGCGGGAACGGCGTCTCATCGCGCTGCATTGCGACGTACATCAGGCACTGCCCAACATAGCGTGCGCACGCGCCGACGAAACGCTGGAAGTCCGGCTGAGGTTCGCGGCTGACGGCGACCAAAATCCAAAGCACGACGGCCGCAACGATGGTGACCCAAAAAGCCATCCAGCCCAGGAAGCCAAAGAGGAGCGAAAGCAACAGCCGTTGCCACGGGAACTCGCGTGTACCTTCGACTTGGCGTGGTGGTTCGTTTCCAGCGCTGTAGGAAGCGTCGCTCGGGTCAGCCATGGCGTGTGTCCTCCGAATCGCCGCACATCGCGACGAGAGAAAAGATGGGTGTCAGCCGCCCCGCGATCAAGACCGTGGAACCGGTTAACTGATCCAGCTTCGCTGCCTGTCGAACAGCGGAAACATCAAAAGCCCTGTGAAGAAGCCGCCCAGATGGGCCTCCCACGCGATCGATGCGCCGAATCCGCCAGGCGTGTAGCCGGTGATGCCCAACCCGACGTTGAGAGCCACCCACACCGCCGATGTAACGAGCACCGGCCGGCTGAACAGCGGCAGCAGCGCAGGCGGCCAAGTGGATTGCGCATGCGGATTGACGAATATGAAGCGGAACGCGGCACCCATCAGCCCCGACACCGCGCCGGACGCGCCGACCACGGCCTGCGGCTCACCCCAATGAAACGCGAGATGCGTGAAAGCAGCGCCGAGCGTTGTCAAAAGCATCAGGATCAGGAACCGCGCCGTGCCGATCCGCCGCGCCACCGCCGTTGCAAAAATCAAAAACCAAACCGAATTGAAAATCAGATGCGTAAAGTCGCCGTGCAAAAACGCATAGGTCACGAGCTGCGCGCCAAGATGTAGCGTCTGGCCGAACGACGCATTCCCGGCAGCCGCCATCTGGCTGGGGAACAGCGCGAAGTTCTCGATCAGGTAGTTGTATTGCGCATCGTCGAGAAATTGCGAACCGATATGGACCAGCGCGAATACGACGATGAACGAGGTGACGATCCGCGGCGAGCGCAAGATCGGCTCGTTCGCCTCGTCCCAAGGCGCTTTCGGTCCCAGCATCAGCGCCCGCGCACGAGCGCAGCTTCGACGAGCGGCAGCCGGTCGTTACCGAAATACATGTCCTCGCCGTCGACGAACATCGTCGGTGACCCGAACCCACCGCGCGCGATCAATTCTTCAGTGTTCGCGCGTAGCCGCGCCTTCAATGCAGGCTCCTCGATGCGCTTCAAAAAATCGTCCGGGTCATAGCCCACGTGCGCAAGGAGGGGCTTCAAAACCTCCGGCTGGCTGATGTCTTCAAGATCGCCCCAATAGGTTTGGAACACCGCCGTCGCGTAGGGCACCAACTTGCCGTCGTCGAGCGCGATCAATGCCCCGCGCATCGCCTTGACGGAGTTCACGGGAAAGACAGGCGGCCGCCCGATCTCAATCCCCGTGTACCGCGCCCAATCCTCAAGGTCCTTCGCATAGTATTGCGCCTTGCGCGGATCGGGCTTGGCCCGCCGCTCATAGACGTCCTGGTTCACCTCGTTGAACACACCTCCGACCAAGATCGGCTTCCACACGACATCCGCGCGCGTGCGCTTGATGACGTCGTGGATCCGCGTAAACGCCAGATACGTCCACGGCGACGAACAATCGAAGAAAAACTCAAGGCGTCTGTTCAAAGTCCCAACACCTGCTTGGCGATGACGTTCTTTTGAATCTCTTCCGTCCCGCCTTCGATCGTGTTCGCGCGCTGGCGCGCGTAAAGCGGCATCGCGTTCTTGGCGTAGCCGGGGCCGATTGGCGGTTGGTTCCAGCCGGCGTCGAACTGCTCCATCACCCACGGCGACGAGTAGTAGCCGACAGCCTCAAGCATCAACGCGCTCAACGCCTGACTGATAAATGTGCCTTTCGACTTCAGGATTGCGCCGCCGTTGCCGGCCGAGCCCGTGCGCGCTTCGAATAGCACGCGTTGGTTGGTCACGCGCAGCGCCTCAAGCTCAACCTCGATCGAGGCTAGCTTCGAGCGGAAATCAACTTCGTCGATAATCCCTTGGCCGTCCGAAAGCTCTTTCGCGCCAACCTCTTTCAACCGCTTCACCAACTTCGTCGATTGCGCGATCTGCGCGATCAACGCGCGCTCGTTGCCAAGCAGGTACTTCGCGTACGTCCAACCCTTGTTCTCTTCGCCGATGCGGTTGTCGATCGGAACTTCCACGTTGTCGAAGCGGATCTCGTTCAAGATATGCGACCCGTCGATCGTAATGATCGGCCGGTGCGAAATCCCTTTCGTCCTCATATTGATGAGAAGGACGGTAATCCCTTCTTGCGTCTTGCCCTCGGTCGATGTGCGCACGAGCGCAAACATCCAATCGGCCTTGTGGCCGTAGGAGTTCCAGATCTTCATGCCGTTGACGATGTACTTGTCGCCCTGTTTCACAGCCATCGTGCGCAAGGTTGCGAGGTCCGATCCCGCATTCGGCTCCGAATAGCCCTGACACCACAGATGCTCGCCGCTGACCGCCGGCGGAAGAAACCGCGCCTTCTGCTCCGGCGTGCCGAACGCCTGGATCACGGGCCCGACCATCTTCACCGCAAACGGCGACAGCGGCGGACAGCCGCCCATCGCCATTTCTTCTTCCCAAATGTACTGGCGCGAATGATCCCAGCCGCAGCCGCCGTGTTCCTTTGGCCAGCCCGGCGCGCCCCAACCATGCGACGCTAGAATCTTGTGCCAACGCTGCCCGTCCTCGACGGTCAGCCGCAAACCGGCGTCCGATTTTTCTTTGAGGTCTTTTGGAAGATTCTTTGCGATGAACGATCGCACTTCGTCGCGAAAGGCCAGGTCCGATGCCGTTTCGGTCAAGTCCATGGGGGATGCTCCGTCAATAGCGTTCGGAGCAACCTACCGGCAGAGCGTTCCGCCTGTCACCTGAAGATCGCGAAAGCTAAGCGGTGCGCCGCCAGACCTTACGGATTTTGGCGTCGGCTTCCGGGCCGAGATTGAACCAGGCTGTCTTCCCCCCGCGGCTCGCGTCTGCAATGAAGAGCCCGTCGACCGAGCTCATATGCTGCATCAACTCGTTGCGCACGGTCCCCACCGTGCGGTCGGTGTGCAGCAACCACGCTTGCGTGCTCAATCGATAGCTCTCGCCAAGCTTGGCCAATGCCGTCTCAAACCCCGCCGGCCCCGAACGAAGATCTGCAATCACGACGAAGTTCGCGAACGCCGCATCCGCGCCGGTGTCGGCCGTGGGCAGCTTTTTCTCGAACATGGATTTGATGAAGAGTTGCGACAACACAGGATCGTCGATTGCGGTGATCCAAGGTCCCTGATCGTCCGCCTGCACGATCGAATGCGGCGCGATACGGCCTTCTGCAGCATACTCACGGATCTGGTGACCGGTATAAGGGCCGTAGACTTGGCCGCTGACATTAACGCGCCACATTCCATTCAAAGCTTCGTTGGCAAGGGCTGCGAGCGACATAGTGGGTTCGTCCGGTTTGTGCCGCCGTGCTGGGCGGGTTAACAAACCGTTACGCAGGAACCGTGCCATTCCCGGAATGAAACAGGAGAGACCATGACCGCCTATGAATTCTGCAAAGTCGAACGCGAGGGCCGCTTAACGGTCGTCACCATGAACCGGCCCGACGTCATGAACGCGATCCATCCGCCGGCCAATTTTGAACTGGCAAAGGTGTTCGACGAATTCGCTAAGGATGCGGATCAGTGGGTCGCCATCATTACCGGTGCCGGCAACAAAGCCTTCAGCGCCGGCAACGATCTCAAATATCAGGCGGCCGGCAATCCGATCACTGTGCCGCCAACCGGCTTTGCAGGCTTAACGTCCCGCTTTGATCTGACGAAGCCCGTGATCGCGGCCGTCAACGGCCTGGCGATGGGCGGCGGCTTCGAGATCGCGCTTGCCTGCGATCTGATCGTCGCAGCCGACACGGCTCTGTTCGCGCTTCCCGAACCGCGCGTCGGACTTGCCGCACTTGCGGGTGGCCTGCATCGGCTGCCACGCGAGATCGGTCTGAAGAAGGCCCTGGGCATGATCTTGACCGCACGCCGCGTGACGGCCGCCGAAGGCAAGACATTGGGCTTCGTCAACGAAGTCGTGCCCGCCGGCGAAGAACTGGCAGCCGCGAAGAAACTGGCCGCCACCATACTGGAGTGCTCGCCGATGTCGATCCGTGCATCGAAAGAGACGGTCTATCGCGGACTTGCCGAACCGTCGTTGCAAGCGGCGATCGAGAACCAGCGCACCTACGAAGCAATTCGCGCGATGTTCAAGAGCGAAGACCTGATCGAAGGTCCGATGGCGTTCGCTCAAAAGCGCCCACCGCAATGGAAGGGACGCTGATTCCAAATGAATACGCCCCCCATCGCATCGAAGCGATGAGGGGCGTTGGGTCGCTAAATCTTAGTATCCCGGACCGTAGTCGTCGTCATACCGGTCGTCGTAGCGGCGATCGTCGTAGCGATCGTCGTACCGGCGATCGTCGTAGTAGCGATCGCGATATTGATCGCGACGGTGATGACGGCAACCGGAGCCGGCAATCGCGCTTCCTGCGACGCCACCGATGATTGCGCCGCCGACGGTCGCCGGACCGCGACTGCCATGACGTCCAGCGTGGTTGCCGATGATGCCGCCCAAGATGCCGCCGATGATCGCACCGGCTGCGCGGTCACCGCCGCAACGACGCGTGCGATAGCCGTACTGCGGGCCGTAGCCGTATTGCGGACCATAACCGGGAGGGGGTCCGTAACCCGGACCACCGCCATATTGTCCGTAACCCGGAGGCGGACCGTAGCCCGGACCTGGCGGCGGGCCGTAACCTGGGCCGCCGTACTGCGGTCCGTACTGACCATTGTACTGACCGGAAGGACCGTACTGATCGGCGAACGCGGGCGTGGCTGTAGCTCCGACGAACACCGCAGCCGCCGTCACAACGGCAACCAACATCTTCCTCATAAATCCTCACTCCTCGGTCGCGCTTATGCGCGAGCACACATGAGCTCGCTTTTCCGCACAGACGCCGGGAGGGAACTTGTAATTTCCTGGCTGAACGCTAAATGAACGCACCGTCCGCTGAGCCGACAGCCCACGGATTCGTGTCCCATACAGTCACTATTGTCAGGTGGGAAACGTCAGGCGGCCGAGCGGTCGCCAGGCGTGAGCTGCTCGGAAAGACTGCCGCGCGACGGCGGTATCTCGGTGAACTCAATCGCAAACCCGCGTTCGTGGTGGCGTACAACCCGTCCGCGCATCTTGCCCACCATGACTTGCTCGCCAAGCGGCGGCCATTCGGTGGCCGAAACCGACACGCCGCCAAGCGACAAGTCGATGACCTTACAGGCGATTTCACGCCCGTCAGAACGTTGAACTTTGGTAACGCCCTTGGTCTCTTCACGCTCGTGCCTGCGGCCGTCAATGCCCGGGGGCTTGAAGCCGAGGCCCAGTCGCTCTTCCAATTTCTCGCGCCGCAGGGCCGACAGCGTAAGCCGCACTGCAAACGTGTCGCCTTCCGTGCGCGCGACCAAACCTTCAAGCCGTCCCAAATCCTGCACGTATGCGATGATGATCGAGCCCGCCGCCGGTTTGGCGCTCGAGGTGATCGACATGCCGCCGATCGAAATATTCGTGACCTGACCGCTGTGTTCGCTGCCGTCGTGCAGCAGGAACCGTACGGTCAAGTTCATATCGAGGCGTTTGTGGCGCCTGCGATCGGGCCCGTTGCTTTTTGCGTTCATCGTCCGTTTGTCCGTCGAAGCCTGTCCGCGCCCGTGACGTCGCGAGGATTCGATTGCACTTTAGCGGTTGCTGGTTAATGCACTCTTGCTGTCCTCCAAATCTTGGAAAAAGGCCGCTCGCGCCTTAAGAAGCCTAAGAAACGATTGAAAGCGCCAACCGCCATGTCCCAGGAAGCCGATTACATTATTGCCGGTGCCGGCAGCGCAGGCTGCGTTCTGGCGAACCGTTTGTCCGCCGATCCGTCGAGCGAAGTGCTGCTTCTGGAGGCAGGTCCGAAGGACAATTCGATCCTGGTCCGCATGCCCGCAGGCGTGGGCCAGCTGATCAAGCAGCGCGGCAAGTACAATTGGGGCTTCGAAACCGAGGGCACCGCGGCCCTGAAGAACCGCAAAGACTTCTGGCCCCGCGGCAAGGGGCTCGGCGGATCGTCGTCGATCAACGGCATGGTCTACATCCGCGGCCACGCGCGCGACTACGACCACTGGCGCCAGCTCGGCCTTGAAGGTTGGTCGTTCGCCGACGTGTTGCCGTACTTCAAGCGCTCGGAAACGAACCAGCAGGGCGGCGACGACTTCCGCGGCGACAACGGACCCTTGTTCGTCGGCAACCCGCCGCTGAAATCGCCGATGTTCGGCGTGCTGGTCGAAGCGGGAAAGCAAGCGGGCTTCAAGCTGACGTCCGACTTCAACGGCGAACAGCAAGAAGGCTTTGGATACTATCAGCAAACGATCAAGAACGGCCGTCGCTGGAACACGTCGGCGGCTTATCTCGATCCGGTGCAAAACCGGCCAAATCTAACCGTCGAAATCGACGCCCTGATCACGCGCATTCTGTTCGAGAAGGACCGCGCCGTCGGGATCGAATACCGCCAGGGCGGCGAACTGAAACAAGTCCGCGCGCGCAAGGAAGTGATCCTCGCCTGCGGCGCGGTCGGTACGCCGCAACTGTTGATGCTCTCAGGCGTAGGCGATGCGGAGTACTTACGCCGCTTCGGTATTCCGGTCGTAACCGATAGCCCCGGTGTCGGTCAGAACCTGCAAGACCATCTCGACGTCAACGTGCAGTACGCCTGCACGCAGCCCGTCACCGCTTACGCGCAAGTGCAAAGTCCGATCCGCATGCTCGGCATCGGCCTGCAATACATCCTGTTCGGCACCGGCGATGGCGCGAGCCAGGGCTTGGAATCGGGCGCTTTCGTGAAGAGCCGGCACGACCTCGAGATGCCCGACCTTCAGTTGCACCTCATCAACGCGCCGTTTTCGAACCACGGCCGCACGCAGCTGAACATGCACGCCTTCGGCCTTCACATGTGCGCGCTGCGGCCGGAAAGCCGCGGCCACATCCTGCTGCGTTCGACGAACCCGGAGGATCCGCCGCTAATCCAGCCGAACTCGCTCGCGAGCGACAACGATCTGCGAACTCTGCGCGAAGGTGTGAAGATCGCCCGCAAGCTGGTTGCACAGAAGGCGTTCGACACCTATCGCGGCGACGAACTGAGCCCAGGTGTGACCGCGACAAGCGATTCGGACATCGACGACTTCATCCGCCGCACCGCGATCACGATTTATCATCCGGTGGGTACCGCAAAGATGGGAAATGATCGGATGGCTGTTGTGGATTCGACACTCAAAGTTAGGGGTGTCCGGGGGCTCAGAGTTGTAGATGCCTCCGTTATGCCAACGCTCGTCGGTGGCAACACGAACGCCCCCACAATTATGATCGCGGAAAAGGCGGCGGACCTGATTCTCGGGAAGGAACCGTTGCCGCAAGAACACAGGCGGGTGTCGGAAGACAATTCAGACCGTTTTGCAGCCGCCCGTTAAGGGAATTTTGGTCGTTCCTGGCCTATGCAGTGCATGCTTGGACGCCTATCTTCGAAGCTAGAAAAAAGGAGCCGCAAATGCGGATCGGTGGGATTTTACTGGCTGGTATAAGTGCGTTGTCCCTGTCGCTTATGGCGTCGGACCCGGCGGCTGCTCGCAATCTCTATTTCGACATGTGGTGCCAAGATCAAGGGTACGACAAGGACCGTTGCGACCGCCGCGAAGCGGCCGACGTCGCGGCGTTCGAGGAATACTGGCGCCAAGTCGAAAAGTACGAGGAACGCTATTACGTCGAGCGTGAGAACTACGGCAATTTCCGCGACGAATTGAACGCCCTCGACGAGAACCCGGATCCGGGGTTCCACAGCTACGATCCTGAGCGCTCGCCGCGCCCGGAGTAAACGCTCGCTTCACGTTCGGCCAAAAAAAGGGCGCCTCTTGGGCGCCCTTAAGTTTTTCTTGGTGGTGGAAGTCAAGGCAGGCTCAAAAAATCCTAGCGCGTGCTGACGACCTTCAAGTGCTTGGTCGACTTGCGCTTGTCGTCGGCGAAAGCGGCGGCGCTGGGACCGGCTTGGTCGCCCGTCAAAATCGCGTTCGCGGTCATGCGCATCCGCACGAGGGGGCGGCCCATGAGGCGGCTCAGTGGATCCAGCGGCTGAAAGTGGCCCAGAATGTAGGTCGTCTCGCCGCGTTCGTCCGCATACGGAAGAAGCAGAACTTCGCCCGGCATGGCGCGTCCGTCTTCGGTTTCGGCAACGCTGAGCGCGACCGTGGGAACCGCAAGATTCGACACGCGGATCAACGACGTCAGCGCCGCATTACGCGATTGCTCCGCCCACAGATGAACAAAGCTGTTCCCGCGCAGCTCCTTGCCGAAGAGATCGCACATTCCTGTGCCCGCCAGCACGAACGTGAACTTGTCGCCGGCCTCGCGCTTCAGCAGAAACGAAAACGCGAGATGGCGTTTGATCGCCTTGGGCTCGATCGAGGCCTTGTAGGGCGCCAACGTCTCGCCGCGCTCGTGGCGCCAGTGATCGAGCAGGATTTGTGTATGTGCGTTGCGCATCTTTCGAACCTCGTGTCCGGCCCGCCGTACCATTTGGAGACAGTGGCAGCGCCGTCTTCGGTTCAGCAGTAGCGAGAGCCATGCCAAGGCAATGCGCGCGGAAACGCTGCTCTTTCAGTGTCTTCCGGCGCGATCCTGATGCTGAAAAATCTCTAAACGCCGGAACGTGGTTAGAGTTGGGTTAATTCGCGCGCAAAGCGCCTCCAGTTCTCGACGTAGTGTGCCGCCGAAACCTGCAGCATCGCGCGCGTCCCCTCATCGACTTGCCGCACGACTTTTCCGGGCGCCCCCATAACAACCGAATTGTCGGGAATGTCTTTCCCCTCGGTCAGCAACGTGTTCGCGCCGATCAGGCAATTTTTTCCGATCTTCGTCCGGTTCAAGATGATTGAGCCGATCCCGACGAGCGACCCGTCGCCGATCTCGCACCCATGCAGCATCACCAAATGCCCGATCGTGACCCCCTTTCCGATCGTCAGCGGCACCCCCGGATCGGTATGCAATACCGACCCATCCTGCACGTTCGAGCCCTCGCCGATCGTGATCCATTCGGTGTCGCCCCGCGCCGTCGCCCCGAACCAGACACTGGCGTCTTTGAGCAGCCTGACGCGCCCCATCACCATCGCATTGGGCGCGATCCAATAGTTCCCCTCACCCGGCAGATCGGGCTTCCAGTCGCCCAACGCATACACCGACATCGGCACTCCCTCAATTTCGCTGGGCCGATCCTGTCATGGTGCGCCCGCGGCTGTCATGCCAGGATGGAGCGAGGAGACGGCAATGACCAAGGAAGAACTAACGGCTTGGGCGCTGGCGAACGGCTGGCAGTTGATGGGCGAACACTTGTGCCTGGCTAGGCCGACCAGACAGACCGACGCGATCGTGCGCATGGTCTTCAAGGCAACCGTGGCGCAGATCGAGATCAAAAAGCCCTCCGGCAAATGGGACAAGGTCGCGGGCGAAAGCTACGCAAAGATCGCTTACGACGAATACGCGGAGTTGCCGACCGGCTTGGGGCTCGCCACGATCTCGGGCCTGACCGCGCTGATGCGCGACAACAAAGACCGCCAGGCCTTTAGCAAACTGAAAAACACCTGATGCTGACCGAACTTGTAGGCTCACTCGCAGCCACCCTCACCACACTTTCGTTCCTGCCTCAGGTGGCCAAGACGTGGCAGACGCGCTCCGCCGCCGATTTCTCGTGGATTTGGCTGCTGGCCTTCGCGGCGGGTCTCGTCCTTTGGCTTGTCTATGGCCTTGTGCTGATGTCCTGGCCGCTAATTGCAGCCAACACCGTCACGCTGTCCCTTGTTCTCGTCATCATCTTCGTTAAGTGGCGCGAACGCGCTTAAGAATACCGGGCCACTGTTGCGATCCCGCTACGGTTGCCGCAGGCGCGCCCGGCCTTGCGAGCACCGCGAATTTTACGATGCGCACGCCGGCCCGCGGCCTTCGAACCCCACTGCCGTCAGTAGGTCGATGACCCACTAACCACAACGCACATGGTCCTTGCGCGCAGCGGTTAGTGAACAAGCACACCGCAACTTTTACGCCTTGCGCTGCTTAAGCACGTTCGCGCTGCGCGCATGAGTTGTCGCCGCGCGTATACCAACAATAACTCGCGTAGTTCCCATCTGCGGTGGTTGTGACAGTCTTTGCCTCGCGATGGGGCGTCTTGGGAACGCTCTGGGAAGGATCGTCCGGCTCTTTGAAGGTGGTGGGATTCACCTTCAGAGATGCCGACTTGGGGTTGGGGAACTCACATGAAAAGGCAAGCTGCTCTTTTGGGGGCCGCAGCGCTGTTTGTTCTGAGCATGCCGGCCGATGCCGCGCGGCTAAAGGGCTGGTACGGCGTGTTCGAAGGCGGCGGCAATTACATCCACGATTTCGATATCGGCGAGTACGTGCCGCCCGGGCCGACCGCAACATCGACTCTGACCGCCGAGGTCGGCTGGGCCGGCCTCGCTTCGGTCGGCTACGCCTACAACAACGGTTGGCGCATGGAAGTCGAAGGCGGCTACCGCAACAACGCGTTCGAAAGCTTCGCCGTTGGCGGTGTCGAAACGCCCATGACGGGCGACCTCAGCCAATACACGCTGATGGCCAACTTCATATACGACTTCCCGTCGTCCGGCCCGGTGACATTCTCGCTGGGTGCAGGCGTCGGCGCGGACTGGGGCCGCATCGACACGCCGAGCCTCACGAACCCGATCACGAGCGACAACGTCTCGATCGCGTTCCAAGGCATCGCGGGCTTGTCGTTCCGGATGGCAAGCTGGCTCGATCTGGTTTTAAACTACCGCTTCCTCTACGTGCCCGGTTTGGAGTTCGAAGAGAACTTAGTCGCACCGAACGTCTATCACGTCGATACCGACACTCTGGCGCAGCACACGGTGACGCTGGGTCTGCGCTTCGGTTCGCACCAAGAAGCGGCGCCGCAGTTTGTTGCGTCCGCGCCGCCGCCGGCGCCACCGCCGGCCGCGCGCCAATACGTGATCTATTTCGGTTTCAACAAGTGCAACATCACGGCCGACGCCGACACGGTGCTGTCCGACGCCGCGGCCTCCGCAAGGCAACTGGGTTCTGTCTCGATCAAGATCGTGGGCCACACCGACACGGTCGGCTCGCAAAAAGCAAACCAGCGCCTATCCGAATGCCGCGCGGGCGCTGCCAAATCGAACCTCGTCACCAAGGGGATTTCGGCAAGTTCGATCTCGGCCACGGGCGCCGGCGAAACTCAACTCGTCGTCCAAACCGGCGACGGTGTGAAGGAGCCACAAAACCGCCGCGCGACAGTCGATCTGGACTGAGGAAATAAGCGATGCGCCAGGGGCGGAGCGAACGTTCCGCCCCTTTTTCGCGTTTCAGGGGTAGTGCGGCCCACGCCCCAACCGTGCGATAATCCTTTCGGGGATTTCTTGGGCTGGGGCTTACCTNGCAAGGCAACTGGGTTCTGTCTCGATCAAGATCGTGGGCCACACAGACACCGTCGGCTCGCAAGCGGCGAACCAGCGCTTGTCCGAATGCCGCGCAGGCGCCGCCAAGTCGAACCTCGTCAGCAAGGGAATCCAGGCAGGTTCGATCTCCGCAACGGGCGCCGGTGAAACGCAACTCGTTGTCCAGACCGGCGACGGTATGAAAGAGCCGCAAAACCGCCGCGCGACAGTCGACCTGGACTAAGGAAGTACTCGATGCGTGGAGGGGCGGAGCGAAAGTGCCGCCCCTTTTTCGCGTTTCAGGGGTAGTGCGGCCCGCTGCCGATCCATGCGATAATCCTTTCGGGGATTTCATGGGCTGGGGCTTGCCGCCGGATGCTGTCGCGTCTTGCCGTCGTTTTGCTGTTCTTGACCGGCGCGGCCGTCGCGCTCGCCTATTTCACCGGCATCGGCTTCACGATCCCGATCGAAAAGGCCGTGAAGGCCGATCTCGCCACCACATCTTCGCCAAGTCTCATCAACAAGAAGATCCTGGACGCGCTCGAGCGTGACGACATCGCCGACGCCGATCTCTATTTCGAGATCGGGAAGTTTATGAACTACAGCCTGCCGCCGGAAACCCAGACGAAAATCGATGTGGGGCACACGCTCTCGGCCACCGTCGTGCGCAACACATGGGAATTCGGCGAAGGCTTCGCGACCGGTGAAGGCGACACGAACGCCGGCATCGCAGGCGCAGTCTCCTCGGATCTGACCGTCGTTGGCGACGTGCGCGACATCGCGGCCGAAGGCGGCAAGATGCTGGCAGGCGCCGAGTACAGCGAACTGGTGTTAGGGCTTTCCGTCGTCCCTCGGCGTCACCGCGGCGACGATCGCAACCGGCGGCGGTGGCATCGTCGTCAAAGCTGGCGTCTCGCTGTTCAAGGCGGCAAAGCGAACCGGCAAAATGACGAAAGAATTCGCCGAAGCCCTCACCCGGCTCACCAGCGACGCTGTGAACATGCCGCTGTTGCGCCAGACTTTGCGCTCGACCGACCTCACCGATCTCGCCAAGACGCAACGCGTCTTCTCCGACTATGGCCGCAACGTGCGCGCCGCAAAGCTCCTCCCCGTCCTGAGCCGGATGAGCGAAATCAACAATGCCGTCGGCCCCGCCGAAACAATTCGTCTACTGAAGTTCGTGAAGACAGGCGAGCATCTCGACGACGTGGCCGACATGACGAAGCGCTTCGGCATCAAATCTCGCGGCATCATGGAACTGACGGGCAAGACCGCGCTGCGTTCGTTCAAGACCGGGTTCAAACTCACCGATTGGGTGTGGGAATCGCTCTGGGGCTTCGTCACCTGGATCGCCGGCCTGCTGGCGTTGCTCGCCACACGCGGCATGCGCTTCTTCACCCGCCGCGCGCGAGCCTGACGCCAAAAAGAAAAACCCCCGCTTGTCGGCGAGGGCTGAGTTTCACGCTATCCCGGCATCTCTACGGCGACCAGAAATGCCAGTTCAACCGTGCGGTGACCGCGTGCAGCTGCGCATCGACATCGGTCGTAATTGTTCCGCCACTTGTCGGTATGGCGACGTGATCCTGATTGCCAACGTCGATGTAATTGTACTCGACCGCGAACGACACATCGCTTGAGATCATGTGCTCGAAGCCGATGCCAGCCATCCATCCATTGTGCGTCTCGTCGGTTGACGTGATGCCGACCGGAGCGACGGTATCAATGTCTCTGGTTTGGATCTTGGCGCCAGCATAGCCGCCTTTGAGATAGACCAGCGACCGCTGGTTCCAAATCCAACCGGCCCGCAGCGCTGCGATGCCGAGCCATTCAGCTTCAACCGAATAGAGGTCATCGCCATAAACCGCTGCTTCATCGAGACTGAGAGCTGATCCGGACAGCTCGGCGCCAAAGACCCAGTTAGAGAATTCGAAATTGTAGCCCAATTGTGCGCCACCGAGAACGCCCGATGGGCTCAAGGACGATGACGCGGGAACCGAGTAAAAGCCGTTCGTTCCGCCTGAGGATACGGTGTCAGTATCGACATCGCCCCAGACGCCGCCGACGTGTCCGCCGACATAGAGGCCACCGAATCCCGCGCTTGCGGGCGCGGCTAACGCTGTTACAGCAAATATGGATGCCAAGAGTGCGTGCTTGGTCATGAGCTTACCCCACTGTTTTGTTCTTCGCTCCGACGCCGCCTTTTGGCTTGTACGCCGAATCGTGATGCGACGACGCTAGTGACCAAGCTGAAGCGTCAACACCAAAGAGAGCGCGAACCCGCACCCACACCGCAACTTCTCAACGGCGAATCAGTTGAATCGTATGATTTCGCTCACACGCAAGCGAGAACTACGCGAAATCCACCGCTCGAAAACGCGCGGAAATACGTTGCTAGTGAACCAACTCGACCGCGAGCGCCGTCGCCTCGCCGCCGCCGATGCAAAGCGAAGCGACGCCGCGCTTCAGCCCCCGCCGCTCCAGCGCGTTGATCAGTGTCACCACGATCCGCGCGCCTGACGCGCCAATCGGATGGCCCAATGCGCAAGCGCCACCATTCACGTTGACGACATCGTGCGCGAGCGAGAGATCTCGAAGCGCGATCATCGCGACAACGGCGAACGCCTCATTGATCTCGTAAAGATCGACGTCGCCCTTCTTCCAACCGGCTCGTTCGAGCACGCGCTCGATGGCCTTCACCGGCGCTGTCGTGAACCAGCGCGGTTCACCCGCATTGCTTGCCTGCGCCACGATCCGAGCGATCGGCTTAAAGCCGCGCTTTGCCGCCACATCGCCGCGCGCCAGAACCAACGCCGCCGCACCATCCGAAATCGATGACGAATTCGCTGCCGTCACCGTGCCGTCTTTCGCGAAGGCAGGTTTCAGAGTCGCGATCTTCGCCGCATCCGCCTTGCGCGGCTGCTCGTCCGTCGAAACCGCAACATCGCCGCTTCTCCCGCGCACCGCGACCGCAACTATTTCCTTCTCGAAGCTGCCGTCCGTCTGAGCACGCTGCGCGCGTCCAAGCGACTCAATGGCAAAGGCGTCCTGCTCGGCGCGCGTAAATTGATAATGCCGCGCCGCATCCTCTGCATACGTGCCCATCAGCCGGCCCTCGTACGCATCTTCAAGCCCGTCGAGGAACATGTGATCTTTGATCTCGCCGTGGCCGAGCCGGAACCCGCCCCGCGCCTTCGGCAGCAAATAGGGCGCATTCGTCATCGACTCCATGCCGCCCGCAACGATCACGCTGCCGCCGCCGTCGCGCAACTGATCGGCGGCGAGCATCATCGCCTTCATGCCCGATCCGCACACTTTGTTGACCGTCGTGCACGGCACCGTGTTCGGCAGACCGCCATGAATAGAAGCTTGCCGCGCCGGCGCCTGCCCCACGCCAGCAGGCAGCACGCAGCCCATGTAGGCCTCGTCGACCTCTTCAGGTTTTACACCCGCGCGTGCCACGGCCGCACGGATCGCCGCCGCGCCAAGCTGTGGTCCTGTCAAACCCGAGAGCTCACCCTGAAAGCCGCCCATGGGCGTGCGCGCTGCGCCGGTGATGAAGATATCCATGGGGACCACTGCCTCGCGTAATGTCGAGGCGCATATAGCACTGCCCAGCGGTTCCGTCGAATTGCAGTCGCGCGCCTAGCGCAGCGCGGGCACGTCAAAGCCGGACGTGTTGTCCGCATCGAAAGCCGCGAGCGTCGCGCACCCGCTGAGCGGCAACCTGCCCGGCACGAACTCCATGCGCCGCTTGTCGATCATATCGGCGAGTTGGCGGTCCTGCAGTTCCGCCTTGAACCGCGCAACCGCGGAGCGAACGTCGGATGGTGCACGTGCGTCGGCCAAAACTTCCCGCACGTAGATATCGTCGTCGTGCGTGTCGCCCCCGAGTTCCTTTTGCCAGAACCGCGCGGACTGAAACCCGGACGCCGTCCGGCACGCCGTCGCAATCGTCTCGGACGTGCCCAGGCGCACCTGCACGCCCGCCGCCCCCGCAAGCACCGCTTGCGCCAACACCGCCAAAACCAACGCCGGCAAAACTACTCTGAGCATAACACCCTCGCTCAAGCCGTAACTCTACGGCCCAACGGCGATGTTCGCCACGAAAGCGTTCACGATCCGTTAACCGCGCAAATCGCCCGTTCCGGCTCTGCACGAAACGGCGAGCGGCACGAATGAAAGATGCGGCGTGACGCGCGCGGCACAACTGTGAGTGCCGTCAATGGATTGGGGCGAATGCATTGCACCGCCCAATCCCCTCCCTCATCCTGAAGCGGACTGATTCTCGCGCGCATCCACGAGAGTGAGGGACCCCATGAAAACACGCCGTCTCATCGCAACCGCAATCTTGACGCTGGCCATGGCCGCACCCGCATTTGCGCAAGCGGTCTCGTCCGGCCAACCAGTCGACCGCCCCGTGCTGTCGCCGACGTTGCCGCCGAACGCGTGCATCCCCGGCGCGCCGTACCAGGACCCGCGCTGCGCACACCCGACGCTTCCGGAACCCGTTCCCGCGCCGTCAGCGCCGCCACCTGGACCGATGGCGCCGAGTTCGTCGGCACCTGCGGGCGGAGGACGTCTCATCACGGGCTTCGCCGCCAGCAGCACGGCCGGTGTGCAAAAAGTGGTGAGCTACTTTCAGCGCGGCATGATACGCATCGACACGACGAAGGCGTTTGGCTTCGTACTCATGCCGCGCGCCGCCGTAACCGAATATGACCGCAACGTGCAGCGCAGGTTCTGCCAGGTCATGCTCGCCTCGCTCGACTACATGGCGCCCGACGCCGAGGCCAGCAGCGAAGTGCTGATGACCTATTGGCCGGTCTCGACCGTCGTCGAACGCTGGCAAGTTGAATACGCGTTCCGCAACCGCCGCTGCGACGACCTCATCGATTGGTACGATCACAGCCTTGCGCGCTCGATCGCCAACAAAGCGGACATCGCGCAGCTGAGCGGCCCGCTGCTCATCACCTGGCCATCGCAAGACCCGGACAACGCCGAAGCACGCGCGCCGTTGATTGTAGATTTCGCGAAAGCCGACCACGAACACGCAACGAAGGCGTTGCAATATTGGTTCCGCCAGCTGAACGGCGAACCCGAACTTTGGACGAACCGGATCCGCGAAGGCACGATCCGCGCCGAACTCGCCGACGCCATCAACGACACCGCCGGCGTCGTCCTCGCCGTCCTCCACGGCAAATGGGAAAGCGTCGCTGCGATCGACGAGACGCCTTAGTCGAGGCCCTTCGGCGGCGTGACAGCTTTGCCTCGAGCCATCAGGAGCGCCGAGGCAACGGCGAAGAACGTCGTGCAGACAACGCTCCCCTCCGGGCCGTCGGCGCCGCCTGTCAGATAGTCGGCGCCCTGCGGCACCAGCTTCGCGACCAGAGACGGCACCTGAAGGTCGAGTCCCGTAATCGGAATCTCGAAGCCGATGCCGATGAACCAATTCCAAGCCGCATGCCAACCCATCACGCCCCAGATGTTTCGGCTCCTCCGGGCCCAACTGCATGCAAACACCGAGAACAAAACGGTGTTCGCCGTCACGAGCAGCGGCTGTCCGCGACTGAAATGTAGAAGAGCGAAGACCGCGGAAACGATGGCAATTCCGCCTGCCACGTTCCACCGCCGCGCGACGGCCGACAGCATCCACCCACGAAACAAAATCTCCTCTGCGCTTGACTGCACTGCAAAGCAGCCGAGCAGCACCGCGATGTAGACCATCGCGTCGGCATCGGCGAACGCTGGCGCGTAACCGACGGGCGCATAACCGCCCAAGTACCAGATCGCGGCCACGACAGCGCCCGAAGTCATCACACCAACCAGCAGCCCAAAGGCGAATTTCGGCCCCGCGCCCAACTCCGTCAGACCGATTGCGGCCAGCGACCGCCGCTCGATCAAAAGCGCCCATGCGACGACCGCCAATCCCATCGCGAGAAAGGGCAGTAGGAGAAACGCCACAAACCCTCTGTGGCCGATAGGATCGCCCTGCGGCCCGAGCAGGCCATGCGCCTCAAGCGCTTGTTCAATGCCGATGGCCGGCAGGACAACGAAAGCGATGCCAAGGAAAGGAATGAGCCAAACCCACGGGACCCAGCCCCGCGGCGACTCGGCGAAGATCTCTGTAGGTATCATGGCCGTCAGTTGGCCGCCGGTTCCGCCCCCGGTCTAGAACGATCGTGCGCGACGCACTTCGACCACGCTCGCGGCGTCATGCCGAACGCCTGCTTGAACTGGCGGCCAAAGTGGCTCTGGTCCGCAAACCCGCAGGCGTAGGCGGCATCCGCCGGGCTTGCGCCGCCGAGCATCAGCCCGCGAGCCTTGTCCAGCCGTCGAAGCACCAAATATCTATACGGGCTCGTTCCGAACAATGCCCGAAAGTCGCGCGACAACTGCCAACGATCCTGCCCGGTCGCAGCCTCCAGTTCGTACAGCGTTGGAGGATCTCCAAGCCGCGCGTCGATGAAGTCGCGCGCCATTTGCGTAGCTTCCCGGTTGGTGCGCCCCAGCGGACGCGAGCCGCCGCACACGTCTTCGAGGGCAGTCACCAAATCGAACAGGGCATCGTCCCAGCCGAGCGGCGGAGTGACGTCAGCACAATCGTCCAGCAACGCGCGCACTGGCGCCTGCAGCCTTGGGTCGTCGGAAATGCCGTCTTTGACAAAGGGCAGCGGCCGCCCGCCCAGCACGTATTGAAAATCGTGCGGCGCCAGATACGCGGTTCGATATCGGAAAGAACCATCGTCGCCCGCATAGCCGTCATGGACTTCGTCGGGATGTAGCACCAGGATTTGCCCCGGCAACGAATGCCGCGCCGAACCGCGATAACGAAAGCTCTGCACACCGGAAAGCGTTACGCCGATTGCGTAGGTGTCATGCCGATGCGGCGCAAAGGCCCGCCCCGAAAAGCAAGCCTCGATGCGCTCCACCCGCCCCGGCGCCCTGACGATCCAATTCTGCACGGTCGAAGCCATGGCCGTGAACCTAACGCCCCGGCCAACCCCGCGCCATTCACATGTGACGCGAACCGCTAGCGGTCCTACCCTTTCGCGGCCTCCGGCAGCACCACGCGGATGTTCGCCTCGCGCAGTTGCTTCGGCAGCGGCTCGCTTGGCGCGCCCATCATCAAGTCTTCGGCCTTTTGGTTCATCGGGAACATCGTGACTTCGCGCAGGTTTTCTTCGCCTGCAATCAACATCACGATGCGATCGACGCCCGGCGCCGTTCCGCCGTGTGGCGGAGCGCCATAGCGGAACGCATTCAGCATGCCGCCGAATTTCTGCTCGACCGTTTCCTTCGGGTAGCCCGCGATCTCGAACGCCTTCATCATGATTTCGGGCTTGTGGTTACGGATGGCACCCGACGACAGTTCGATACCGTTGCACACGATGTCGTACTGAAACGCCTTCATGTCGAGGATCGTTTTCCGATCGCCGTTATCGAGCTTCAGGAAAGCCTCATGCTCGAAGTTCGGCATCGAGAACGGGTTGTGCGAGAAGTCGATCTTCTTTTCTTCCTCGTTCCACTCGTACATCGGAAAGTCGACGATCCAGCAGAAATGGAAATCGTAATAGGGCGATGCCTTAAGCCCAAGTTCGTTGCCGATCCGAATGCGCGCCGCACCCGCGAGCTTTGCCGCAGCGTCCGCATTGCCAGCCGAGAAAAACAGCGCGTCACCCGCCTTCACGCCGGCCTTCTGCGCAAGCCGCACGAGCACGGGCTCGGGAATGAACTTCGCGATCGGCCCTTTGCCGGAAAGCTTGCCGCCCTCTTCTTCGAACGTAATGTAGCCGAGGCCCGGCGCCTTCATCTCGGTGCGCGCCCAGTCGTTCAACTTGTCGAAGAACGAGCGCGGCTGCCCGCCCGCACCCGGCGCCGGGATCGCGCGTACGACGCCGCCTGAGGCTACGACATTCTTGAACGCCTTGAACTCGACGGTCGCATCCGCGAATTCCGCGCTGACGTCGGCGATCACGATCGGGTTGCGAAGATCGGGCTTGTCGGAACCGTACTTCAGCATCGATTCCGCGTACGGAATGCGCGGGAACTGACCCGGGTTGATGGTACGTCCGTTCGCGAACTCTTCGAACGTTCCGCGCAGCACTGGCTCAACCGCCGCGAACACATCTTCCTGCGTGACGAAGCTCATCTCGAGGTCGAGCTGATAGAATTCGCCGGGCGACCTGTCCGCCCGCGCGTCCTCGTCGCGAAAACACGGCGCGATCTGGAAGTACCGGTCGAAGCCCGCCACCATGATCAACTGCTTGAACTGCTGCGGCGCCTGCGGCAGCGCGTAGAACTTGCCCGGGTGCAGCCGCGACGGCACCAGGAAGTCGCGCGCGCCTTCCGGCGAAGATGCGGTCAAAATCGGCGTTTGGAACTCCGTAAAACCCTGCGCGACCATCCGCCGGCGCAAGCTCGTGATCACGTTCGAGCGCAAAAGGATGTTCTTGTGCAAGCGGTCGCGGCGCAAATCGAGGAACCGGTATTTCAGCCGCTGTTCTTCCGGATACTCCTGGTCGCCGAACACCGGCACCGGCAACTCGCCGGCGGCACCCTGCAGTTCGACTTCGTCGATGCGCAGTTCGACCTCGCCGGTCGCAAGCTCCTTGTTGACGGTATCGCCGGGCCTGGCCACCACGCGGCCCGTGAACGTCACAACGAACTCCGAGCGCAGCGCGTCCACACCCCTGAATGCAGGGCTATCGGGCTCCACAACGCACTGCGTCAGCCCGTAGTTGTCGCGCAGGTCGATAAAGACGAGCCCGCCGTGGTCGCGCCGCCGGTGAACCCAGCCTGAGATGCGAGCGCGGCCGCCGACGTGCGAGGCGCGCAATTCGCCGCAGGTGTGCGTGCGATAGCGGTGCATGGGAATTCCTTGATCTTCTGGCAAAACAGGGCTTAAAGGGCGCCCCTTGTGGGGTCGCCCCGCGCCACCTGTCAAGGGTACGAGATTTGGTCACAGTCATCACCTCGAACGACGAGCTTGCGGCCGCTTGTTCCCGCTTCGTCGAGGCGCCCTATGTCGCAATCGACACGGAGTTTATGCGCGACTCCACCTACTGGCCGAAGCTGTGTCTGCTGCAAGCTGCGATCCCGGGATTTGCCGTCGTCGTGGACCCGCTCGCCCCCGGCATCGATCTGAAACCGCTCCACGAACTCTTCAAGGCGCCGTCGGTCATCAAGGTCTTTCACGCCGCCCGCCAAGACGTCGAAATCTTCTTTCACCAGGCCGATCTGATCCCGAACCCGCTGTTCGACACCCAAGTCGCCGCCATGGTCTGCGGCTTCGGCGACTCGGCCGCGTACGAAACGCTTGTGCGCGAACTCGCCCACGCCCAGATCGACAAGTCCTCGCGCTTCACCGATTGGTCGCGCCGCCCATTGAGCGACAAGCAGTTGCACTACGCGCTTTCCGACGTGACCCACCTCTGCCGCGTGTACGAGTCGCTCAAGAAGCAACTCGACAAGTCTGGCCGGTCGCATTGGTTGGAAGAAGAGCTGGGCGTCCTGCGTGCACCCGAAACCTATGAACTGAAACCGGAAGAAGCCTGGCGCAGACTCAAGATGCGCGGCGGCAACCGTCGCTTCACGGCAGTGCTGATGGAAATCGCGGCGTGGCGGGAACGCGTCGCGCAAGAACGCGACGTCCCGCGCAGTCGCGTGATGAAGGACGAAGCGCTGTTCGAGATCGCGGCCCAAGCACCCCAGTCTGCGGAAGACCTCGACACATTGCGCGGCATCCCCCGCGGCTTCGCCAATTCGCGGGCGGCCAGCAGCCTGATCGAAGCCGTCAAAGGAGGGCTCGCCCTACCCGCTTCGGCCATCCCCGACATGGAGCGCGGACCGCCGCCGGCCGTGCCGCCGGTCTTGGGCGACATGATGCGCGTGCTTTTGAAGATCCAATGCGAAGCGCATGGCGTCGCGCAGAAGCTGATCGCCTCATCGAGCGACCTGGATCAAATCGCAGCCGACGACCATGCGGACGTGCCCGCCCTTCAAGGATGGCGCCGCGAAATCTTCGGCGACGCGGCTTTGGAACTGAAACACGGCCGCATCGCGCTCACGATCCGCGACCGCAAAGCATCCGTCGTCGCCGTCGAGAAATAGCTACTTCAGCTCGATGCGCGTTGTGCGGTCGAGCGCGTTTGCGAGCCCATCCAACCGCTTCGTAATCGCCTCGGCGATGAGCCCCTGATGCGCCTTGGGGATGCTCACGACAAGCGTGTTCGGCGTGAGCTTCACCGCCGTCTCGCTCAGCAAATCGGGGGCCGGCCCTGCCATCACCATCGCCGCACGCAACGCGAGCCCGATCGTGCGCGCCGTGTGCGCCGCCTCCTCGCCCACGAACCGCTGCAAGCGCTTGACGACGCGCTCGTCGTTGCCGCCGTAACGGTGGAACATCGAAAGCGCCAACACGCCGCGCCCCGGATGGTCGATGCCGATGAACGGCGCGTTCAACACCTCGGTGAACGATTGCTCCGCACGGTGATCGGGATGTCCGCGCCAGCCGATATCGGCCAAGAAGCACGCAGCCCTGCGCAGCCGGTCGAACCCCTTGTCGAGCCCCGGGAACAGCGGCGCCGTCCACTTGTCGAGCGTACGGCCGAGCGCCGCCTCGCGGCCCGTGCGAACCGCCATATCTTCGCAGGCCGCGAGCAGCGGATCCTTCGCCCGCTCCTCCGCCGCAAGCTTCGCGAACAAAACACCCTCGCGCAGACCGAACGCTGAGACCACCACGCGATCCAGCTTCGCCGCCTTTAGCAAGCGCTCCATCACGACTGCGCCGTAGGGAATAGCCTCAGCACGCCTGCGCGTCGCGCCAGCGGCCGTCTCAAGCGATTTGCGGGATAGCCCCGAAACGAATTGCGTGAAGCTCACCGCCTTGTCGCGCGCAATCTCATAATGGTGCAGTACGCGGATCGGATGCTGCTGATCTTCCATATGGATGCGCGCGATGTTGCGCCAAACGCCGCCCACAGCGTAGAGCGCCTTGCCCTTCAACTTGTCGAGACCAGGAAGCTTCTCAAGCCCGTCATCAACCATGGCGCGCGCGCGCTCGATCTTGCCGTCGGACGCATCCATCAGTCGAAGAGGCCCGAAAGGCAGCGTCAATCCCTCGGCCTGCTTGCCGCCGGAGACGAACGCCAATTCCAAACTGCCGCCGCCAAGGTCTCCGACCACGCCGTCGGCATCCGGGATGGCTGCAAGCACGCCCTCTGTCGCGAGCCGCGCTTCTTCTTCACCCGTCAGTATCTTGACTGGCGAACCCAAGGCGTCGCGCGCCCGCGCCACGAACTCGTTGCCGTTCTTCGTGTCGCGCACCGCAGCCGTCGCCACCGCATCGACGCGCGCAATGCCGAGCCCCGTGGTGATCTCGCGAAACCGCTTCAGCGCGGATAGCGCCGCCTCGGTACCTTCGTCGTCCAGCATCCCGGTCGACACCATGTGCCGTCCGATCGCGCAAAGCGATTTCTCATTGAAGAGTGTTGCGGGGCTCCGCCACATCCGATCGTAGATGACAAGGCGTACCGAGTTCGATCCGATATCGACGACGGCGACCGGCGCTCCCGCCATAATGAGCCTACTGCCCCTTGGAACGGCTGCGCACGGCCGCCTTCTTATCCTTCGCCAACCCCTTGCCGCCTCGTCCCGAGAGGCTCGGGTTCGTCATGAAGTAGTCGTGCGCGTTCAATGCGTCCTTCGCGTCGAAGCCTGGCGCCCGCGTGTACGTACCGTCGGCATGCAAATGCCAGCTTTGTGCGACGTCGCGCAGATTCGCGGACATGATCTGGCCCATCACCTGTTCGTGCACTGTTGGGTTTTCGACCGGCACCAGCACCTCGACTCTGCGGTCCAGGTTGCGCGGCATCCAATCGGCGGACGAGATGTACACGCTCGCATCGGGGCTCGGCAACCCATGACCGTTGCCAACGCAAACGACACGCGCGTGTTCCAAAAACCGCCCAACAATGCTCTTGACTTTAATGTTCTCGGACAGGCCCGGAACCTCGGGCCTGAGGCAACAGATGCCGCGCACAACAAGCTCGACCTTCACCCCGGCTTGGCTCGCCCTGTAGAGTTCGTCGATCACGGCCGGATCCACGAGCGCGTTCAGCTTTGCCCAGATGTGTCCGGGCCGTCCCGCCTTGACATGTGCGATTTCGCGGTCGATGTGTTCGATCAGTGTCTTGCGCAGATTGAGCGGCGACACCGCCAGCTTCTCAAGATGAGACGGCTCGGCATATCCCGTGATGAAATTGAACACGCGGCCCGCGTCGCGGCCAAGGGCCTGATCTGCGGTGAAGAGCGAAAGATCGGTATAAATTTTCGCGGTCGTCGCGTGATAGTTGCCGGTGCCGAAATGCGTGTAAGTGCGCAACCCGCCGCTCTCGCGCCGCACAACAAGGGAAAGCTTCGCATGCGTCTTCAATTGCATGAAGCCGAACACGACCTGCACGCCGGCCCGTTCCATATCGCGCGCCCAGCGAATATTAGCCGCCTCATCGAAGCGCGCTTTCAATTCGACGATCGCAGTGACCGACTTGCCGGCTTCCGCCGCCTCGATCAGCGCTTTCACAACCGGTGAATCGTTGCCGGTGCGGTAGAGCGTCTGCTTGATCGACAGCACGTCAGGATCGGCCGCCGCTTGCTGCAAGAACTGCACGACAACGTCGAATGTCTCGAACGGGTGATGGACGATCAGGTCTTTTGCCCGGATCGCCGCAAAGCAATCGCCGTTGAACTCGCGAATGCGCTCCGGAAAGCGCGGCGTGTACGGCTTAAAGTTCAAATCCGGCCGTTCGTCGATGATGAGCTTGCTGGTGTCGGCCAGCCCCAGGATGCCTTCGACGTTGACCGGTTCGTGCTCTTTCAATCCCATATGATCGGTGATGAACGCACGTAGATCGTCCGGCATCGAGGCTTCGAACTTGAGGCGGATCACGCTGCCGCGTTTTCGTCGCTTCAACGCGCCTTCGAACCAGCGCACAAGGTCTTCGGCTTCTTCGGCGACCTCGATATCACTGTCGCGCAGCACGCGGAAACACCCACGGCCCACAACATCATAACCCGGAAACAGCCGGTCCATGAATTCGCCGATAACCTTCTCGAGCGGAATGAAACGGGCCGACGGCGCTTCGCCGTTCACAGGCTGCTGCGGTAGGCGGATAAAGCGCGCCACTTGTCCCGGAATCGGGATCAGCGCATCCATCTCGCGCCCATCCTTGCGCCTCAACTGCAACGCAAGCGCCAAACCCATATTGGGCAGAAACGGAAATGGATGCGCAGGATCCACCGCAAGCGGCGTTAGCACCGGATAGACCTCGGCCATGAATTTCTGGTCGAGCCACTGCCGGTCCGCGTCCGTCAACTCTTTGGGTTCGACGACCGCGATACCGGATTTGCGCAACAGCCCGCTAAGCACGAGCCACGTGCGCTGTTGCTGAGCCATCAAATCCGACGCCATCGCATTGATCGCATCGAGCTGTTGTTGGGGCCGCCGCCCGTCATCGGACAACGTGCCGACATTTGCGGTCACCATGCCTTTGAGGCCAGCGACCCGCACCATGTAGAACTCGTCCAAGTTCGCAGCTGAGATCGCCAAGAACCGCAAGCGCTCGAGCAACGGATGCCGCTCGTTCTTCGCCTCTTCCAGAACACGTGTGTTGAACGCGAGCCACGACAGCTCGCGGTTGATCAGCCGCTCCGGAGCTTTCGGATCGATCGGCTTCGTGCTCGCGCGCGTCTCCCGCCGCGGCGCCTGTACCGGCGCCGCAGTCGCGGGCGTGTCGCGTTTCGAAGTCGTGTTATCCATCAAACTACCCAGACAAACGCTGGCTTCCCCAAAGCCGGCGCGAACCCTAGACCATAGCCCTATCCGTTGTCAGCCGAACGCTCGGCTTCGAGATGGCGCAAAGCCTGCACGCCGATCTCAACGGAAATATTGCGTTTTTGTTGCAGCGCCAGCGTGTCGATCAGAACGACGATCCGTTCCGCCTCGGCAAACGAGCGCCTAAGCCTGGGTGCAAGATAGTCGATTAGGGCTTCGGGAAGCTTAAGTTGCCGGTCCGCGAAAAGCTTGAGCAAAACCCGCGCAATCAAGGCCTCGTCCGGCGCCTCAAGAAGCGCCCCGGGCACAGCAGTTAACCGGGAGTGAAGATCGGGGACCGTGGTCACCCACCGCTGCGGCGCCTCTTGCCCCGTCATGAGGAGCCAACCGGAGGTCTGGTTGACGAAGTTGATGAGGTGAAAAAGCGCGGCATCGCTTTCACAGCGATCGGCATCATCGAGCAAGAACGCACCGCCGGGTGCAAGGCCCGCAACGACTTCACGCGTCAACTCCCGAAGCTCAATCGCATCCGCCTGCACCCGCCAAATTTGCGCCAAGTGCGTCTTCCCGCTCCCCGTCGCGCCCCACAAGGCGCACACGCGCTGCGGCCACGCGGGCCAATCGTTGACGTACGCGAGCGCGACCTCATTCGTCGCACCAGGCACAAAATCCTCGCGCGCAAAACTGCGCCGCTCTTCAAACGGAAACGGGATCTGCGAAGAAGACTGCGTCATCAGGATGATTTCTTCACGCGCCGGGCGCTGCCTCAACTGTCCGCAACGCACGCAAGCCCTCGAAGAAATAGGCCACCCACGACGCGAGGGTGAACACCACGACGGCCCAAACGAGCCCCATCCTGAGATCGCCCCAGCCGAACGCAAACGCCAGATCGGCGAGCGTCGCGATCACGAGAGCGATCTGCGCAAACGTGGTGAGCTTGCTCACGAACAGCGGCTGCATCCGCAGATCCGCTTTCTTCATCCGCGTGAAGACGGCGACCGTCGCTACGATGGCGATGTCACGCGCCACCACGAGCCCCATCAGCCACAACGGCAACTCATGCTGATACGCTAGGATGCCGAACAGCGTGAGGATCAAGAGTTTGTCCGCGGCCGGATCGAGATAGGCCCCAAGCCGCGACTTGTGCCCGAATGCGCGCGCGACATAGCCGTCTACGGCGTCCGACGCAGCCGCGATGGCAGTCATCCAGAATGCATGCGCATAGCGTGCATCCAAGAGCGCAATCGCAATAAAGGGCACCAACACCAATCGAATAGCCGTGACGCCGTTCGCAGGCGTCAGGCCATAGCGGGATGGCTTAAGGAACCACCGAGCCGGGATTTGCGGCTGTTGCTCCGGCATTTCGGCTCAGCGTCCAGTTACCTTGCGCATCGGAAATCAAATACAAATTGGTCTGCGACAGCGCGGTTTGCAACTGATCTGTTTTGCCGACGTAATCGAGACGGACGCGAGCGTTGCGCATATTCAACTCTTCGACCGCCAAAACCTGGATCAGCTTGACGCTTTCGAGACTGCGCTTCGTGGCGACCCATTCGGCCAAGCTATTGAAGGCAATACCGACGCTCAACGAGGCCTGCTGCCCGTAGTCGACCGACGTGGTGCGCTTCCAGTCCTCCTGCAGACTGTCCGCAATCGTACCCGCGGCCCGGTTCGCAAGTGCGAACTCGTCCTCCGCACCCTGCGGCGCGTAGGTCCCGTTCTTGGCGGTCCGCCCGTCAGGCTTGATGTGCGCAAGGTTGACGCCGATCCCGGTACCGCTCTTGCCGGCCGTCGCCACCAGCACAGAACTCGCGCCGTAACGGTCGGCAAGCGGCTTTACCATCGCCCAATCCGCAGCTGTTGAAACCGTGGCCAAAGCTGCCCGGTCCTGGTCGTCGCCACGGGGCACCGTCACCGGTACAAGCCGGCCCCGTTGCGATTGCGCCAACCAAGCCTTGCCCCAAGCGGAGTCGGGCGCCCACGCCGAACCGCTAAGTGCCACCACCAGCACCGGCTTGGCCGTCGACTCGCTGAACTGCGTCCCACTCTTGCGCAACGCAGTGCGCACGGCCGAAGGATTGAACACATAGGTCACGCTCGCCAGATACCGCGTGCTCGAATGCTTCTCGTTGGCGATGTCGAAGCTTTTAACCATCGGCTCCAACTCGGCGTCGGTAATCGGCGGTTGCGCCTGCCACTGGGTCGACGGGGTGACCCGGCGGAACACCTCAGTCCACGCCCGCTGCCGCCCCTTCGAGAGCGCTGCTTCCTTCGCCGCCGAAGGACTTGCGCCGGTTGCATCGACCGTGACGTTCGAAACTGTCCACAGGTCCGCGGGCTGCGCCGACGCAGGCACGAATTGGACGAACACCAACGTAACGCCCGCAACAACCGCCAAGGCTGATTCACGCAATGTCATGACAAACCCAAGAGCACTTTTTTGTCCGGCCGCGAACCTACACGATCCGCTTCCGGTCGCGAAAGGGCCACCACAAGCTGTTGCGCCTTGGGATTTCGAGGACCCACGCCTGGCGTGTTCGCTGGGTTTGTTGTTTTCCACCCGACTCAGCGGGTACTCTTGACGTCGAGGCGATTTGGCCGGAGACGCCGCCATTGAATATCCAACAAAACTTGATTGCAGGCGTTTTGACGCTGCTGCCGCTGGCGGCGGTCTGGTTTGTGTTGAAGCTCATTCTCGACGCGCTGTCGTATTTCGGCAGCCCTTGGGCCGCCTGGGTGACGGGTCAGGTGGAACCGCTTTTGCCGAAGACGATTGCCGAGGTCCTAACAAGTCCGCTGTTTCTATATGTCGTTGGGACAGCATTCGCACTTTTCGTGATCTACCTCGTGGGTTCGCTCGCAGCCCGCGTCATCGGCCAACAGCTTCTGGGTGGGTTCGAAGGGCTGCTCGAACGCGTGCCGTTTGTGCACATGATCTATTCCTCGACGAAGAAAGTGGTCGCCGCTCTTCAGCCCAAGGCCGAAAACGTCCAGCGTGTCGTTCTGATCGACTTCCCAAACGCGGACATGCGCGCGATCGGATTCGCCATGCGCACATTTACCGAAACAACGACAGGTCGCGAACTCACCGCTGTCTTCGTGCCGACGGCCCCGAACCCGACCTCCGGCTATCTGGAAATCGTGCCCACCGAAAAAGTCATTCCGGTGGACATGACCGCCGATCAAGCGATGGCAATGATCGTATCAGGCGGTGTCGTCGGCCCCGACAAGCTGACCTTCATCCATCGCCCGGCACCTACGCCGACTGAACTGCCCATGACGGGAACGTGAAGGGTTAACTCGAACTCTTCGCGGCGATCGCTTCCAACCGCTTGAGAAATTTTCCGCGTTCAGCCTTCGAGAGCGGGCTGGTGCCGAAGAGCTCGACAAATAAGAGACCCTCGAGCGCGAACCACGTCAGCAACGCGAGTTCCGGATCCTTGCTAGACTCGTTGAGCCGCTGCCAAATGCGTTTGTGCGCCCCACGGATCGGATCCAGCAGATTGGGGCGTTCGGCGATAGCGGCGATCATGCCGAACGAGCCTCGGCGCTGTTTGGCAATGTCCTTGTCTACTCGCGAAGCAAGGCGAGCTCGCAACAGACGATTGGCCTCGGATTTGTGGCCACTGCGTTCGCGCGCGCGCTTTGGCGACGCCTCGAGCCGCTGGACATAGCGCTCAAGCATCCCTTGCAAAAGTGCAACCTTGGACGGGAATTGATAAAGCACTCCGCCCTTGCTCAGGCCCGCGCGCGCGGCAACAGCATCAAGCGACATATGGTTAGCCCCGACCTCCGAGGCCAATTCCTCGGCAGCGTCGAGAATAGCCTCACGCGAATTGTGCCTTTTCTTGGCCATTCACCGTCCTTCAGTCTCGAATGTAGTATACCGTCCAGACGGTATACTGAAACTTGACAACTACCGCTAGCTTCGCTGGTTTCATGGCTATCTCACGTTAATCTGCGGGTGATGGGGCTAAGGAGTATCAACGCGATGAATAGGCGCGTAATCATTGCCGCAATCGCGATTGGCGTTCTGTGCGCCGGACTTATTGCGTTCAGTTTCCTAGGGATGTTCTTTGGCGGTGGTCACGGCTTCATGCAGCCGCCGCCGACGGCTGTTGAGACGGTGACCGTAAGGGCCGGCCAGTGGTCCCCGGGGATAGAGGCCGTCGGCACCGCTCGCGCGACGCAAGGTGCGGATATAGCGAAAGGGCTTCGTCTCGCAGGCGAGCCTCGACACCGCGCAAATGCAACTCGGCGTCGCGAAGTCGGCGCGCGAGAAGGCCAAAGCGCTTATCGACTACAAGGCCATCGAAGCGCCGTTTGGCGGCACGCTCGGCATCGCCCGCGTCGACGTTGGCCAATACGTCAACGAAGGAACGATCCTCGTCACCCTGCAGAATCTCGACCGCATGAAAGTCGACTTCACTATTCCGGAGCAAACCGCAGTAGCGCTGAAAGCCAATCAGCCCGTGCGCTTTGGGGCCGAGAAAAGCGACCTGCGGTTCGCAGGGAACATCGTCGGTATCGATCCGAAAGCCGATCCCGGCTCGCGTCTCGTCGCCGTTCAGGCAGAGGTCGACAATGCTGGCGGCGAAATCCGGCCTGGCCAATTCGTCGCTGTGCGCGTGGACTTACCCACTGAGCCCCATGTGATTTCGTTGCCGCAAACAGCGGTGATGACAAGCCTCTACGGTGACTACGTGTTCGTTGTGGGCCCTGTCGAGCCGCCGCCGCAATCAGCCGAACCTGCGAAGAGCGCACCGGCTGCGGCGCCCAAGGGAGGCCCAGCAACGCTCGTCGCCAAGCAAGTCTTCGTCACAACCGGCCGGCGTGACGGCCGCCGCGTCGAAGTCGTCAAAGGCCTGAAGGACGGTGACGTCGTCGTCTCCGCGGGACAAAACCGCTTGCAAAACAATGCACCGGTGCAATTCGCAGAGCCACTCGCCGCGACAACCGCAACGCCGGGGACGGCGGAGCAAAGAAAATGAACTTCTCCGAACTCTTTATCAGGCGGCCGGTCCTCTCGATCGTCGTCAGTCTGCTGATCTTGCTTCTGGGCTACCAGGGCATGACCAGCATGCAGATCCGCCAGTATCCTGAGGTGGAGGAAACAGTCATCACGGTCGCGACCGCCTATCCGGGCGCAAGCGCCGACGTGATCGAGGGCTTTATCACCTCGCCGATCGCAAAGGCGGTCTCGAGCACGGAAAACATCGACTACGTCACGGCGACGAGCCAACAGGGCTCAAGCGCCGTGCAAGTGCGTTTGCGCCTTGGCGCGGACCCGGACAAGGCGCTCTCCGAAGTCATCTCGAAGACACAGCAGGTGCGCCGCTTACTGCCGACCGACGCCGAAGACTCGATCATCACCAAAGGTACCGGGCAGAATTTCGCGATCATGTACCTCGCTTTCGCGAGCGATCGCATGAAGCCGCGCGAAATCACCGAATACCTCTCCCGTGTGATCCAGCCGCGCTTGGCGACGGTCGAAGGCGTGGCTGACGCGCAGATCTTGGGCGGTCAAAACTTCGCGATGCGCATTTGGCTCGACCCCGTGCGAATGGCAGCCCAAAGCCTAACAGCAAACGACATCGCAGCTGCCGTGCGCACATCGAACTTCGTGGCCTCGCCCGGCAAGACCGAAAACGAACTCGTCGCCGTTTCCGTCGAAGCCGATACCACTTTGAAGACGCCGGAGACGTTCGGCGCGCTGCCGATCAAAGGTTCGGGCGATCAGGTCGTTCGCTTGCGCGACGTCGCGCGTGTCGAACTTGGCGCGCAGGACGACACCGTCAAAGTCTCGTTCCAGGGCCGATCCGGCGTGTTCATCGGGGTCTTCCCGACGCCATCCGCCAATCCGCTCGATACGTCGAACGGCATCCACCGAATCCTGCCCTTGATCGACGCCGAGCTTCCACCCGGCATGAATTCACTGGTGCTCTTCGATTCGACGGTCTTCATCCGCGCATCGATCAACGAGGTTTTCTACACGATCGGCGAAGCGGTTCTGATCGTCATACTCGTCATCTTCTTGTTCTTAGGCTCGGCACGCACGGTGATGATCCCGATCGTGACGATTCCGCTTTCATTGGTCGGCGTCTGCTTCTTCCTATACCTCTTCGGTTACTCGATAAACTTGCTGACGATGCTCGCGATGGTGCTCGCCATCGGCCTTGTGGTCGACGACGCGATCGTGGTCGTCGAAAACATTCATCGCCATATCGAGCACGGCGAAAAACCGCTCAACGCGGCCATCAAAGGCATGCGCGAGATCTTCACCGCGATTCTCGCGATGACGGTCACGCTAGCCGCGGTGTACGCGCCGATCGGATTCACGCAAGGTCTGACCGGGTCGCTTTTCCGCGAGTTCGCTTTCGCGCTGGCAGGCGCCGTGGTAATCTCAGGTTTCGTCGCCGTCACCGTTTCGCCGATGATGGCCGGCCACATTCTGAAGTCGCACGATCAAGAGAACCCGACCGGTCTCGTCGCGCGCATCGATCGCATCTTCGAACGCCTCTCGAAGCGCTACAGCAGCGCGCTGTCGATGGTCCTCGACTCCAGGCCCGTCGTTATCGTCGTGGGCCTCGTGATCCTGGGCACCCTCGTCCTCATGTTTCAAAACACGCGGCGCGAACTTTCCCCACCGGAAGATCAAGGCGCGCTCTTCGCCATCATCAACGCGCCGCGCTATGCAACGTCGACATATACCGCCCACTACGTGGACCAGTTCGACGCAGCCGTCGGCCCCGTGCCCGAAACCATCCGCCGCTTCTCGGTCGTTGGCTTCAGCGGTGGCGGCCAGTCCGCCGCCGGCAACCGCGGCATCGCCATCTGGGGCTTCAAATCCTGGGGCGAGCGCAAGCGCTCCACGGCCGAAATCCAGCAACAAATTCAAGGGGGCCTCTCGAAGATCGCGGGGCTTGAGGCGCTGGTCTTCAGTCCCCCCTCGCTGCCAGGTACCGGCGGCTTACCGGTTCAATACGTCATTCGCTCGATCGGCAATTCGGACCAAGTATTCGAGGTCGCCGAGCGCATCAAGGCTCAGGCGATGCAATCGGGCAAGTTCTTCATCGTGCAGAATTCGCTGGCCTTCGATCTTCCCCGGGCGCACGTCCAGATCGATCGCGAGCGCGCGGCCTCACTCGGAGTTGCCATCACGGAAATCGGCTCGACGTTGAACGTTCTTTTGAGCGAAACGCGCATCTCGCGCTTCGATCTGGACAACCGTTCGTACGACGTGATCCCGCAAGTCGACGATCCCTTCCGGCTCGACGCTGACAGCCTCGGACGCTTCTACGTGCGCGGCGTGACGGGACGCATGGTGCCCTTGTCCGCCGTGACGAAGGTCGTAACGCAAGCTGGCCCCGTCGCGATCGAACAGTTCAATCAGCTGAATTCCGCAACGCTCTCTGCGTTGCCGGCGCCCGGCGTGACGTCGTCCGAAGCACTCGCCGCCATTCGCGCGGCTGCCGCCGAGGTGATGCCCTCGGGCTTCTTCGAAGACTACATCGGCGAGTCGCGCCTTTCGCGGCAGGAAGGAAACACCCTGGCACTCGCCTTCGGCCTTGCCGTTATCGTGATCTACCTGGTGCTTGCCGCGCAGTTCGAAAGCTTCCGCGAACCGCTGATTATCATGATGGCCGTGCCGCTCTCGATCTTCGGCGCGCTCATCCCACTTTATCTCGGCTTCGGCACGTTGAACATCTATACGCAGGTAGGCCTCATCACACTCGTCGGCCTCATCACCAAGCACGGCATCTTGATGGTGCAATTCGCCAAGGCCCGACGCCTCGAAGGTATCGACCGCCGCCACGCGATTTCCGAAGCCGCCAGCGTGCGCCTGCGGCCGATCTTGATGACGACTGCTGCCATGGTATTGGGCGTCCTACCGCTGATCCTAGCGACCGGCGCCGGGGCCGCCGCCCGCCAGGCTATGGGCATCGTTATCGCGATGGGAATGGGCGTTGGCACGCTCTTCACCCTCTTTGTGGTGCCGACGTTCTACACCTATCTCGCGCCTGCCACGGTCAAAGGCACATCTGAAGATTGAACGCGCCCCAGCGTCCATGAGCGCCTACTCGCCGGCCACGGGTGTCTTCTTACCGTGTGCGTCGCCCGCGGTGACGCCGGGGTTGTCGCGTTCCCAGGCTGCGATGTCGGCGGCGATGGCGCCGGGCGAGCGGGTGAACCGCGCAAGTTGGTTGTAGAGCGCCGGGATCACGAACAGCGTCAACGCCGTCGAGAAGATCACGCCTGAGAACACCACAATGCCGATCGCAAGACGGCTCTGCGCACCCGCACCCTCGAAGAGGATTAGCGGGAGCGCACCGATAGCGGTCGCAAGCGAAGTCATAAGGATCGGCCGGAAGCGCGTGATCGCCGCTTCCACCAGCGCATCGCGAACCGAAAGGCCTTCGTCGCGCAATTGGTTCGCGAACTCGACGATCAGAATGCCGTTCTTCGCCGCAAGCCCGACCAGCATCACGATACCGATCTGCGAATATATGTTGAGTGTGGCGCCCACCGCCCACAGTCCGAACAAAGCACCCGCAACCGCAAGCGGCACGGTCAAGATGATGATCAGCGGGTGAATAAAGCTTTCGAACTGTGCCGCCAGCACCAAGAACACGATCAGCAACGCGAGCCCGAATGTGAACGCAAGCGTGGAACTGGACTCCTTGTATTCCAACGACTGTCCGCGGTAGTCGATCTGCGCCGTGGACGGCAACTCGTCGCGTGCGGCTTGCTCCAAGAAGTCGAGTGCTTGGCCCAACGTTGTGCCGGGCGCCAATCCCGCCGAAATCGTGATTGAGCGCAGGCGATTGAAGCGATTCAAATTCGTCGCCGCCGCGCTCTCGTTCGACGCAACAAGGTTCGACAGCGGGATCAAAGCACCCGTTCGCTCGGACCGGACGAGGATCTTCGTGAGATCCGCCGGCGCACGCCGGTTCTCCTCAAGCCCCTGCACGATGATGTCGTATTCCTCGCCACGGTCGATGAACGTACCGACCTTGCGCTGTCCCAGCATCGTCTCAAGCGTGCGACCGACCGTCGACACCGAGACGCCAAGATCGCCGGCACGCGTCGGATCGATCCGTACGTTCAACTGCGGCTTGGTCTCTTTGTAGTCGGAATCGACGTTGACGAGGCCCGGAAATTTCTCGGCCCGAGCCAGTATCTTATCGCGCCACGTCACGAGTTCGGCAAAGCTTGATCCGCCTAAGACGAACTGCACCGGGTTGTTGCCGCCACCACCGCCGCGGCCAAAGCTCGACCGCGGAACCACGTTCGCGCGCACATTGGCAAATCGTCGTAGCGTTTTCGTCACTTGCTCAATCACCGCCGCTTGCGGCGGCCGCGTACCCCAAGGGCCCAGCACGACGATACCGCGACCGCCATTGAAGTCAGATGTCGCATTGAAGCCACCCGGGACACGGATGATCAGCCGAACGGCGGTGCCGTCTTTCACAAGCGGCATCAGCGCCTTTTCGATCTCAAGCATCTGCTTGTACGACGCGTCGTAGCCCGTGCCTTCGGCCATCGACACGCTGATGTCGAACATGCCGCGATCTTCGGTCGGTGCCACTTCGCCAGGCACCGCGCGAAACAAGAACACTGCGGCCAAAATCACGCCGCCGAACGCCAGAAACACGAGCCAGGGCCGCGTCAGGCTTGCCTGCAACGCCCGCCGGTAGCGGTCGCCCAGCGCCTCGGTCACGCGGTGGATCGCCACCGAGAGCGCGCCTTCGCGCCCGACAGGCAATAGCAGCTGCGAACACATCATTGGCGTCAGCGTCAGCGCGATCAGCGCCGAAAACGCGACGGCTGCGCCAAGCGCAATGCCGAGCTCCGAGAACAAGCGCCCGATTGTACCTTCCAGAAAGACAATCGGTGCGAACACGGCGATCAAAACCGCAGTCGTCGCCAAGACTGCAAACGCGACCTGCCGTGTACCACGCACTGCGGCGATCATCGCAGGCTCGCCCAAATCGACGCGCCGCTGCACGTTCTCGAGCACGACGATCGCGTCATCCACCACAAGACCGATCGCAAGCACGAGCGCCAGCAAAGTAAGCAGGTTGATGGATGCGCCGAATGCCGCAAGCAGGATCATCGCGCCGAGCAGACAAACGGGCACCGTCACGGCCGGTACGATCGCTGCACGCATATTGCCGAGGAAGAGGAAGATCACGAGCAGCACAAGAGCGCCGGTGATCCCAAGTGTCACATAGACCTCGTGCACCGAAGCCTCGATGAACACCGAATAGTCGACCGCGACGACAAGTTCCATATGTGACGGCAGACCGGCCTTGATCTCGTCGACCTCTTTGCGCACACCACGCGCGACGGCAAGCTGGTTTGCCTTCGACTGCTTGAAGATCGCGATGCCGACCTGATCGCGCCCGTTACCGCGGAACGCGTTCCGCCGTTCCCGCGGACCCATCTCGACGCGTGCCACTTCGCCGAGCTTCACTTGATGCTCGTCGTCGCTGCGCTTGATGACGAGGTTGCGGAAATCCTGCTCCGTCTGATAACCGCGTTCGACCCGGATGGTGAGGTTGCGGGCGCTAGATTCCAGCCGCCCCGCCGGAAGTTCGATATTTTCGGCGCGAAGTGCGTTCTCGACATCGGCAACGGTCAGGCCGCGCGCGGCCAACGCCACCCGGTCGAGCCAAATGCGCAAGGCGCGCTCCTCGCCGAACGCACCCACCGTCGACACGCCGTCGATCGTGGCCAGCCGATCCACGATGTAGCGTTCCGCATAGTCGGTCAGCTCCATGCGCGACATGGCCGAAGACGTCAAATTCAAGAACATGATCGGCGAGCTGTCGGCCTCGGCCTTTTGCACCTCCGGCGGATCGACCTCTTCCGGCAAGCGGCCGAGCGCACGCGAGACCGCGTTGCGCACGTCGTTCGCTGCCGCTTCGATGTCACGTGATAGCCGGAAGGTGATGTTGACCGAGGAAGAACCGTCGCGACTGGACGACGAGATCGTGTCGATCCCTTCGATCCCCGCAATCGCATCCTCGATCACCTGCGTGACGCGCGTTTCGACCACTGCCGACGATGCGCCGGTATAACTCGTCTGCACGGAGACGACCGGCGGGTCGATGTCCGGCAGTTCGCGCAGTGGCAGCCGCTCGAACGACAGAAAGCCGAAGGCCGCGATCAAGAGACTGATGACGATCGCGAAGACGGGCCGCTTAATGCACAGCTCGTAAATGTTCACGACCCAGAACCTCCGGCGGCCCGGCCACCGGCGCGTTTTTCGCCGCCGCCGTCCTTGTCGTCACCGGCAATCCGAACATCGGAATCGGGGCGGAGTTTCAACGTGCCCTCAACAACGACTTTCTCGCCACCTTTGAGGCCGGAGACAATTTCCACATAGCCTGGCTGGCGTACCCCGATTTTGACCTCGCGCCGATCGGCCTTCTTGTCCGCCGTGACGAGATAGACGTATTGCCGGTCTTCCAACGGAACCAATGCCTCTTCGGGGACAGCCACGACGGTGCGTTGATTTGTGACCAGATTGACCGTCATCAGCATACCGGGCTTCAGCGTTCCGTCGTCGTTGGCGATCTCTGCGCGAACTGCAACGGCGCGTGACACCGGGTCGACCCGCGTGTCGATGCCCGCAACCCTGCCCTCGAATGTGCGCTTCGGATAAGCCGCAACGCCCACTCGCACCGTGGACCCGACGGTCAACGCGCTCATGAACGTTTCCGGGATCGTGAAGTCGAGCTTGATCAAAGACGCATCGTCGAGCGTCGTGATCACATCGCCTGGTTTAACCAAACTGCCGACGCTGACGCGCCTCAAACCCAACACACCGCCGAATGGCGCACGCATCAGCCTGTCGCTGACCCGCGACTGCAACGAGTTCACCTTCGCCGCAGCCGAGTCGCGCGCAGCGACTGCGCCGTCGAGTTGCGCGCGTGTCGCATATCCTTTGGCTGAGAGCTCACGGATGCGCGTGTAGGCTTTCTCCGCCTCAGCCAACGACGCCCGTGCGGAACCTAGATCCGCTGTCTGTTCGCGGCTCGTCATCTCGGCGATGACGAAGCCCTTTTCGACTCTCTCGCCATCGCTGAAATTCAGCTTCCCGACCGTATCGGCAGTCTTCGCGGTGATGTCGATGCTTTCGTTCGCCTTGGCGGTGCCGACGGCTTCGATCACGTCGGCGAACGAGCGCGTCTCCACCGGAGCCAGTACGACGAGGACAGCCTGCCCGCCTTGCTTGTCGCGGCCACCACCGCTGCCGGTCAAATAGTAATAGCCGGCCGCAACCGCCGCGATTGCAACCAAACCGGCGACAATGAACTTACTGCGCAAAGCCATGCGTGATCCTAACCCCGGCAATATAGGCAAGTCAGCCTAAGGGGCCACCGCTGAAAAGGCCGTTACCCATAATGCCGAACTGCGACACAAATGTTTCATCTACTCGAAGCGCAGAGCCTCTATTGGATCGAGCCGTGAGGCCCTCAGGGCCGGGAAAAACCCAAAGATAATGCCGATAACGGCAGGTACCCCGAAAGCCATCGCTACCACTTCTGCGCCGAGTACGAAGGGAACCCCGATCGCACCCGTGATCGCATACGACGCACCCATGCCAATCAGCGCGCCGACGATCCCACCGGCGACCGAGAGCACGGCCGCTTCGACCAGAAACTGCATGGCGACGTCGCGCGCCTGCGCACCGATCGCGAGGCGAATGCCGATTTCACGCGTTCGCTCCGTGACGGCAACGAGCATCACATTCATGATACCGATTCCACCCACGATCAAACTGATCGCAGCCACGCCCGATATACCCATCGACATCAGGCGGAGCGTGGACGACACCGTCTGCACCAACTCGCGCACGTCCGTCACTTCGAAGTCGTTCTCTTCGCCCTCTTTCAGCTTGCGCCGCTCGCGCATCACTTTGGCGATCGCCTCTTTGGCGGGATCGATCTCGCTCGCATTCCCGACGCTCGCCCACACGCGTCGCACATTATCGTCCCCCTGAAGCCGCCGCTGCAGCCCAAAGATCGGCATGAAGATGAGATCGTTGATGTCGTTCGCCAGCGCCGAACTCTCGCGCTTCAAGAACACGCCGATGACTTCGCATGTGAACGAGCCCGAACGTACTGTCGCGCCGACTGGATTTTGTTGACCGAACAGCTGCTCGCGCACCGTGTCACCCAGAACGCAAAGCGCCGCCCCTCGCCGGCCCTCCGACTCGCTGAACACGCGCCCAAGCCCGATCTCCCATTGCCGTATCTTGAGGTAAGGCAGCGTCGAGCCAACGATCTCCGTTTCGTAGTTGCGATCGCCGGCCGTGAACAGCAGATACGCACTTGTCATCGGCGCGACTGCGTTGAGCAGTGGGACTTCCCGCGCAATCGCCTCCGCATCGTCGATCTTGAACGGCGTTGACCGCGCCACGGGTCCCGTGCGGCTCATCTTCGCTTCCAAGCGCAGCGCGTTATGCCCGCGCGAGGAGATGTCGTTCACAAGTTGGGCCGAGACCCCCGACGTAATCGTCACCACGATGACGACCGCTGCCACCCCGATAATGATGCCAAGCGTGGTTAGCCCCGTGCGAAGCAAATTCGCCCGCAGCTCACGCAGCGCCATCCATATGCAGTTGAAGAACATGAGCCCGAACTTGCGGGAGCACGCGCCCCGGCTCAAGTCACGCCGCCGTTATTGCCTAACGCCGCCCCTTGCGGTACGAACCCCGCGGCCAGCGATCGCCGGATTAGCTCAGGGGTAGAGCAACCGCCTTGTAAGCGGTAGGTCGTGTGTTCAATTCACACATCCGGCACCAGCCACAGCCACTATGGCTAAGGCACCGCCACACTACGCTCGACGACAATCTCCGCGACAATCGGCTTCAATACCGCGCGCAGGGCCTCGTATTTTGCGATCCGCTCGACATCGTTGCCGCCGGCACGCTCGGCCACGAGCAGCCGCTCATTCTCTGCAAACTGAACCAAATACGCGTCTTCAATACGCTTCCGCAAACTCATGCGGTCTCCCCAAAACACGAATCGTACCCCGCAACCTTAGCGCTGGCAGATGGGAACCGCCGCCCAGCAGTGCGTGTAGCTTGACGTCACTACCCGCGCACCTATTCAGCTTTCACGTTCGCGAAATCGCTCGCGTCGTGCCTTTCCGGCAATTGGCTCGCCACGTCGCCCCAGGCGCGATTGACCATGCGACCGCGTTGCACCGCAGGTCGCTTGGCGATTTGATCGGTCCAGCGCTGGACGTGTTTATATTCGTGCACGCTCAAAAACTCACCCGCCTCGTAGAGCAGCCCCTTCGCGAGCGCCCCATACCAAGGCCAGATCGCCATGTCGGCGATCGTATAGTCGGAGCCCGCCACAAACTCGTTTGTCGCGAGCTGCCGATCGAGCACGTCAAGCTGGCGTTTGACCTCCATCGCGTAACGATTGATCGCGTATTCGATCTTCTCCGGCGCGTAGGCATAAAAGTGCCCGAAGCCGCCACCCAAGAAGGGCGCCGAACCCATCTGCCAAAACAGCCACGACAGACACTCCGCACGCTTGGACGGATCCGTCGGGTAGAACGCATTGCCGAATTTTTCGGCGAGATAGACCAATATGGCCCCGGATTCAAAGATACGCACTGGCTTCGAAGGCGTCGAGCGATCGAGCAGCGCCGGGATCTTCGAGTTTGGATTGACCGCGACAAAACCAGACCCGAACTGATTGCCGGCGTTTATCGGCACGATCCAAGCGTCGTACTCCGCACCGGTATGGCCCTTTGCGAGCAACTCCTCGAACATAACGGTCACCTTCACCCCGTTCGGTGTTGCCAGCGAATAGAGCTGAAACGGGTGCTTGCCGACGGACAGTTCCTTCTCGTGCGTCGCCCCGGCAATAGGTCGATTGATGTTGGCAAATCGCCCGCCGGATTCCTTATCCCAACTCCAAACTTTCGGCGGAACATAAGCGGGGGCATTGGTCATCTGGCGGCTCCAATTGGTTTACCCAAGCATTTGAATAGACAGACGCGCGGTGAGGCAAGACCCCGAGATTACCGAGACGTTACCGGCCGCCGTGAACCTGACCTCAACCAATTGGTTTTAGTTTGCGGCAAAACAAGAAGTGTGGGGAGAAAACACCAATGCAAGACGCCATCACATCATTCAACGTCCTGCCGCCCTTCGTTTTGCGCACAATCCGCGAAGCGTTCGAGAGCACTGTCGGCGAACTTGAAGAGCGCCACGGCCCCCACGCGGTCACCGATTACACCCGTGCAGCACTCGCGCGGCAGATGGTGCGTCTCGCCCGAAACGGAGAATGCGATGCGATCCGCTTGCAGGCGCAAGCACTGACCTACGTGCATCTCTAAGCGTTACTTCAGCGCGTCCTGCTCCCGTTTGATGCGCTTCGCCAACACGATGCGCTTGCGTTCGGCGGCCGCATCGAAAACTTCAAGCTCCGTTTCGAGCGCGCGCTGACGTTTCTCGATCTCAGCTCGGGCGCGCGCGGTGTCGCGCTCGAACGAGCGCAGCTCCTGCTCCACCGCGTCGAGCTTCGACGTGTCTTGAGGCTTCGTTGCTTCGACCTTCGTGGGCCGCGCGGTAGCGAGGCGCACCACATTCGACGCCCTGCCCTTTTCCTCTAGCGCTTGAACGCGCCCAGGTGCCGGAACCGGCAGCCCCGGCGTTTTCATGGCGAGCGCCACATGCGTGGCATCGCTCGTAATCCGCGCCTCGCCTGTGGAGAACAGGTTTCTATGAACGTCCCAGGCCTTGAGCGCTGCCTTTTGGCTGTCCGCCGCAACCAGCCAATCGCGCACGCCGATTCGCGTCATGTAGACTTTGGTGCGCGAAGTGATTCGCTTGTCCGCCATCGTTGGCTCCCGAAAACTCGAGAGCCAGGCTGTACCAACTCGAAGGTCGCACGCAATGCAGTCTGTCGCCCGCCGCCCGAACCTGCGCCCGCAAGAGGGCTATCAGCCCGCGCGGCCGATCAAGGGCCTGACCGCATCAACCCGCGCCCGCCGCTTCGTTGCGCGGTTGACGGGAGACGAAACCCCGGTTCGCGAAACGATCGACGCGACGGACTTCCTCCAAGCCGCTCTCACTTTCGCTGAAACCTGCGCCTTGCCTGCGGGCACGATCAAAATCTGCGTCACCGACACCGCCACCGGCGAAACGCAATGCTTCGCGCTGGACCTCGCGACCTAAGAAATAACGCGGCCCTGCGGATTATGGCTCAAGCGTACATCCGAACGCTTCGGTGTACGCCGCGCGGCGGAAGATGACACCCGCGACGGATCCCGTCGCCGTGCGCACCTTCTCGTCCACCGTCACCGACACTTGCTCGAACCCCGGCGGATCATCCGCCCGACAAGATTCCAGCGAACGTCGCTCGACGAATACGCAAGAACACGTGACCTTCGCGATCGCCGCGGCCCCCACGTCCGCCGCGATCGAAGTCTGCCAGGCGCCGTATCCACCGACCGCCACAAGGACGGCCACTATCAATCCGATGATCAAGCGCATTTCAAAAATCCCCTATCATCCGATATAGTGGACCTAAGGGGACACAGGCAATGCTCGGACGCACGGTCATCTCAGCGATCGCTTTCTTGGTCGCGTCAAATGCATGGGCCGACACGCTGACTCCGTTGCCGCCGCAGCCCCCGACCGTGCCTTACCCCACTATCGAGTGGCCCGAGGCAAAGCAGAGTGCCGTTGAAGCGACGCTAGACCGCGCATTTACGGGCGCACAACCATCCGCGCTCGCTCGCCTGAAAGCCGTTGTCGTTATCCACCACGGCACGCTCGTCGCCGAGCGCTACGCCGCCGGTGTCAACCGTGATACGCGGCTCCAATCATGGTCGATGGCGAAGAGCTTTCTGCATGCGGCGCTCGGCCTTGCGATCGACGACCACCGCATCAACCCGGACACACGCGCGCCGGTCCCCGAATGGCAGAACCCACACGATCCTCGCCGGCCCATTACGATCCGCCAACTTGCCCAGATGACGGACGGTCTCGATTTCGAAGAAAACTACGGCAACGCTAGGGCAGAAGCGATGCAGATGCTGTTCGGCAGCGGCCGCGGCGACGTCGGTCGCGCTGCTGCAGAAGCGAAGCTGGGCGCTCAACCCGGCACGCGCTGGTCCTACTCCAGCGGCTCGGCGAACATCCTCTCTCGAATACTGCGCGACCAACTCGGTGGCCGCGATGCATACCGCGCCCACCTTTACGACAGACTGTTCGCGCCTCTCGGCATCAAAAGCGCCGTCCCTGAGTTCGACGCCTCTGGCACGTGGATTGGCTCGTCCTACGTCCACGCGACTGCGCGCGACTTCGCACGCTTTGGGCTGCTCTATTTACGCGACGGCAAGTGGGAAGGTCGCCAACTCATCCCCGCCGACTGGGTGACCGCGGCGCGCACGCCTACGGCTGCCTCCAACGGCCTCTATGGAGCGCTGTTCTGGCTCAACGCCGTCGACCGCGCGACCGGCAAACCAGCCATCACGCCGCTTATCCCGACCGACGCGTTCTTCGCCCGCGGTTTCGGGGGCCAGCTGATCACCATCGTTCCTTCGCGCGACGCGGTGATCGTGACGCTCAACGCTGCCTATACGGAAGACACGGGTCCAATCGTGAAACTGCTGGCAGACACCTTGAACGCGCTGCCACCTGGCGGTTAGCGTGCGCCCCGGAAAACCCGAGGCCCCCAGATGACCGCAATCAACGCCGTGACCAATCTCGCCCTCGATGGCGAGGTTGCCGTTCTGACTTTGAATTCGCCGCCCGTGAACGCACTGTCCGGACCCGTGCGCGAAGGGATTTGTAACGGCGTCGCCAAAGTCATGGCGGATCCTTCGGTCAAGGCGCTGGTGCTGATCTGCGAAGGCAAGACATTCATCGCGGGCGCCGACATCAGCGAGTTCGGCAAGGCACAGACCGGCCCCAGCCTCTTCGACGCGTTGAACGCCATTGAAAACGCCAGCATCCCGGTCGTTGCCGCAATCCATGGTACCGCGCTCGGCGGGGGCCTCGAAGTCGCCCTCACCTGCCACTACCGTGTTGCGGTGCCCTCCGCAAAATGCGGTCTGCCGGAAGTGAAGCTCGGACTACTCCCGGGCGCAGGCGGCACGCAGCGCTTGCCGCGCATCGTTGGCGCAGAGAAGGCGCTTGAGATGGTAACCTCCGGCGAGCACGTCTCGGCCAAATGGGCGGCCGAAGTTGGCCTCGTCGATGCACTCGTCGATGAAGGCAAACTCCGCGACGGCGCCGTCGCGTTCGCGCGCAAGATCGTTGCCGAGAAGCGCCCTCTGAAACGCGTGCGCGATCTGAACGACAAGATGGTCGCCGCCCGCGCTCACCCGGAGATCTTCACGAACTTCCGCAAGGCGAACGCGAAAAAATTCCGCGGCTTTGACGCGCCGGAAGCAAACATCAAGTGCATCGAAGCGGCCGTAAACTTGCCGTTCGAAGAAGGCGTTAAAGCCGAGCGCAAACTGTTCATGGAACTCATGACCGGCACGCAATCGGCCGCGCAGCGCTATGTCTTCTTCGCCGAGCGCGCAGTCTGGAAAGTGCCGGATGTGCCGGACAACACCGAAACGCTCCCCGTCCAGACGGTCGGCGTCATCGGCGCAGGCACGATGGGCGGCGGCATCGCCATGAACTTCCTGAACGTCGGCGTGCCGGTCACGATCGTCGAAACGAAACAAGACGCGCTGGATCGCGGCCTCGCGACCATCCGCAAGAACTACGAAAACACCGCCAAGCGCGGCCGCCTGACGATGGCCGACGTCGAAAAGCGCATGAGCCTGCTGAAAGGCACGCTCGCGCTCGAAGACCTCGCCGACCGCGACCTTGTGATCGAGGCCGTGTTCGAAAACATGGACATCAAGAAGGACGTATTCGGCAAACTCGACAAGATCGCAAAGCCGGGCGCGATCCTCGCCACGAACACGTCGTATCTCAACGTCGACGAAATCGCCTCGGCAACGAAGCGGCCGGAAAGCGTGATCGGTTGGCACTTCTTCTCGCCCGCCAACGTCATGCGGCTGCTTGAAGTCGTGCGCGGCGCAAAATCGTCGAAGCCCGTTATCGCAACGTCCATGGCAACGGCCCGCAAGATCGGCAAAATCGCAGCGCTCGTCGGCGTATGTCCGGGCTTCGTCGGCAACCGCATGCTTTCGCAACGTCAACGCGAAGCGCAAAAACTGATCCTCGAAGGCGCGATGCCGTGGGACGTCGATCGCGTCCTTTACAACTTCGGCTTCCCGATGGGTCCGTTCGCCATGTCGGACCTCGCCGGCCTCGACATCGGTTGGTCGAAGGAAAAGTCGTCGAGCTCGACCGTTCGCGAAATCCTCTGCGAGATGGACCGCCGCGGCCAGAAGACCGGCGCCGGGTTCTACGACTATGACGCCGAGCGCAACGCGAAGCCCTCACCCGTCGTCGAGAAGATCATTCTCGACTTCGCCGCGAAGAAGGGCATCAACCGCCGCACGATCTCGGACGATGAGATCCTCGAGCGCTGCGTCTATCCGATGATCAACGAGGGTGCGAAGATTCTGGAGGAAGGCAAAGCGATCCGCGCCTCCGACATCGACATCGTCTGGATCAACGGCTACGGCTGGCCCGTCTACCGCGGCGGCCCGATGTTCTACGGCGACACGATCGGCTTGCCGAAAGTGCTCGAAAAGATGAAGCAGTTCGAGGGCCAAATGGGCGCCGAATTCGCACCCTCCAAGCTGCTCGAAAAGCTCGTCGCCGAAGGCAAAGGTTTCAGGGATTTGAAATAGGAGAAAGTCATGCGCCAAGCCGTCATCGTTTCCTACGCCCGCACCGGTCTTGCCAAGGCCGGCCGCGGTGGGTTCAACAACACGTCGAACATGACCATGCTGGGTCACGCGATCGAGCACGCAGTTAAGCGCGCGAAGGTCGAACCGAAAGAGGTCGAAGACGTCGTCGCGGGCTGCGTCGCCGCCTCCGGCAACGTCGCCCGCGCCGGTGCGTTGTTGGCGGGCCTGCCGATCACCACCTCGGGCGTCACGATCAACCGCGCTTGCTCGTCAGGCCTGAACGCGATTGCCCACGCCGCGCACTATGTCGTGCATGAAGGCGCAAACATCGTCGTCGGCTCGGGCACCGACTCGATCTCGTTCCAAGGCGGCGGTGGCGGCGGCAAGGAACCGCACCTCACCGAGCTGTATCCCGATTTCTGGATGCCGATGATCGACACGGCGGACGTCGTGGCCGAGCGCTACAAAGTCAGTCGCCAGTACCAAGACGAGTATTCGCTGGAGTCGCAGCGCCGCATGGCGGCCGCCCAACAAGCCGGCAAGTTCCGCGACGAGATCGTCCCAGTCAAAACGAAGATGAAGCAGGTGAACAAGGAGACGAAGGAAGAGACCTTCGTCGACTACGTCGTCGATCGTGACGAATGCAACCGCCCCGACACGACGCTCGAAGGGCTCGCCAAACTCGAACCGGTGAAGGGCCCCGGAAAATACATCACCGCCGGCAACGCCAGCCAACTCTCGGACGGCGCAGCCGCCGTCGTCGTGATGGAGGCGAAGGAAGCCGAACGCCGCGGCCTGCAGCCGCTCGGTGCGTTTAAGGGTTGGGCGATCGCGGGCTGCAAACCCGACGAAATGGGTATCGGGCCCGTCTTCGCAGTGCCGCGCCTACTCGAACGCCACGGCCTCAAAGTCGATGACATCGACCTGTGGGAACTGAACGAAGCATTCGCCAGCCAGTGCCTCTACAGCCGCGATACGCTGAAGATCGACCCGGCGAAATACAACGTGAACGGCGGTTCCATCGCCATCGGCCATCCGTTCGGGATGACCGGCGCAAGGCTTACCGGCCACGCCCTGCTCGAAGGCCGCCGCCGCAAGGCAAAGAAGGTGGTCGTCTCGATGTGCATCGGCGGCGGTATGGGCGGCGCAGGCTTGTTTGAGGTGTACAACTAACCCGGCATTGCAATGACAGATCTCTTTGCACCGCTGGGCTTCCGCCGTGGACCCGGCCTTAAGAACCGTTTCGTCTTGGCGCCGCTGACGAACTGTCAGAGCCACGACGACGGACGCTTGTCCGACGCCGAATTCCATTGGCTGACGATGCGCGCCGAAGGCGGCTTCGGCCTGACGATGACCTGTGCTACCTACGTTCAGGCGCAAGGGCGCGGCTTCCCGGGACAACTCGGCATCTTCTCGGACGAGCACGTCGAGGGACTTACGCGGCTCGCTGCTGAGATCAAGCGGCACAACAGTATCGCTGTCGTGCAACTCCACCACGCCGGCATGCGCTCGCCACCAGCACTGATCGGCACCACGCCCGTCTGCCCATCGGACAACCCTGACACTGGCGCGCGGGCGCTCAGAGATGATGAAGTAGCTAAGCTCATCGACGACTTCACGGCCGCCGCGCTACGCGCAGAACGCGCCGGATTCGATGGCGTGGAGATCCATGGAGCCCACGGTTACATCCTGTCGCAATTCCTGAGCGCTGACATCAACCGCCGCACCGACCGTTACGGCGGCTCGCCCGAAAATCGCGCCCGTATCCTATTCGAAATCGTCGACCGCATTCGCGCACGCTGCCGGTCGGACTTCAACCTCGGCGTCCGTCTATCGCCCGAACGCTTCGGGTTGCAGCTCGACGACATTCGCGACGTTGCACAGCGTCTGATGCACGACGGCGCGATCGATTATCTCGATATGTCGCTTTGGGACGTCTTTAAGGAACCGGAGGAAGAGGCAAAACGCGGGCGCTCGCTACTTTCGTACTTCACCGATCTGGACCGTGGCAACGTTCGCCTCGGGGCTGCTGGTAAGATTGCATCTGCCGAGGAAGCCCGCCGGTGCATGGCCGCGGGAGTTGATTTCGTCGTCATTGGGCGCGCCGCCGTGCTGCATCACGACTTCCCGATGCGCGTCCAAAAGGACCCGACTTTCGCGCACATCCCATTGCCGGTTACCGCGGACTATCTCCGGCGCGAGGGATTGAGCGAACCGTTCGTGAACTACATGCGGAACTGGAAGAACTTCGTCGCCGACCAGGCCGCCTGAGCGCTATGGTTGACGCCTAACCATGACGTCGAAGTGATCGCAAGGGCCGCACGGCGTTAAACAAACTCCGCTTGAAATACGAGCGTTGGCGAACGACCATTACCCCTTGGGCACTCGGGGTAGATTATGGCCGCTCGTCCGTCCTGGCAGGGACACCTAAAGCTTTCGCTCGTGACCTGTCCGGTTGCACTCTACAACGCCATCAGCCCGCGCGGCGATGTGCACTTCAACATGATCAATCCATCCACGGGCAACCGTATCAAGATGGTGACGATCGACGCCGGCACCGAAGAACCGGTCGAGCGTAAGAACCTGGTGAAGGGTTACGAGATATCCAAGGGCGAATACGTGATCGTGACGCAAGACGAGATCGACAGCGTCAAACTCGAAAGCACGAAGACGATTGAAATCGACAGCTTCGTCCCTGCCTCCGACATCGACCACCTCTACTGGGACAACCCCTACTACCTTGTGCCCGACGGCAAGATGGCGGCAGAGCCCTACGCGGTGATCCGCGAAGCCATGGAGCGAGCGGAACAGGTGGCCCTCGGTCGCATCGTCATGTCGTCCCGCGAACGATTGGTGGCGCTGGAGCCGCGCGATCGGGGCATCGTCGCGACCACGCTGCGCAGCCACGAAGAAGTCCGCGCGATGAAGGACTTCTTCTCCGACATCCCGGCGGTCCGCCCCGACCCCGAGATGATAGCAATCGCCTCGAAGATCATGGCGCAGAAAGAAGCTGACTTCGACCCGACCGAATTCAAGGACCACTACGAAGACGCGCTCCGCGACCTCATCGAACGCAAACAAAAGGGTCACAAGATCAGCCGAGCGGAAGAACCCAAGGAGTCGAACGTCATCAACCTGATGGACGCACTCAAGGCCAGCCTCAAGGGTTCAGCCGCCAAGCCGGGCAAGAAGGCTGACAAACCGTCCAAGCCAGCGCCCGCGCCGAAAAAGCGCGCGAAGCGGTAAGCGCAAGCAAACCAACGATGGTCGGGCGCGACACCAAGAAGAAGCTGGCGCGCTACCAGGCGAAACGCGACTTCGCGAAAACTGCAGAGCCCGCCGGCGATAAGGGCGTTGCGCCGTCGAAGCGCCCGCGCTTCGTCATCCAAAAGCACGCGGCCACGCGGCTGCACTACGACTTCCGCCTCGAACTCGACGGCGTGTTCAAATCGTGGGCGGTCACGCGGGGACCTTCGCTCGATCCAACCGACAAGCGCCTCGCCGTCGAGGTCGAAGACCACCCGCTGGACTACGGCGACTTCGAAGGCACGATCCCGAAGGGCCAATACGGCGGCGGCACCGTCATGCTGTGGGACCGGGGCCACTGGGAGATCGAAGGCAACCTCTCGCCGCAGCAAGCGCTAGCCAAAGGCGATTTCAAGTTCCGCCTCGACGGCCAGAAATTGCACGGCTCGTGGGTGTTGGTCCGTCTCAAGCGGCGCGACAAGGAGCGGCATGACAACTGGCTCCTCATCAAACACCGCGACGAGCATGCCGTCGCGAGCCACGGCGAGAAGGTTTTGGACGAAGACAAGTCCGTCGCCTCCGCCCGCACGCTTGATCAAATCTCCGCAGGCAAAGGCAAAGCCCCGAAGCCGTTCATGCTGACCACCACGACGGCAGCAGACGCCATTTGGAATTCCGATCGCGCCAACCGTGAGCACGCACCTGCGCAGGCCGCAGCGCAGCGCGCGAAACCCGTGGCGCCCGCACAGGGCAAGCACCTCGAGCACTTACCGGACTTCATTCAGCCGCAGCTGTGCAAGACCGTCGACACGCCGCCGCGCGCAACCAATTGGGGCCATGAGATCAAATTCGACGGTTACCGGATGCAGCTCCGCGTAGAAGACGGAACTGCCGCGTTGCGCACACGAAAGGGTCTGGATTGGACGGAGAAGTTCAAGGCGATTGCACGCGCCGGCGCCAAGCTTCCCAATTGCATTGTCGACGGCGAAGTCTGCGCACTCGACAAGGAAGGACAGCCGAGCTTTCCGCTTCTGCAAGCCGCCATCGCTGACGGTAAGACTGACGCGCTCGCTTACTTCGCGTTCGATCTGATGGCACTCGAAGACGAAGACCTACGCGGGCTTCCGCTCGCGGCCCGCAAAGAGCGCCTGCGTGAAATTATCAAAGGCGCCGCACCCCGTATACGATACGTCGAGCACCTCGAGGACGACGGCAAAGCGGTTCTGGAAGCGGCACGCAAGATGAAGCTCGAAGGCATCATCTCGAAGCGCCTCGACGCACCCTATCGTTCGGCGCGCGGCGATGCCTGGCTTAAATGCAAGCTACGCGGTGGCCAAGAAGTTGTCGTCGGCGGTTGGGCCCAGGAAGGCGCCCGCTTCCGCTCTCTCCTCGTCGGGGCGTACAAATCAGGTCGGCTCGTCTATCTCGGCCGCATCGGAACCGGCTACGACGGCAAAACCGCACCGGCGCTTCACAAGCGGCTACAGCAGGTCGCAAGCGACGCCTCCCCGTTCGTTTCATCCGATGCACTGAAGCGGCTGAAGGGAATCCACTGGGCGAAACCCGAACTCGTCGCCGAAATCGAATTCGCGGGCTGGAGCGGCGACGGCATGGTCTTGCAAGGGGCGTTCAAGGCCTTGCGCGAAGACAAGTCGCCCAACGAAGTTGTTGTCGAACATGTGCACCCGACCGCGGAACCCGCAGCCCTTCCCGCGATCGTTCGCTCCACAGCCGCCTCGAAGGACCCGCGCGTGAAAGACGTGATCATCAGCCATCCCGACAAAGTCCTTTGGTCGGACCCCGGCATCACGAAACTCGACCTCGCCAAATATTACGAAGCGATCGGCGATCACCTGCTCGACTACGTGAGGGGCCGACCCTGTTCTATCATCCGCGCGCCCGACGGCATCGATGGGCAAAAATTCTTCCAACGCCACGAAATGGCAGGCATGTCGAAGGCGATTTCGCTCGTCCACGTACGCGGCGACAAAAAACCGTACACTCAGTTCGACAGCATCGAGGCATTGGTCGCAGCCGCCCAAATCGGTGCCGTCGAATTCCACCCCACAAACTGCCAACCGGGCGATCCGGAAACACCTGGCCGCCTGGTCTTCGACCTTGATCCCGCGCCGGACGTGCCGTTCGCCCGCGTGATTGAGGCAGCAAACGAATTGAACCAGCGCTTGAGCCAGGTCGGCCTCGCCGGCTTCTGCAAGACGACCGGCGGCAAGGGGTTGCACGTGGTCACGCCGTTCGCAAAATCGAAATCAGCCGTCACTTGGGACGAAGCAAAGGCCTTCGCGCTCGAACTTTGCCGCCGCATGGCCGCCGATGCGCCCGCGAAGTACCTTACCACGATGGCGAAGAAGGATCGCGGCGGCCGCATCTTCCTCGACTACCTGCGCAACGACCATATCTCGACAGCAGTCGCCGCGTTTTCACCGCGCGCCCGGGCTGGCGCACCGGTGTCGATGCCGCTCACCTGGCCGCAAGTGAAGACGGGGCTCGATCCAAAGCGCTTTACGATCGAAACCGCAGTCGCCATGCTCAAGAAAATCAAACCCTGGTCCAACTTCGCGGCGGCCGCGAAGCCGTTCGCTTCAGCCGCCGCACGTTTGCGCTAGTTTTAGGCGATCGGTGGCCCGTCATCGTGCTGCGGGAGCGGTCTCGGCACGACAGGCACGTTGCGATGCGGCGGGTCGATCACGCGCCACTGCTCAAGGCCCACCGGCACGTCATAGCCGTACGGCCGCCCGCCGTTCAGTTGCGCCGTCACCAATCCGCCCACAACAAAGGCTGCCGCGCCGACAGCAACAACGCTGGAAAGACGCGCCTGCGGTGACGCGCTGAACATCAACGTAAACCCCGTGATCGACAAGCCGACCACGACGGTGAGAAAAGTAATCATAATCATGCAGAGACCCCAGTGCGGCACGTGAGGGAGACGCGCCGCATCGAAACGCTACCCCGCCATCGGCCGCTTGGGCAGGCGCTTACGAATGAGTTCGCGCCGCACCAAACCAATGTGTGATCCAACTCGCCCACTTCGTTCGCTTCAGCGATAAAACCACCCGCCATGAATGAGGATCACCCCGCATCGAGCGAGGCGGCCTAGGCAAAGCGCACGCCTGGTTGTTAGCCACCGGAGCGAATAGTGCCCCGGCGCGAAAGTGAAAGTTGCAGCCCTCTGCCTGACTGGCGAACTTCAATGGCGTTTTCGCGTGCGGCGCGCTATGCGTGAGCCACATCAACACGGACTTCCGACCCATGGCCGAACCCGCAACCGCATCCAAAGCCAAAGGCGACATCGACGACGGCAGCTTCAATTGGGAAGACCCGTTGCTGCTTGCCGATGCGTTGACGGAGGAAGAACGGCTGATCGCAAAATCGACCCACGACTACGCGCAAGCCAAGCTGATGACGCGCGTGCTGGAGGCGAACCGCAAGGAGCACTTCCATCCCGAAATCATGCGCGAAATGGGCGAGATGGGCTTGCTCGGCATCACGATCCCAGAAACCTACGGCGGCGCCGGCTTGGGCTACGTCGCCTACGGCCTGGCCGCGCGCGAGGTGGAACGCGTCGACAGCGGCTACCGCTCTGCGATGAGCGTGCAGTCTTCGCTCGTCATGCACCCGATCTACAAATTCGGCAGCGAGGAACAGCGCCGCCGCTTCCTGCCCAAGCTCGCGACCGGCGAAATGATCGGCTGCTTCGGCCTCACCGAACCCGACCACGGCTCCGATCCCGGCTCGATGATCACGCGCGCGAAGACAGCACCGGGCGGCTTCATCTTGAAGGGCGCCAAGAACTGGATCACCAATTCGCCGATTGCCGACATCGCGGTCGTTTGGGCGAAAACGGACGACGACAAGATCAGAGGTTTTATCGTCGAGCGCGGCTTCAAAGGCTTCTCGACGCCGAAGATCGAGGGCAAGTTTTCGCTTCGCGCGTCGATCACCGGCCAAATCGTGCTCGAGGACGTGTTCGTGCCGATGGCCAATCAGCTGCCGAACGCGAGCGGACTGGGCGGCCCCTTCTCATGCTTGAACCGCGCGCGCTACGGCATCGCCTGGGGCGTGATGGGTGCCGCCGAATTCTGTTGGCACAAGGCGCGCGAGTACGCGCTCGACCGCAAACAATTCGGCCGTCCGCTCGCAGCGACCCAGTTGATCCAAAAGAAGCTGGCTGACATGCAAACCGAGATCACGCTTGGCACGGCTGCTGTGCTGCAGCTCGGTCGCCTGATCGAAGCGGGCAAAGCCGCCCCGCCCGCCGTCTCGCTCCTGAAGCGCAACAACTGCGGCAAAGCACTCGACATCGCGAGGGCCGCGCGCGACGTCCACGGCGGCAACGGCATTTCCGACGAATACCACGTCATCCGTCACGTGATGAATCTGGAAACAGTCAACACCTACGAAGGCACCCACGACGTCCACGCGCTCATCCTGGGCCGCGCGCAAACGGGAATTCAGGCGTTCTTCTGACGGCGAAGGCTTACTTCCGCCGCTTCGGCTTGTCGTCGTCGTCTTCGTCGATGCCTTCGAGGACGCCGACACCTGCCTCGTCCTCATCCGACTTGTCGCGAGAGGAGATGCTTAGTGCTCCGCGAATCAAGAACCAGACGATGACGATCAGCACCACAAGGATGCCGATCGCGATCGCCGGATCGCCCATGAATGACGGTGTCACGACATCGGCGCGAGCTGCGCTCGTGGCTGCAGCCAGTGCAACAAAGCCCGAACCAGTGCGTACAATGATCGAATTCGCCACGTCGCGCCTCCTTAAACAGCCACCCGCAGTGTGCCCCGAAATGCTCGCCGAGTCACATGGCGGTATTGTGGCCGCTTAAGGTTCCGCCGAACCGGTTCCTTGCGCCATCTTCGCTCGCAAGGCGGATTCCACGCGGTTGGTGACGTCGGCGGCCAGAACCTCACGGTCGGCGGGCGATAACCGTCGCGCAGCGATCATCACCTTGCCGAGCGACGCCTCGCTCATCAGGCGCGAGATCAATATGCCGATGCCGCCGAACACGAACACGATCGCCGCCACAATCCCCATGCCGATAAAGAACTGAACAATGCCCTCCGGCCCCGCCGCCGCAGCAACTCCCCATTGCGCGGCCAAGAACTCGGGGCTTGTCACCCACGTGACGAGCGTGTTGGAGGCAATGAACAGAACTGCCGCAAACGCGAGCGCCAGCATCACGTGCGAGCGCGTATGCCGGGCGAGCAAGATGCCCGCATAGACCGATGCGACCGCTGTCAACGGGATCGAAATCGTCATGATGCTCAGAACGACCGCTTGGTTGACCGCCTCGGCCGCCGCCTGTTGCGGCACGCCGACCGAGCCCACGAACATCCCGATCGAGAAGCCGCCAACGAGCGAAACGAACTGGTTCCACGCGAACACCAGCATCGCCGCGAAAGCGCCGGTCACAAACCACGGCGAAAGTTCCGGTCGGACTGGCCCCGCCTTGAACCCGTTCATCGCACTCTTTGCGCCGCGATGGATGAGCGGAAACGCTGCGAACGCACCGCCGATGAAGACGTCGCGAATCTTCTGATCGAGAAAGTCGAGCTCACGAACGACGGGCGCACCGAATTGCACCAATCCGAACACCGCAAGAACAGCGAGCCCAAGCGCTGAGTATTCCTGCGCATTCGTCGGCACCCGAAAGATGCTGTTGTCGCTCGCCGCTGCCTGACCGCTCATCGTTGCCTCCCAGTTTCGACACGCCCCGCACTTGTCGGCGATTTGGGACGAAAACTACCGGCCGCTTCGGAATGCCGCAAATGCCACGCTTGCCGACGTGCGCATCAAACAGTTTTCGTCATCGTCTGTTGCACAAAAGCTAGAGCCGCCGCGCCATTATCACCCAAGCGAATCATCCGGTGGGGGACGGTCCGATGTCGTTGAGATCTTTGTTGCCGGCCGTGGCAGCGCACCTAGCGCTGGTTGCATGCTCAACGCCGCAACACATCAGCGACGAGTACCGCGACATCCCGCGCACGACGTTTGCGTTCAACAACAACGCTTACCGCATTTTCGACAAGCCAAGCGCCGGAAAACTGGTCATTACGCCCAGCGTTGCAAGCGCGATGAGCGATTCGCTACTCCGCAACGTTACGTTCGGCGCGTACGGCAATGCGTCGCCGCAAGCGTCGATCGAGGCAGCCGTCGCAGCGTACTTGGCGAACAACGGCCGCAAGTGTGCCACGGACTCCGCGACACTGATCCGCAAACCGCAGTGGGAATTCGCCTATACCTGCGAGATCGTCTACACGACTACCGATTGATCCCCTTCATTGAGGCGCCGGGCTCTCCGGTGTCGCAATGGAATCAAGATAGACGAGCAGCAGTTCGATCTCGTCACGCTTGAGCTTCATCGGCGGCACGCGCGCCTCAGCTGCGTCGTGTTCTGCCAAGATACCCACGCGCAAGGCATCGCGTAGCTGATCTCGCGACCAACGCCTTCCCAAATTCCGAAAGGGCTGTGCGCCAGGATAAGGGCTTACGCCCGTTGCACCGATCGCATGGCAGCGCGCACATCGCTGTTCCACCAAAGCGACACCAGCGTCGCGCACCTGGATAGACTTTAGATAAGCGATCAGCGCGCTGACCGCCTCGGGCTTGAATTGAAACTCCGGCATAGGGCCGTGCGCCACGCGCATGCCCAAGGACAACTCTGTCTCAAGTACATCCGCATTGTAGCGGCGCAGCACGGAGCGAAAGACCGGCGCGGGTGCATAGGGACTTGCCCCTTCGGTTCCAATTGCGTGACACCGGGCACAGTTTCCCTCGGCTACGGTACGCCCGTCCTCGATTAATGCTGCCTGAACCTCCGGATTGTCGGCACCACGGCGCTGAATAAGCGGCGCTCCATCGTCCACACATCCACCTAGAACAAACGCCAAAACAGCCAATACTGCCGCGCGCACGAGCATCGAAACACCTCCCATGGTGTTCGGGCATGTTGCTGCAACAAATCAGGTCGCACATTGACCCAGCGCAAGGCGCGCGATCGGCGAAGATCGTCATTGTGCCTTGTTCATCGGAAATGCACGAATGTTGAAATCGGCACTCACCGGTACGCTAATCGCCGGTCTCATCGTTGCTGTCGTTCTCGGTACCGGCTGCGCCCGCCTAATTGGCGCAAAGGCCTGCGGTGGGAACGGAGCCTCGCTCGCGATGACCGTGCGCAGCCCCGCTCGCCACGACTATTACGTTCGTAACAACGTCCCCATCGCCTATCGCGGCCGACACAATCCGTTCAAAGCGACGATCGGCAATGTGGTCGAAGGCGCCCGCCTCTATGACCTGCGATGCGCGATCTGCCACGGTATGATGGGTGTCGGCGACGGAGAGGGGGGCGCAAAACTCGACGTTCCGCCGGCCGACCTTGGCCGCAGTTTGGGTGAACCGCTCTACCGAGACGACTTCTTCTACTGGAGCGTGAGCGAAGGCGGCACTCAATTCGGCACAGACATGCCAACCTTCAAGAGCGATTTGAAGCCCGGCGAAATATGGAAGATCCTCACCTTCATGCGAGCCGCCTTCGCTGAAAGCAACGCACCCGCGAAAGACGCGACGACACCGCCCTAGAACAAGTCGCCTTGCCGCGGATCGGGGCGCTTGCGCGGCGGCGCAGGTGGCACAGAACTCGGATCGAACGGACTTAAGTTCTCGGAATCGTCGTTTTTCACTGTGTTGACGCGGTTCGATACCGGTCGCGGCGAGAGCGTCCCGTCCGGCGCAGGCCTGATCAGCGCTTTCGCATCGTCAACCGACACACGGTCAGCCTCGATCCACGCTAGATAGTCGCGGTTGTCCAGAATAACGGGCATGCGATCATGGATCGGCGCGATCTCGGCGTTCGCCAAGGTCGTCACGATCGCGACAGTGTCGATCACCTCGCCGTCCGGGCTGATCCAGGTCTCCCATATGCCTCCCATAGCGAACGGCTTTCCGTCCGCCCGCGAGACGAAGTAAGCTTGAAGGGGCTTGTCGTTCGCATCGCGCTTCCATTCGTAGAAGCCGTCGGCCAGGATCAAGCACCGCCGTTGTCGCGCCGCGTCGCGAAACATCGGCTTCTCGAAGATCGTCTCGCCGCGCGCGTTGATCTGCGGCTTCTTCACTTCTTTCGCCCAATGCGGAATCAACCCCCACCGGACGAGCGACAACCATCGCTTCCCGCCTACAACGCGAATGACGGGCACCATCTGCGTCGGCGCAATATTGAACCGCGGCCGCACCTCCATGGGCACGTCGCTATCGTCAACATCGAACCCCAGCTCGAAATCCCGCCGGAAATTCTTCAAAACCACACGAAGAACATATCGCCCGCACATGCGCGCCAGACTAGCGGGTACTGGCTGCCACAGTAACCGGGGGCTTCTCTTCCACTTCCCCAGCCATCAGCGCCGGATAAGGATTGAGTGCAGGGCCGTGCCACAACGATTGGCCGGCGAGCACATGCTGAATCTGGAAGTGTAGGTGCGGCGAACTATTGCCGGCGTTACCTGTCGCTCCGACATAGCCGATCACCCGTCCCTGCTCGACCTTCATGCCGCGCTTTAGGTCGGACGCATATCCGTTCAGATGGGCATAGTAGTAGAGATACTTGCCGGTCGCATCGAGTTCGTAGACGGCAATCCCACCCTTCCCCACCAGGTAGAGCCCGACAATTGTTCCAGTCGCCGTCGCACGCACTGCAGTTCCTTGCGGCGCAAAAATGTCGATGCCCTTGTGCTTGCGCCCACCTGACCGCGGGGCTCCCCACGAATCTGTGAGCTTGTCCACGCCAACGCCAACCACCGGCACCCAGAGCGGCCGTTGAGCCAGCACCGCAGGCCGCTCGACCGGCCCGCCTTGGTGAGGCGACCACATGAGCGACCCTGCACCCATTAGCGACAACACTGTCGCCGTCGCCAGCGCGACTTTTGCTTTGGTCAGGACGAGCATGCCGAAGTTTCCAACGCACACTCTGCGCCGTCAACTCGCGCTCACGCCGCAACCGCGAGTTGGACGCTACAACTTCATTTCCAACGCGAGCATCGACGCGCAACCGTCGCCATGCGAACCCACGTGAATCTTCCTCCATCTCCCACCGTGCGCCCTTGACCACACGCCCCGGCCAAAGCAACGCTAGCCAAGCAAGAAGGCGGTCCGATACGTCATATTGGACAAGCGATTCGCACGCAGGCGGCCGGGGACGTCCTTGGGAAGACTAGCGAGACGACGCGGAGTGGAAATACGCGCCAATGGCCAAGAAGCCGGATAGATCGCCACCGCCCTACCGAACCGCCATCCTCGTGCTGGGTGTGCAGAGAAGCGGCACGTCGGCCCTCGCCCGCATTGTCAACTTCTTGGGCGCCGCGATGCCGCGCCATCTCGTGCCTGCGAACGACTGGAACCCGCGCGGCTATTGGGAGTCCGCACCGCTCACCGCCTTGCACGACGAAATGCTCGCGGACCTCGACTCCTCCTGGGACGACTGGCGCGCTCCGCCCGCTCGCTGGAAGGAAAGCGAAATCGCAAACCGCTTCGCGAACAAAATTCGCATGGCGATCGACGAGGAATTCGGCAATGCCCAACTCTTCGTCCTCAAAGATCCGCGCATGTGCCGGACATTGCCCTACTGGATGTCGATTCTCGAAAAATCGGGCATCCGTTCTGCACCGCTGCTCGTAGTCCGCAACCCGCTGGAGGTCGCCGAATCCCTGCGAGAGCGCGACGGCATCCCGTTCGAGAAGGCGATGCTCCTGTGGCTCCGCCACTACCTCGATGTCGAATACGAAACACGCCACTTGCCACGCAACATCGTGACGCTCGACGCACTACTCGAAGACTGGAAACTGCTGGCCGTGCAATCGGGCGCACGCATGGGCGTGCAATGGCCGCGCCAGCCGAACGACGCCGCCAGCGACGTGCGCGAGTTCTTGGATATCGAACTGCACAACCATCGTGCAACTCTGGCAGAACTCGACGCACACACCGAAGTGCCCCACTGGGTCAAGACGGCCTATCGCGCGCTCACCCTGCTGTGCGACGAACCAAAGGCTGCCGAGCCTAAGCGCGAACTCGATCGCATGCGCGCGGCTTTCGCCGAAAGCTCGCGTCTCTTTGGCGTCGTCGCGTTCGCGCAGACCGAAGCCGTAAAGAAAGCCGAAAAGGAAGTTGCCGAGGCGACCGCTCGCGGCGCGAAAGCGGATGCTCTGAAGGCTGATCTGGCCAAAGCTCGCGAAGACAAGGCCGAAGCCACAAAACGCTTGCGCGCGATGGAAAGCGATCTGAACGCCGCCCGCGCACGCTGCGCCGAATTCGAAAAGATGGGCGTGGAACTGGAAACAGCGCTCGGCCAAGTCAAAGGCGAAGCGAGAGAGGCCTCCAACGTTGCCGATGAGCACCAGCGGCGTTCGGAGATGTCGGTCCAAAAAGTCACCGCTTTGATGACCGAGATTGCCGACCTCGAGAAGAAGCGGGTTCAAGCGCAAGAGACCGTCAAGAAGGCCGTCGCTGACGCGAAAGAGCTTCAAAGCCTCGCTAGACACCTGAGCGAACGCACGGACGCGATTGAAACCCAGCTCAAGGCGCAAATAAAGAAGAGCGACAAAGCACACGCCGAAATGGAAGAAGCGCGGGGTCGCGCCGTCACCGCGCTCGCCAATGCCATGGATTTGAGCAAGCAGCTCGCGGCCGCCAAAGAACAGATACACACCCACGAAACCCGCGCCATCAAAGCGCAGGCCGAAGCACGCCAACATCAAGATGCTCTGGCCGCCGCGCGCGAACGCATATCCGAGCTCGAGGCGAACGAACGCGATATCCTAACCGAGGCGTCGGAACTGCGCGCCGAACTCGCAGACACATGGAATCAGACCGGCACAGCGCCGCAAGCGCCCGCCGAGGCAAAGCATGGTGCCTTAAGCGGCAGCGACCTCGAGTCCCGCGCGCGGCGCGTCGAAGAAGACCTTCGCTTCGAGCGTATGCACGTGCAGCATTTGGAGAGGCGCCTGACCAGCTGGAGCGGCATCGCAAGCGCAGCGCTACGCAAAATTACGCGGCTCGGACGCAAGCCGGCGCCAAAACGCAAACCAACAAAGCGGCTTGCAGGCCCAGTCCCCGCACGAGGCTAGAAGCACGCTCGAATTTGGCTAAACTTTTCGCTGGTCAAGGCTTTTGCGTGCGAAAAAGCCGCGAATTATAAGCATTCCATTGCAAGTCCAGAATTGCGCACATCGGATAAACCAGCCGCTTATCCAACTCCCGAGGAGTAACGGCATTATCCGGCGGCCGTGAGCCGTCCCTACAAATTACCCAAATTGCGGTGACCTCCCTTCAGGCTCCCTTGATGTGATGGCGTCACATTGGACGCATTGAAGCCGAGGGAGCAGTTCGAGGAGTTCCGGGTATGTCTGATACGAGCATCATCACCTTCTACTGGCAGCTTCTGGTCAACCAGATTGGACGACTGGGCCTGCCCGTGGACAAACACTTGGCCGCCTTCGCGCTAATTGCGCTGTTCGTCTACGGTTTCGGTTACGTATCGAAGAAGATCGCGGGCCACCACGACTAAGCGGCAGGCGAGACCTCGTGGCCGCCGGCGACAGCAACCAGTTTGTCGACGCGGCGTTGAACTGAAGGATGCGTCGAGAACAAGTCTGCAACGGTGTTGCGCTTGTTCTCGATGCACATTTCCATAATACCCGAAGGTACCGACGGCATCTCGGATTTGCCCTCGATCTTGCGCAATGCGCTGATCATGGCATCAGGATTCTTCGTGAGCTCGACGGAACCGGCATCGGCCAGATACTCGCGCGAGCGCGACAGCGCAAAGCGGATCACGAGCGACAAGAACCAAGCGATGGCAATGATCACCACCGCGATCAAGATCGCAATCGCCCCACCACCGCCCTTACCCTTGCCGCTACCGGACGACGAGCCGCCGCCGGTGCGCCAACGTGTCGAACGGATGCCCTGAGCACCGTTGTCGAACAGGCCGCGGAAGACCAACTCTCCGACGAATGTGATCACGCCCGCAATGATCACCGCGACGACCATCAGCCTCACGTCGCCATTGCGGATATGGGTAAGCTCATGTCCTAGAACCGCCTCAAGCTCCTGATCGTCGAGCGCGTTCAGAAGACCGCGCGTTACCGCGATCCGGTACTGCTTGTCGTTCATGCCCGACGCATAGGCGTTCATCACGTCGGTATCGACGATCTGCAGCTTCGGCGTCGGAATGCCCCGCGAGATGCAGAGGTTTTCGAGTAGATTGTAGAGCCGCGGCTCTTCCTCCCGCGTTACGTCCTTCGCTCCCGTCGATCGGTCGATCATCCCTTGGTGAAAGCGGAAACCAACAAAGACCCAAAGCGCGGTCGCTAACGTTGCGACCGGAACCAGCCAAACGAACTGAGACAGCGTCTCATCCAGAATATAGCCAAGGGGTTCGTTGCCGATCGCAAATCCGTTGAACGCCAGCGTGAACGCGAACACCAACAAATAGACGAGCACGAACAGCCCGGCGATCAAGATCGCCGAGCGGTACTGGTTCGTCCGGATGTGCGAGTAAAGTCCATACGCTTCGCTCATCGCGTGGGCGCCTGAGACCTCTTACCTCAAAACTTCACTTGTGGCGCAACGTCCAGCGTCTTGCGCTGATCGTCGCCCACGTCGAAGAATTCGCGTTGCGCGAAACCGAAAGCCCCTGCGAAAAGCACGGCCGGGAACTGCTGAATCCCAGCGTTGAATTCGGAAATTGCGTTGTTGAAGAAGCGCCGCGCCGCAGCCAACTTGTTCTCAACATCGCTCAAGTCGCGTTGCAATTGTTGGAAATTGGCGCTGGCTTTAAGATCCGGATAAGCCTCGGACAACGCAAACAACTGACGAAGCGCGCCCGACAGCATATTTTCCGCCTGAGCCTGCGCCGCAGGACCTTGCGCCGACATCGCAGCATTGCGCGCTTGCACCACTGCGTCGAGCGTGCCGCGCTCGTGCGCGGCGTAGCCCTTCACCGTCTCGACCAAATTCGGAATCAGATCGTGCCGCTGCTTCAGCTGCACGTCGATGTCGGCGAATGCCTGATTGGCGCGCTGCCGCATGGCAACGAGACCGTTGTAGATCGCGATGATCCAGATCACGAGGAGCGCAATCGCTCCCAGTACGATCCAAATGCCGTAACCACCCATACGCAAATTCCTCCTGCCGACTCGCGGGGTTGCCACCTTAGCATGGCCCGCCCGAGGCCCCTTCTAAGTGGCCCCTCCAGCCCCCGCGAGCAAGGCCCGTGGATCTGCCCCGATTCGGCGCTAGTCCGCCTGCCGCCCCGGCAGCGGCGTCATCTCGCGCTTCGCAAGGACGGAAAGCGCCCTGCTTTTCTCGCTCTTGTCGAAGGCCGCCATGATCGCAGCGAACCGCGCTTCGACGGCGCCGCGAAACTCGGTGTGCGTGAAAATATAGAGGTCGTTGTCTTTGATCGCCTCGACCACGCGTTGACCGACCGGTTCGGTTGGGATACCGGCCTCGACCATCGCTTGCGTATCCCTGATCGTGTCGCCGATGCCGATCGTCGATGCGTCTCCGACGCCGTAGCGCGCGGGCTTGTTGCGGAAGCTGTCGTAGATGCGGGTTTGCACGAAGCCGGGACACAGCACCGATACGCCAATGTTCTTGGCTGCGAGTTGCCCGTGCCATCCTTCCGACATCGCGACGACCGCGAACTTCGTCGCGCAGTAGGGCTCCGCGCGCGGAAACCCAATCATCCCGGCCATGGACGCCGTGTTCACGAAATGCCCGCCCTCGCCGTGGCTCTCGATCAGCGGCGCGAACACCTCCGTGCCATAGACGACACCCATGACGTTTACGTCCATGATCCAATCCCAGTCGCGTTCGGCGACGGTGCCGACCTCGCCACCAACGGCAACGCCCGCGTTGTTGCAAACGACGTGCACCTTGCCGAATGACGCGATCGTCTTAAGCGCGGCCTCGCGCAGCGACGCGCGCGATCCGACATCGCAGATCACGCCCTCGGCCCGCACTTGGCTGTCCTTCAGTTCCTGCACGGCGCGCGTGAGCGCCGCCTGCTCGATATCGGCGATCATCACCTTCATGCCTTCGCGGCCAAAGGCCTTGGCCATGCCGAGCCCAAGCCCACTGGCACCGCCTGTCACGAAGGCGACTTTGTCCCGCAGGTCTTTCATTACGCCGCGGCCTTCTGCTCAAGCGCGTCGAATTTCGCAACCAGTGCGCCTGCGTTCGTCTGTTTGTTCAACCGCGCGACAATCGCCGTCCGCCCCTGTTCGCGCGAAAAGTCCGCTTGCGTCACTGCGTGCCAGTGGATCATGCCTTCCCAGATCGGGTCGATCATTTGCGAACCCTTGATACGCTCGCCGTCCAGGCACTTGATCGTAACGCTGCGAATCTCAGACACGAACGCCTGCAGATAGGCCACATGAATGGCCTCGTCGGTTCGAATGCGCTCGACGAGTTCCGCTGCATGGTTCGCAGCCTCACGGCGATCGCGGAACACGTCAGGTGAGCGCATCAAGTTGATGCAAAACGAGAAGAACGCTTCCGCGCGCACCTCGATCATCAAGACGTTCATCAGCAACAGGATCCAGTCCTCGTACACCTTATCGATCCGCGGCAGCAACCGCCCGATCTCCGGGCGTGCAATACTCGCGGGCACTTCCGGAATGGGATACGCGTCCTTGCCGAACAGGGCATCGCGCACAGCGAACCACATGTCGTCATGCCCGCCCTGCCCACCAGCCTTGTTACCGCCTTCGTCAAGCCCGTGAGCGTAGAGCAGGCCCTTGTTGAGGTGCCCGATCGACATCGCCGAAACGTCTTCTTCGATGATCGCTTGAAAGTTTGGTGCCTCTACCTCGCAAAGCGCGCGGCCGCGCGCCTCGATGATGCCGGTGATCGTGAGCGCATTCCAAAGTGTCTCGCCCAGACCGTTGCTCAACAACAGCTTCTGTTGATCGATGTTCGGATAAGCATCGCGTTTCAGCAGCCGTGTCGACGCATCGATGACCGGAAATCCTCGCGTTTCAAGTTGCGCCTGCCAAGCCCTCACAGCCGGCCATCGATGCAGCGTTCGCGGCGAGATGTAGGTTCCCTTCGCGTCGAACCCACCGTGCAGCCGGTAACCAGCCTCGATCTGCGGCTTGGCGTACGTATGCTCCGCCATGAGTTCTTCACGAGTGAAAACGACACGTGCCATGACCAACCTCCCAACGAATTTGAACTGATAATTTGTCAGCCGCCAGGCGAAGTCAATTCACTTCCGCCCTCGCTCTATTTGCGCGGCGACAGCGCTCGAACGATGAATTGGGTCAGCGTCTTGACAAGCGCATTGCGTGATCGCCCGCCGCGATAGCTAAAGCTCGACGCCTGGTGGATCGCTCCCACAATGGCTTGGCCAAGCAAGGGAAAGTCGAAGTCCTTGGCGACCACACCTTCTTTCGCTTGGGCCTTCAGCAGTTCGCCCCACTCCGCGCCCCAGCGGTGCAACAGCGTGTCTTCCTCAACGCCATCGCTTCCCGATGCGATAATCGCTTCGTCAGAGAGTGCCGTTGCCAAAACGCCGGCGTGCTCTTCGGCGAAGTCGTAGATCGCGGTCAAGACCGCTTCGACGAACTCGGCCAGTCCCTTTGCATGCTGTGCGCGAACCATGATCGCACCGTCGATCTCTGTACGCGCCTCTTCCACAAACGCGAGGAAGCATTCGCGCTTGTCCTTGAAATGCAGATAGAACGTGCCGTGTCCAAGACCCGCTGCCTTCGAGATGTCCTGGGGCCGGGTGGAATGATATCCGCGTGTCACGAAGAGTTTACGCGCCGCCGCGAGCAACCGCCTTCGGCTTTCCAGACGCCGCTTGGCACCCCGCGCACCGGCATTCGGCGCATCCACTGAAGACTGGCTCATAGGGACATGCTTGGGTCCCCTCCGTTCGCAAGTCAACTTCGGTGGGAAATCCGCCGGGCAACGGCGCTTGCCGGGTGACCGTTAACGGAGCATTCTAGGCGCGATATCTCAAAAAAAGGGGCTTACGCCATGAAGGCTTATCGCATCGCGCTTTCGTTCGCCGCAGCAGCCACATTGACTGTCGTCTCGACGGACGCACTGGCCAACGGCGGCGGTGGATCGGTCCCACGCGTCGAGGTACCGCGCCAATCCCCGTCATCGAAGAAAGAAGAATCGCGCGAAACAGACTTCCAAAAAGCCGAGTATATGATCAAAGGCGAGCAATACGCGGAAGCGGTCCCGCTTCTGCAAAAAGTTGTGGCCGACAACCCGCGCGATGCCGATGCATGGAACTACCTCGGCTTTGCGAGCCGCAAACTGGGCAAGCTCGACGAAGCACTTGGCTACTATGAAAAGGCGCTCAAACTCGACCCGCGTCACAAGGGCGCCCACGAGTATCTCGGCGAACTCTATTTGATGATGAAGAACCTGCCGAAAGCCGAAGAACAACTCACTCTGCTAAAGGGCATCTGCGCGTCGAACTGCGAAGAAGTCGAAGACCTAGAAGCCGACATTGCGGACTACAAAGCAAAGCCCGCCGGCTAGGCGGCTTTCGCCCGCCCGAGCTTTACAAGCAGATAGTCGAGGTCGCAGACCTCAAGCTCCCGATATTTCTCAAGGATGCGTTCGACGACATGATCGGCGAACGCCTCAGCGTCACGCGTGTCCGCCTCGAACTCGCGCTCGTCTACCAAATCGATCGCAACGCGAAATGCCGGGAACAACGCCTCCGGAAAGGCGCATTGCCGATAGATGGCCTTGAGCCCAAAGGGACTTGCATCATGGATCAAGAAGCCGGCCTTCTCGGCGCTCAAGCCCGCGATTTCCGCCATAGCGTCTTCCGCGAACCGGATGTCGCCACCACACAGCGCTTGTAAAACGACAGATGCCGTCAATTGACCATCGAGATGCAGCTTCGCCACCTGCACGCGCGTGTTTCCGGAAGGCAAGGGCGCGCTTCCAGCGACATCGGTCGAAGCAGTCTCCGGACCACGCGGTGCCGCCTTCCCCAATCGCGCGCCCACTCCCGCTGGCAAATCTTTGCGGCAAAGTATGGCGGCCTTCACAGTCTCGAACCGGCTATAGCGGTCAAGAATCTGGTTCAACAATGCCTCGTCGAGCGCAGCGTCGCTTTCGATGAGGGCTGCCACGGCGGCAGCATTTCCTGCGGCCACAACAGCCGATGACACAGCAACACTCTGGGAGACACGGCGCGCAATGCACACCTGCTTGCGACCGTTGCATTCAGCTAGGATATTTTTGAGATCATCGTCGGACAAAGCCGGCGACTCCTCCAAAATCGGTTGCGCGACAGCGAGCGTATCTTCCGCGAGGATCAGCGCGATCTCGCGTGGCAGATGGCGCGACTGGCGCAGGCCCGTTGCAAGTGCAACCCGCACCACGAGTTCGGCGTCGTTCACAGCATGCTTCAATAGGCTTTCGAGAACATGCCGCTCGTCCTCGCTGAGTTCGGCCGTAAGCTCGAGTGCAAGCTGCCGCACCCCCAAGGCGCGGCGCGCGGGCGCGAAGTCGGCGAGCAGTGCTTTCAACTCTTGAAAGCGCGCGCCGCCGATTGAAGGATTTTTTCCGCTAGGATGTTTGGCGGACATTCGCCAACGTTAGGGTCCCATGGTTAAAGCGCCGTTATGATCGCAACCCTGCCCGAACCCCTTGCGCGCGCCATCGCGGCCGAGCTCGAAGCGCATGACGCCAAGGCAATTCGAAACGCCGCGGCCGATCTATCCGATGCCTATCGCGGCCTACGGCCCATTGCGCGCGCAATATCTCCTCTAGAGCGCGCGGCCTATTTGGCCATTAGGTTTCCAGCAACCTTTGCCAGCGCAGGCGCCGTGTGGGGCGAACTCGCAAGAGTGTGCGATCTCAGCAACGTTCGAACCGTGGTCGACGTTGGCGCCGGACCAGGCACCGCGTCACTGGCGGGAAGCAGCGCCTTGCCCGGCGCCAAATTCTCGCTGGTCGAGCGCGATTCGGCCTGGCGTCAAACCGCACAACGGCTCGCAACGGCACTCAAGACCGACAGCTCATTTCGGGTCGGGACGTTACCAAGCGCGTTGACTCCGCATGACATCGTCATTTCCGCTTACACGCTCAACGAACTCGCCGAGTCCGAACGCCCGGCGACCATTGCAGGACTTTGGGCTGCGGCCCGAACAGCACTGATCATCTTGGAACCCGGCACACCCAAGGGCTTTGCCGTCTGCGAAACGGCCCGCGCCCAAGCGCTTGCGGCGGGCGCACACGCGGCGGCTCCTTGCACGCACAACGAACGCTGCCCCATGACGGTGACCGATTGGTGCCATCAGCCAGTGAGGGTTGCGCGATCCACGGCTCACCGCACCGCGAAGCTAGGCACTCTTGGCTACGAGGACGAGAAATTCAGCTACATCATTCTAACGCGCGAGCCCCCGTCGCGCCGCGCGGCCGCACGCATCGTGCGCAAGCCGATCCGCAATGCCGGCCATGTTCACCTCGACCTATGCGTTGAGTACGGCCTTCGGCGCACGACGGTCGCCCGTAGCGACAAGGAGAATTATCGCTCTGCACGCGACGCAGAGTGGGGAGACGTTTGGCCACCCGATCAGGGCGGCGGCTGAAGCAGCTTTCGAAAACGCTCGACTTCAACCGTCAACGCCGCTTGATCAAATCGTTCTGCCGTGCCCTTGCCCCAAACCGGCCCCGGCCATGCAGCATCCCATTCGTTCCTGGCGATGACATGCACATGCAGCTGCGAGACGATATTGCCGAGCGCGCCGATATTGACCTTGCGGCAGCCGGTCGATGCTTTGAGAGCCGCTCCAGCATGACCAACCTCACGCCACAGTCGCGTTTGGTCAGCAGGCGACAGGTCGAACGGCTCCACCAAACCCACCTGACGCGGCACCAACACGACCCATGGGTACCGTCGGTCGTTCATGAAGAGCACGGCCGACAAGGGCCAATCGCAAAGCCAAACCGTATCTGCGGCCAGCCGCGGGTCGAGAACATGTCCAGTCGAAGTCATTGGGTCGGTCCCAGATTCGCAGGACGCATCTATAGCGCGTTCAGCCGCGATATGGTGCGACCCGAAACGGTGTGCCATCCTGCACTTGCCTCACGGAGGATTGCCCTTGCGCCTGATTGCCGTGTTTCTCGCGAGTCTTGTTGCAGCCGCCATCGCGGCCGCCGCCGTCGCCTATAGTGTTGTCGGCGTCAGGCCGGGCGACGCCTTGAACCTGCGCACGCAGCCAAATCCAAACGCACCGATCGTACTCACGATCCCGCACGATGCGACGGGCCTGCTCCTGACCGGCCGGCGGTCCGCCGGGGATTGGGTGGAGGTCACGTATCAGCGTCGCCGCGGATGGGTGAATGGCCGGTTCTTGGGTCTCGCCTCCGGCCTCTACGAAGTCCCCGCGTTCCTCGACTGCTCAGGCACGGAGCCATTTTGGTCGATCTCGCTGAGCCCCGGATCCGCACGCGCTGACCTGATGTTCGCTCAGCGCCGTTACCTATTCCGCATCACGCGCTTCCAACAGGCGATGAACCGCACTGATATCGCACACATCACGGGTACTGCATCGCGCTCGACCAGCCTGGCGCTGATTGTCCGGCGCGAAAGCTGCAGCGACGGCATGTCCGACGCCAACTATCCATATTCCGCCGTTGCTTTGATCTCCGGCGTCAACACAATCGCCGGCTGCTGCCGGCCCGCACCACCGCGCTAGACATGAAATCAGCTCTCGAAGGTATCCGCGTCCTCGACTTCGGCCGCTACATCGCCGGCCCCTATTGCGCCGCATTGCTGGGCGACATGGGAGCCGAGGTCATCCGCATCGAAAAGCGCGACGGCTCGGAAGACCGAACGCTGATCCCGCTGTTCCACAATGCCGACGGCTCGCCCGGTGAAGGCGCACTGTTCTTGCAGATGAATCGCAACAAGAAAGGCCTTACGCTCGACCCCGCGCACCCCAAGGGCCGCGAGGTTGTGAAGCGGCTGATCAAGACCGCCGACGTTGTCGTCGTGAACCTACCGCCACAGACGCTGAAAAGCCTGAACCTGGATTGGCCGAGCGTACAGGCCCTGAACCCGCGAACCATCTTAACGACCGCATCCGCCTTCGGATCTGGCGGGCCTTACGAAGAAAGGCTCGGTTTTGACGGCGTCGCACAAGCCATGTCCGGCGCGGTCTACATGTCCGGGACACCAGATCAACCGGTTCGCGCCGCGGCATCCTGGGTCGACTTCGGCACCGCCTCCCTCGCCGCCTTCGGCACCATGACGGCTCTATTCGCCCGGGAAAAAACCGGCCGCGGACAACATGTCGAAGGCGCACTGCTCAGAACCGCCGTGACCTTCATGGCGCAGACCTTGATCGAACAAGCAGCGCTCAAGAAAGATCGCGTCGCCACACTGAACCGCGGCCAAACCGCGGGCCCGTCCGACATCCTGCGTTGCAGGGACGGCTGGATCACCGTCCTCATCAACGGCAATCCGCTGTTCAAACGCTGGGCAAAAATGATCGGCGAAGAGGGCCTGGTTACGGACCCGCGCTTCGCAACTGACGAAGCTCGAGGCGACAATGGCGAACAACTGAGCGAGCGCGCCGCGCGCTGGTGTGCTTCGCGCACCGTCACAGAGGCGCTCGCCGAACTCGAACGTGCGAAAGTGCCCGCTGGTCCCGTTCTGGCACCTCAGCAATTGCTCGACGACCCGCACGTCGACGCCGCGCGTTATTTGACGAAGACCATGTTTCCAGGCCTGCCAAGTCCGGTACCGATCATGGCCACGCCGATTGTGCTGTCGGAAACACCCGGGCAAATCACGGCACCACCACCGACGTTAGGTCAGCACACGGACGAAATCTTGACAGGGTTGGGATTGTCGAGAGTCGAGATTGAAGATCTGCGCGCCTCCGGCGCGATCTAGCGGGGCGTGGCGGCTGCGGCGCGGCGGCGAATCTGCTCCGTTTCTTCAAGTCCCAGGATAACGTCGGAAAGCGCTTCGGCCTGCATTTGAAAGGCCTGGGCGCGCGGACGCTTTTCGAACTCAAGCGACTTGAGCTCTGCCATCATGCTATCCGCATACATACGAAGATACTGCGATACTTCCTCGAACGCGTCCTTGTGCGCAGCGTAAAACGCGCCGCCGCCAGCATAGGGCGTCGATCCCGCAAGCAACCGTCCCCACACGAGCGCCCGCTCCACCCGCGTCGGATCGGGATCGCGCGAAAGGTCGGGTCGACGCGGACCGCGCCCGCCGAACGCACCAAGCCGCTGCACCGGAAGAGCCGCCGTGATCTCGCGCGGCGCCCGCACGATGAGCGAATCCATTGCATCCGAAGCCAGTTGACGGATCTTGATCAGCCGCTGTCCCCATTTGCCCTCGCGCTTGACGCCGATTTCGCGCACGAGCCCGGCCGACATCTGCACGAACCGGTCGAGCTTCGTCAGCACCGTATCCGGATCGATACTGTCAGGACGCACGGATGCGATGTCGAGTGCCAGATTTTCCATGTCCGCGAGCAACACGTCACCCACGATCCCCATGTCGGAGGCGCTAAACAACGCATTGTTCGTACGCCGCGATGTGATCGTCGCAAGCCTCAAAGCCTCCCACGGCCGCTTCAACCGCGCGAGAACCAGAAGCCCGACATAGGGGCTCAACTCCGACTTGCGTGCCGTCAGCTGATCGTAGATGTCGCGAACGAAAGTTGCATGCTGCTCGGTCAAGGTTTCGATCCGGCGCGGCAACAACCCACGCAACGGCGCAAGATCGTTTGCACCGATCATGAGCGAGACCATCTCTTCAAGATCCGCCAACGCTTCCTCGCTGCCGAACTTGGCAGCAAGCACCCGGCGCTCTGTGCTGCCGGGAGAAGCTCGATCAAGCGCAGCGCGAAGCACACCCAGAATCTCCGCGTGCATGCGCTGAGTCACTTCGGCCTGCTGGCGCGCATCGCGCGAGAACACGGCGCGCGAGACCTGCGTCTCAAGATCCGCCAAGCCAACGCGCAGCGTGTCCTTCAGCCATCGCCACAACGCGCGCACTGTCGAGCGTGCGATGCGGCCCGGTTGTTTGTACTCGCGGGGATCGTCGACAAGAAAATCAGCGAAGGGTTCGCAAAACAAACGCTGCGCCGTCGGCACGCGCCGCGCCTGCACGCGCCTAAGCGTCGGGCGAAGGCCGTCGAGAATCATGTCGACCGGAAGCGACCTGTCACCCGCAAGGCGCCCGCGCTCCACCGCCGCCGCCAAGGTCAAAGCCTTTTCTGCGGGCAGCGTGGCGAGTAAACGCTTTAGCTCATGCTCTTTTGTGGGCAGCTGCATCGTACGAAGCTAGGCCCCACAGCATTAGGTAAGGGGTTATGGTCATGGGCTCGAACATAAGACACCCCACCAAAGCCCGCCGGCCGCCGCCAAACAATGCCTCTTTTTGCCTTCCGGTACATGGGTCACGGCATTCGCTCGTCGCGCGAATCTTCCTAGTTGTTACTCTGGCCGCCGCCGGACGAACCCGCACCGTCGCCGCCGCCGGTTCCACCGTCAGGACCGTGGTTCTGCTGGCCGAACGGATTCAGTCCGTAGTCCACAGACTCGTCCCCAGCGCTCCAGTCCTTGTTCTCCGGCGTTCCTATCGCGCCATTCGGACCGATCTTGACCATATCGCCTTCGCCCATTTGCACGGTCTGACCCTTGCCGTTGTCGACAGAGCCTTGGCCATGTTCGAAGAAGATCGTGCCGACGCCCTGCTCATCCGTCTTGATCTTCACCGCCGTACCGCGAATGCCGATCGTCACCGACGGTGTCTGCAACCGCACTTGATCTTTCGGCATCGAACCGGAGACGAACCGGAATAGGCCGCGCGTCATCTTCAATGTCTGGCCGCTGGCACCCTGCCCCGAACCAAACACGTAGTTGTCGACGACGACCGTCGAGGCCGAGCCAAGCGTCAATAAGCTGCCGTCAGTGAACGTCACCTCAAGCGCTCCCGACGGAACTGTCTCAAGCCGCGCATTGCGCACCACAGGATTGAGCCGATAGAGCGGACCTCGGCCAGCTTGCGGCGGTGTCTGATAGGCATACCGCTGCACGCGCGTAGCAGATCCGACCGGCTCTGCAGAAGCGACTGAGGAAAGGCCGACGAAAGCCGACAGCACGGACGCTGCAATCAAGATGCGCATTGGAAAGCCCCTATCGTTAGGCAAAAAGGCAGCGACCGCCGACCCGGCGGTCCCTGCCCCCATTGAGTCGCAAATTTAGGCGTTTGCCGGACACCCTGCAACGGCAGACGAGCGTTCTATATGACAGGCGCTACACTGTTTACGCTAGAAAGCGCGCGACAGGGCCCCGGATTTTCCGCCCCGATCCCAACGCGCACGTTGTGCGCGCAGCCACACGTCGAGGCAGTGGAACCCGCACTCGTCACGTGCTATCGTCAGTGCACTGAATTATTTATCATCGTTCCGTAAGCGGAAGGATTGTCCCATGAAGGGACACGAGTTCAAGCGTTGGCGCAAAAGCCTCGATCTCTCGCAGAGCGAGGCTGCCGATGCGTTAGGACTGAAGCGACGCGTCGTCCAATACTATGAGAAGGGCAAGCGCGATGGCGATCCGGTCAAGATTCCGCGCTCAATCCGTTTGGCCTGCTACGCAATCGCGGTAGGCGTGAGCGACTACCATGGACCAGAAAACGACCGACGCCGTCGAAAGAAAGGCGCCCCGAGCGTGGAGGCGCACACCGCGTCTTAGGCGACGCGCTCCACCGACGGAAGATCGAGTTCGGCCGACAGACCGCCGGCTTGGGAACGGTTGAGCGTCAAGAACCCGCCATAGAGTGCCGCAATCTCTTTGACGATGCTAAGACCGAGTCCCGACCCTGGCTTCGACTCATCCAATCGCTCACCGCGTTCGATAACACGCTTCTTCTGCTCGTCTGTAAGGCCCGGACCGTCGTCGCCGACGACCACGCTCAAACGCGCCGGCCTGCTCGACACCACAGTGACGGTCACCTCGCCCTCGGCCCACTTGCACGCATTGTCGAGCAGATTGCCGACCATCTCTTCAAAGTCTGATCGATCGCCCCGGAAGTACAAACCTTCAGGACACTGCTTTTCCACGTGAATGCCGCGCGACGAATAGATTTTGTTCAGCGCCCGCGTGAGGTCCGCGATCACCGGCGACACTTCCGTGCGCGCACCGATCACTTGCGCCGACGCGACCGTGCGTGCCCGCGCGAGATAGTGGTCGACCTGTCGCCGCATCGTCTGGACCTGCCGCGCCACGGTTTCCGCAAGCGGGCCGGTCACACCTTGAACCTCATTGGCAAGCACGCTCAGCGGCGTCTTCAGAAAGTGCGCCAAGTTTCCGACATGTGTTCGCGCGCGCGAAACCACTTCAGCGTTATGGGCGACAAGCGCGTTCAGTTCGTCGGCAAGCGGTTGGATCTCGGTCGGAAACGGTCCCTCCAGCTTGTCGACGCGCCCCTCGCGAATGTTGGCGAGCGACTTCGACACTTTATCCAATGGGGCAAGGCCCCATTGGACCTGCAAGATCGTGGCACCAATCAGCCCGGCCCCTAAAATGACGATCGACCAAAACAGCGTGTTGTTGAAGTCCGCAATATCTGCCTCGACATCCTTGACGTCGGCAGCGACCATCAGACGGAACTTCGTGTTGCCACCCACACATTTCTTGCCTTCCTCGGGCTCATCGGGACCGGGGAAGGAAACTACGCGTTCGGCAAAACGTAGTTGCTGCTGCTTGGGGCCGGTTACGTAGCCCATCTGAATTGAACTGGTCGCTGCAGGCTCGAGCTTGAGCGACTGATCCCACAACGATTGCGAGATCTTGAGCACCTTCGCGGGATTGCCGACACTGCTGATTTGCCAGTACCAGCCTGAGAACGGGTTCATGAATCGCTCGGCGAAAAGCGGCCTGGGCATCACGATCGTACCGGCGCAATCGAGTTCCGTGACCGCGATAACGCTTTCGAGATCGGATGTCAGCCGGTTGTCGAAACTGCGCTCGGCAGAATCGCGGAACACGCGCGACAGCACAAGCACGCCGGCAGCGAGCCCCAAAACGCTCCACACCACCGCAAGAGCGCCAAGGCGAAAAGCGAGAGAGTTAGTGCGCAGCATCGGCGTCGGCGTCGGCGGCTCCTTCGTCGAGCTTGTAACCGAGACCACGCATCGTGTGAATGACGTTGACGTTCAGCTTCTTGCGCAGCCGTCCAACGAACACTTCGATCGTATTCGAGTCACGATCGAAATCCTGATCGTAGAGATGTTCGACCAACTCGCCACGAGAAACCACGCGGCCCTTGTGATGACCGAGATAGGCAAGCAGCCGGTACTCAAGCGAAGTCAATTTGACCGGATTTCCCTGCACTGTCACGCGCGCCGCTCGCGTGTCGATCCGCAAGGGCCCGCACTCGATATCGGAGGACGCAAGCCCCGCGCCGCGCCGCAACAGAGTGCGAACGCGCGCGAGCACTTCTTCGGTATAGAACGGCTTTGCGACATAGTCGTCCGCGCCAGCGTCGAGCCCCGCGACCTTATCGGCCCAGCGGTCGCGCGCCGTCAAAATGAGCACCGGCATTGCCTTGCCCGCCTTGCGCCATTTCTCAAGCACAGTGAGCCCGTCCATCTCCGGCAGACCGAGGTCGAGGATCACGGCATCGTATGGTTCCGTTTCGCCGAGAAAATGACCTTCCTCGCCATCGCTGGCGGTGTCGACGACATAGCCCTGATCGCGCAACGCGCTCGCGAGTAAGCGCTGCAAGTCGGGATCGTCTTCAACTACAAGAATGCGCATGGGTTCACTTTCCGTCAGCCACGATGACCGAGAACTTGGCCTGTTTGAGCGTCGGCAAACACGATAAGCACGCGCCCGTCGGGGGTCAGCCACTTAATCCGGTAGATCCACCGTCCGTCGCGTTGGAACGGTCCGTCGACACCCAAATGGTGTCCCGGAAACTGGGCGGCAACATTGCGCAGCACGATTTCCAGCGGCAGCAAGTTCGGCGCGTCCTGCCGAACATCGATCAGCCCTCGGCCGCGCAAGCGCCAACCATCGTTGCGTTCTTGGACGAGCCCGTCGTTCCCCAGACGAGCGCCGACGCGCGGGCCAGCCACAGCCGGCAGGGCCAGGGCCGCCGCGATCACGGCAATCAGGAAGGGGCGCACGACGCTAAACATGCCCGTATAGATAGGTATCGCTCACTGAACCCCGGGTGAATAGGCCATGCAGACCACGTTCAGGCAAGGGCAATCAATATGTCCATCAAGGGTTGGCTAACCACCCTTTTTGAACGGGAGAATCGAATGCGCAAATTTGTGACCGCCGCCGCAGCCGCTATGGCGCTGACATTGGGTGTGGCGAGCCCTGCTTTCGCCGACCAGAATTATCCTTATCAAGGCGGCCAGAATCAGGGCCAGAACAATCAGGGCCAGTACGGCGACGACGATTATCGCTATCCGCAAGATCGCCGTGTCGAGCCGCGCTACAACGACAACTACAACTTCGATCGCCAGAACGGAAACTTCGACCGTTGGGAACGCGGCTGGGGCGACCAATACAACGACAACCGGTATCGCTATCAAAAGCCGTTGAGCCACAAGAAGCTCGTGCGCGCACTTGCCTACCAAGGCTACTACGGCGTTCGCAACCTGCAGAAATCGCGCTGGGGTTCGGACTATAGAGCCTTCGCGTTCAACCGTGCCGGCCGCCCGGTGATGCTACGTGTCAACGCCTTCACGGGCATCGTGCGCGACGTCCGTTACCTCTGACGTCGTTCCGGACACAAACCGCAAACGCCGGGTCAAACACCCGGCGTTTTGCATTTTCTATTGCGTCATCGACGGCCAGAACGCGTCCACGCCGGCAGTGCAAGCGGCGCGGCCAAGCTTCTCCGCCCAGAAAGACTCGGCACCGAACTCGGCGCGCCACGAGTAGAGCCTGCGCGTCGCGAAGTGCAGCGAGTGCTCTTTTGTGATCCCGATAGCACCGTGAACTTGGTGCGCGATCGAGGCCGCAGCACCGGCGGCATCGCCGGCCCGCACCTTTGCAATCGCGGCCGATCTGGTCCGCCGCGCACTATCTTCGACGTCCGCAAATGCCGCATCGGCGGCGATACCAGCGGCCGCCGTATGTCCGGCAAGAACCGCAAGCTGCTGCTGAATCGCCTGGAACGACGCGATCGGTTTGCCGAATTGCACGCGCGTGCGCGCGTACTCGACAGTCTGCATCAAGATACGATCGAGCGCCCCGGCGATCAGAGCCGAGCGAACCGTTGCGCCGTACGTCAGCAGATCGTCGCCCGACACACCCGAGACTGTTGTTCCCGCCGTATCGCCGAAGGTGAGCTCGTCCCGCGGTTCGCCCGCAACATTCGCGCCTTCCTTCAGTGTGCCGCGACGGACGGCGATCAGAACCGCCTCTCCGCTGTCCTGCGCGCTCAGAAGCACGTTCGCCGAATGCCGCGCATACGCAACACGAAGCGCGCGCCCCTTGAGATGCGCGTGATCGCCATGCGTATGCGTGTGTCCGTCGAGAACAGCGAAAGTGATCGGTCCACGCGGGACCTTGATCTTGTGCGCTGATAGAATCGAACGCGCCACGATCGTCTCACCCAACGGGATCGGCACCAAGTGTCGGCCGGCGGCACGCAACAGCACGGCCGTATTCGAGGCGCGCTCCTGAGGTGACGTATCGGCATCTGCAAGCGTATCGAGGAAGCCCGCGTCTTCGACGGCATCCCACAAAGCCTCGGCCCAGGTACCTTTCTCGGCGGCATTCAGAATGTCGGTGGACACATATTGCGCGAACAGACGATGCGCGGCGTCGTGAATGAGGTTTGCGGTCTCGCTCATCGGCTCACCTCAACCCCAAGCCGCGCGCGATAATCCCGCGCAAGATTTCGCGCGTGCCCCCGCGCAACGAAAACGACGGCGCAACTTGCGTCAGATAGGCCTGCACGCGCTTTAACGCGTCGTCCGACCCAAGTGACGATTCAAGCCCGAAAAGATCGTGTGCAATCTCGGGAATATCTTGTTCGAACACCGCACCCACGTCCTTCACCAGCGCAGCCTCCAGCGCCGGATTCGCACCCCGCTGCAACTGCGTGGCGACCGACAGCGATAACTGCCTGAGCGCGTGCAAGCGAGCCGTGAGACGCCCGATCGCGATAGCCACACGCTCGGATGGATTGACGCTCGCTGCGGCAATGAGATGCTTCAACAGCATCATACTCGACAAGAACCGCTCAGGCCCTGACCGCTCATACGCAAGCTCCGCGGTGACCTGCGCCCAGCCCTGCCCTTCCGCGCCGATTACCGCATCAAGTGGCAGGGGCGCGTCGTCGAACACGACCTCGTTGAAATGCTCATGCCCTGTGAGGTCGGCGATCGGACGAACGTGTATCCCAGGCCCTTTGAGATCCACCAAAAACTGCGTCAGGCCCATCTGCCGCTGATCGACGCCATCGCCGGTCCGGAACAACGCAATCATATAGTGCGAGCGATGCGCACCCGAACTCCAAAGCTTTGTCCCGCGCACGCGCCAGCCATCGTTCGAGCGTGTCGCGCGCGTTCGAACGCTCGCCAAGTCGGAACCGGAGTCCGGCTCGCTCATCCCGATGGAAAAATAGGTTTCGCCCTTGGCGATGCCGGGAAGCACGCGATGGCGTTGTTCCTCGGTGCCGAATTTCAAAAGCAGCGGCCCACTCTGGCGGTCGGCGACCCAGTGCGCGGCGACAGGCGCGCCGGCAGCGAGCAACTCTTCGATCACCACGTAACGCTCGAGCGCGGACCGCTCGTGACCGCCATATGCTTTCGGCCACGTTAGGCCGATGAACCCGCGCGCGCCGAGCTTGCGGCTGAAATCCGGATTGAACCCGCTCCACGACTGAGCCTTCAACTCAGGCGCGAGCGACGCCAGTTCGCCCGCCAAAAACGCACGTACTTCGCCTCGCAGCCGTTCGGCTTCGGGCGGCAGGCTCGCAAGTTGAAACTGAAAAGGAAGCGGCTGAGCAAGGTCCATGGCGCCCACTATGGCGCACCCCGGATCGGTTGCTCAACCGTCAATGAGTTGGACCGCTAGAGGCCCAGTTTCCGCTCGATCATGCGACGGCGGCGAAGCCCCCGGTCGCGCACGAGAAAGCCGGTCAAGAACCCGGCGCCGATAATGAAGCTGGCGATGATCAACGCGTCCATACCGGGTCCTCACGATAGTCGAAGTCGCGCAACGACGACATCGGCCGGTACCGCGAACCACGCCGCTGCGCGCCCAGGGCCCTCACCCCGAAACCCGCAGCGTAACCAATTCCAAACAACACCCCCACCGCGAGGAACAAATCCATTTACCCACTCTCCGTTCAACAATCGGATTTTTGCGGCGGCACCAAACTGAACGCTGTGACGTGTGACCATCGAACATCAGTGCGATCGGAAACGCCAACAGCGCACTTGACACTGCTTCATCGCTTATGAGCGCGAAGCGATTTGCGGTCAACTGCTGAATCGACAGAGATGCGAGGAATTTTTTCGCGCATACGATTCGATCGCGCCGCGAGTTAAGTTTTCCATGCGGATAAGTTGAGTGCACCTATCGAGTGCGCGCCCAACACGCACTCCGCATCGACTTTAGCGTGCGCTGTTAGCGAATCGCTTCCGGACGTCACTGACGTGTCGGGCAAGTGCAATCGGTGCAACGCCTGATTCATCCAACACACGCAGCACAACGCCAGATGCGAACTCGCACGTTCAAACAAGTCGAGAGGTAGAAGTGATTCGCTTGGCGACAGAGCGGAGCCGAAGCCACGGCGACATCGACCCGTCCGATTCGACAGTCTCAACTGAGAACGTTCGGCGCGCCGGTTGCCGACCGATGCGAATGACAGCAGCCCACGCGGATACCAACGCTGGGTAGCTGAGCCGTCGCCCCCGCGATGGGTCGCGTGCATTCAATCGGCTTCGTTCGTAGACAGCAGTAACCCTGTTAACCGCATGCACCCGTCGGCGTCGGGTGTCGCCTTCACGATCTTGCGACCGCCTTGCCCACGCCGCGACGGTGGGCCTGCGCCGCATGCCAGGGGTGGGCTCAAAGGCACGCGATGGCGACGCGTCGCCACGCACATACTTCAGCCTCAAATCCGCCATGCACTAGGCGCCTTCGGCACACATGTTCCAGGCCATTGTTCCTGACCGTCACTGGCGACGGGGCATGAACGATCCTTAATCAAGCCGCCGCTTCGATTTCGGCCAACCCTCAGGTGAGTGACAATGGCACCTGGTAGGGTACGCGGGCCGGTGAAAGAATAGCGGTTGCAATTCGTGAGGCGGGGTCTCCCCGGCTAAAAAGTATGTCCACAGAAGACCCTGGCAGCCTGCCCAACGCGCCCGACCCATGGGATCGCGAGCCCGTTCGCACGCGTCGTCCATGGTGGTTTTGGCTCGCGACGGGCGTCGGTGGCATCGTCCTATTTTTCTCCGCCTGTTTCGTCGCGCTCTACTATCTCTATGCGCCCGATCTGCCGATCACCGCCGACCGCCTCGGTGAAGTGAACCGCACACCGTCGATCACCCTAATGGACGCGGAAGGAAAGGTCTTCGCGACCCGCGGCGCCGCATTCGGCTATCGCGTAAAGCTGGACGAGATGCCCGCATATCTGCCGGCGGCGTTCATCGTCACGGAGGACCGTCGCTTCTACACTCACTCCGGCATCGACTACCGCGGTCTCCTACGCGCGTTCTTCGCGAACTGGCGCGCGGGCGGGGTGGTGCAAGGCGGATCGACGATCACCCAACAACTCGCCAAGAACACATTCCTGAAACCAGAGCGCACCTGGTCGCGCAAGTTCGAGGAACTGTTCTTGTCCTTCTGGTTGGAGCGCCACTACTCCAAAGACGAAATCCTAACGCTCTATCTCAACCGCATCTATTTGGGCTCGGGCGCCTACGGTGTTGACGCCGCCGCGCGCGAGTATTTCGGCAAGTCGGTGCGCAATGTGACGCTGCCTGAAGCGGCGATGTTGGCCGCCCTCACGCGCGCACCGTCTAAATACTCGCCGGACGTCAACCTCAAGCTGGCACAACAGCGCGCGAACCTGGTCGTTGAACTGCTGCATCAGGACGGCCAAATCTCAGATGAAGACGCGCGCAAAGCCAAAGCGAAACCGGCAACGCCGGTTCTGAACGAAGGCGTCGAAAGCGCGAACTACTTCGCCGACTTCGTGATGGACCAGCTGACGAAGCTCGACATCCGCCCCGACAAAGACCTGATCGTCCGCACCACGATCGACACGAAGCTCCAGGCCGTGGCCGAGACAAATCTAGTGAAGGTCCTCGATCGCGAAGGCAAAACCCGCGGCGCCACGCAAGCGGCGCTGGTCGCGATGGAGCCGAACGGCGCCGTGCGCAGCATCGTCGGCGGCAAGGACTATACGAACTCGACGTTCAACCGCGCCTATCAAGCGCGCCGCCAGCCCGGCTCGTCGTTCAAACCGTTCGTCTATATGGCGGCGCTCGAGCATGGATTGACGCCCGATGACGTGCGCGAAGACGCACCCTATGAGAGCCGCGGATGGAGCCCGCAGAATTACGACGGCTCGTATCTGGGCGAAATCTCGCTGCGCGAAGCGCTGGCGAAGTCGATCAACACCGTCGCTGTGCGTGTGGCAGACGAAGTCGGTCGCCGCAAGATTATCGCCGTCGCGCAGCGTCTGGGCATTACCTCGCCGCTCGAACCGAACCGTTCGCTCCCGTTGGGAACATCCGAAGTCACGCTGTTTGAAATGACGCGCGCCTTCGGTGCCTTCGCGAACAACGGTAACCGCGTCGACCCCTATGCGATCCTTGAGGTCCGCACGTCCGACGGCACCGTGCTCTACCAATACCGGCCGGCACCGCCGATCACGGTGATGAACCAGCGCACATTACAAGAGATGAACCAGATGATGTTCGAGGTCGTGCAAACCGGCACCGGACAGCGCGCCGATCTCGACCCGCGTCCCGTTGGCGCGAAAACCGGCACGAGCCAAGAATGGCGCGACGCCTGGTTCGTCGGTTACACCGCCGATTTTGTAACCGGCGTCTGGGTCGGAAACGACGACAATACGTCGATGAAAAAGGTCGTCGGCGGCAGCCTGCCTGCGAGCATCTGGAAGGCCTACATGCTGGCCGCCCACAAGAACATCGCGGTCCACAATCTGCCAGGCGTCGACATGTACGGCGATTCCGACGCGTATGCGCAAAACGAGCCGGACAATCCGTGGGTCGAGCGTGACGGCGAATACACCGATCGCCATGAGGACAGGCCCGGCGTAATCGAAGATTTCTTCGACAGCCTTTTCGGCGGCGATCACCCGCGCAACGCCGCGCCCGTTCCGCCGCCGCCACCCCCGCCACGCTATGTGCCGCAGTCGCAGCCTGTGCCTGACGAAGACGAAGACGGTGTCGACGTAAACGCGGACGGAGCGCCTTCGATCGCGGCGACCGCGCGCAGGCCGCGCCGCGAGCAGGCGCCCGACCCTGAGGACCCGGCTGACGAACCCGAGCCCGACCCGAGCGAACCGCCGCCGAACTGACGCTAAACTGGTGCAGATGGGAGACTGGCAGCGCTTCGCCGACCCCTTAAGATAGGCGGCCAGCAACGGAGTCGGTCCCGGGTGAGATTCGTTCTAAGGATGTTGGCTGCGGTTGTCGTGGCCGTCGCACTGGGGTTGGGTAGCGCCTACTTCGCCGTACAAGGCGCCATGCCGGCGGGTTCGGTCGTCAAGAACGGACCGTGGTCGGCGAACCTCGCGGCAGGCGGCACCAACGCCGACAACTACACACGTACCGCCGTCGCGATTGCGGGCCTCCTCGCTCTAACCAAGGACGAGACGATCTACTACGGCACAACACAAGACAGCGCGGGCCAACCGTTTGACTCAAAATGCGCCTATCGTATTGAAGGTCGCGACCCGGACGCACGTTGGTGGAGCATCACGGCCTACGGCACCGACCACCTCCTAATCGACAACCCGGCCAAGCGCTACGCGGTCAGCAAGACGAACGTCGTGCGTGGCCCCGACGGCAACTTCGTCATCCGTGTTTCAACGACACCGGAAGCGCAGAACTGGATCGCCGCATCGCCCGATGGCTTCCAGCTAACGCTGCGCCTCTACAACCCCGGGCCGACCGTCAGGGACGATCCCGCGGGTGTCGCACTCCCCTCCATCACGAAGGAGGCGTGCTCATGATCTGGTTGAGGTGGGGCGCGTTTACGCTAGTCTTAGCGGCGATCGTCCATTGGGCGGCAGTGGCCTACGCCCCGACGCTCATCATGTCGCGTGTCATGTCTGCGATCGGCGCAAAGGGCACGAACCAGATAACACACAACGAACGCGCGACCGCCGCCGCGCGCCGGATCGTGAAACCCAGCCCCGACCTGCTCTACTCATTGTGCGTGTTCGACGTGTCGCGCCGCCCGCTGAAGATCACGACGGCGGCGCCGACCGACACCTATTGGTCTGTCGCGATCTATGCGGCGAACACCGACAACTTCTTCGTACTGAACGACACGCAGACCAAAGGCTTGCCGGCATCCATCGTGCTGATGGGCCAAGGTCAAACGGTCCCGCCGCAGCCGGAGGGCACGCGCATCGTGACCGCATCGACATCGCGCGGAATCGTCCTGTTCCGCACGCTCGTCAACGACGACGCACGCGAGGCCGAACTCGATCAGCAGCGGCGTGCGGCGAAATGCGAGCCGATGTAATTGGCCACCGTCCTGGCGTTTGAGCTAGGGTGTGCGATCAACGTTCACCCGGACTCAAAGCTCATGCCGCGCCTCGCCAAATTTCTCGTACTTGCACTGATTGCCCTTCTCATCGCGTCTTGCGGCAAAGAGCCGGAGAAGAAAGAAGAAGTGGCGGCACCGACGCCTGAACCGAAGCTGATCAAGGTCACCTTTGTGACCGACTGGAAAGCGCAAGCCGAACACGGCGGCTTCTACCAAGCGCTCGCAACGGGGCTCTACAAGAAAGCGGGTCTCGAAGTCACGATCAAGCAGGGCGGCCCGACCGTGAACACGCCACAACTCATCGCGGCCGGTGCGGTCGATTTCGCGATGGGCTCAAACTCCTTTCAGCCGTTGAACCTCGTCGCAGCCGGCGGCGATGCCGTCGCGGTTGCCGCGATTTTCCAAAAAGATCCGCAAGTACTGATCACGCACGAGCGCCAGGACATCAAGTCGCTCGCCGACATGAAGGGCAAGGCCATCATGGTGTCGGATGCAACCGTCTCCACCTGGTGGATATGGGCCAAGGCCAACTTCAAGTTCGAAGACAAGCAAATACGCAAGTACACGTTCAACTTGGCCCCGTTCCTGACCGACGCGAAAGCGATCCAGCAGGGCTACGTCACATCGGAACCCTTCACGATCGAAACGGAAGGCAAGATCAAGCCGCAAGTCTTCCTGCTCGCAGACTATGGCTATCCCGGCTATTCGAACTTCATCATGGCGCGCGGGTCAGACGTCCGCAACCGGCCGCAAGTCGTACAGGCGTTCGTCGATGCGTCGATCGACGGTTGGAACAGCTATCTGAACGGCAATCCCGCGCCTGCGAACGCACTGATCAAACAAGACAACCCCGAAATGACCGACGCGATCATAGCAAACGCGATCGCGCAAATGCGTGGTCGTGGCATGGTCCAAGGCGGTGATGCAGCAACTCTGGGCGTCGGCGCGATGACACAAGCGCGCTGGAACGCGTTTTTCGACCTAATGAAGATCAGCAAAGTCTACGATGACAAGGTCGACGTCGCGAAAGCCTATACCCTTGCCTTCGTAAACAAGGGCCATGGTGTCGTCCCGCCGCCAACCACCGAGCAGAAGTGATTGCTGCTTTCCTTCGATAACGTTGCCAAGACCTTCCCAAACGGCACGCTCGCGCTCGACAGAGTGAGTTTCACCGTCGAACCGGGCGAATTCGTCTCGCTTGTAGGCCCCTCCGGATGCGGAAAAAGCACGGCCCTGCGCCTGATCGCAGGACTGACTGAGCCGAGCAGCGGCAGCGTAACGTGGGAGGGCAAGAGGCCGAGCCTCGGATTTGTGTTCCAAGATGCAGCCCTCATGCCCTGGGCAACGGTTGCCAACAACGTCCGCTTGCCGCTCGACCTGGCGCGGACCGACGAGCCGGCAGCCGTCGCACGCGTCAATGCCACGCTCGAACTCGTCGGTCTCACGAAGTTCGCGAACGTCTACCCACGAGAACTCTCCGGCGGCATGCGCATGCGGGTCTCAATCGCGCGCGCTCTCGCGATGGAAGCCTCGGTGCTTCTCATGGATGAACCCTTCGCCGCCCTCGACGAGCTGACGCGCGACAGGTTGAACGACGAACTGCGCGAATTGTGGGCCGCCAAGAACCTGACAATCGTCTTCGTCACGCATTCCGTCTACGAAAGCGTCTACCTCTCGTCGCGCATCATTGCGCTAAGTCCGCGCCCCGGTCGCATCATCGCCGACATCGCGATGGCCGAACCAAAGACGCGCAGCGCCGACTTCCGCATGACACCGATCTATGGCGAACGTTGCCGCCAAGTGCGCGGGGCACTCCAACGCGAGGGAGCGCCAAGTTGATCCGCGAACAAATTTATGCGTACGGCCTTCCCGCCCTCGTCGCCGTCGTGACCTTGGGCGCATGGGAGTGGCTAGTCTACGCACTCGACGTCACGCCGTTCGTGCTTCCGGCCCCGTCAGCTATCGCCGCCGCCGCCGTCGCTAATTGGGATTCGCTGATGAGCGCCGCATGGGTGACGATCCGCGTCACGTTCATAGCGTTCGCTTTGGCGCTTGTCTTCGGCATCGCCTTCGCGATCCTATTCGCACAAAGCCGCACCATCGAACGCGCACTTCTTCCATATGCCGTCACGCTGCAAGTCACACCTATCGTCGCGATCGCGCCGCTGATCCTAATCTGGGTCGGCCTCGACAATGCCGAGCGCGCCGTGCTGATTCTCGCCACCATCGTGGCTTTCTTCCCGATCCTCGCGAACGCGACGCTGGGCTTGCGCTCCGCCGACCGGCAACTGCACGAACTCTTCGACCTCTATGGCGCGAGCCGCTGGCAACGCCTCATCCGCCTGCAGTTTCCCGCCGCACTGCCGAACATCCTGACGGGCATGAAAATCTCCGGCGGCCTCGCACTCATTGGCGCCGTCGTTGCGGAGTTCGCGGCCGGCTCGGGCTCCTCGACGGGCCTCGCCTGGGTGATCCACGAGGCCGGCTTCAACCTCAAAATCGCCAAAGCCTTCGCGGCCCTCGCCCTCCTCTCCGGCATAGGCATCGCGATCTATGCGGCCCTATCGTTCCTCGAGCGCCAGGCCCTGAAGAACTGGCACGAAAGTGCCCGGCCCTCTGAATAGTTCGAAAGTTCGCGGTTCACACCCGTGCACTCTGATTGAACAACAATTTGTGTAATTTATTTTATTTCACGTAGAAAGTTGACAATAAGGGCCTCAAACACCATTCTTGAAGGAACGGAGGCGCAAGTTCCTAAGCGATGGCCCAGGTCCTGACAGCAAACCGGCTGAGCGACGGTGAGGTGGTCTATCTCGCCGCCGACGGCGCGTGGGTTGAGAGCATGGATGCGGCTCTGGTCGTGACCGGCGCCGACAGCGAGGCTGTGCTGGCCACCGGTCACGCAGCCGAGCGCGATCAGAAGGTCGTGCACGCCTATCTGTTCGACATCAGGCCCGACCGCCGCCCCGTGAAGATGCGCGAGGTCATCCGCGCGGCTGGTCCGACCGTCCGCGCCGACCTCGGCAAGCAAGCGCGCTGACATGTATCGCTACGACGAGTTCGATCAAAAGCTCGTGGACGAGCGCGTGGCTCAGTTCCGCGGCCAGGTCGCGCGCCGCCTCTCCGGCGAACTCAACGAAGAAGAATTCAAACCGCTGCGCCTGATGAACGGGCTGTATCTACAGCTCCACGCCTACATGCTGCGCGTGGCGATCCCGTACGGCACGCTCTCATCGCGTCAGCTCAAGATGCTGGCCCACATCGCGCGCAAATACGACAAGGACTACGCGCACTTCACCACGCGCCAGAACCTGCAATACAACTGGCCGAAGCTGAGCGACGTCCCGGACATCCTCGCCGATCTCGCATCGGTCGAGATGCACGCGATCCAAACCAGCGGCAACTGCATCCGCAACGTCACGTCTGACCACTTAGCAGGCGCCGCCGCGGACGAAGTCGACGACCCGCGCGTTTGGTCCGAAATCATCCGCCAGTGGTCGACGTTTCATCCCGAATTCTCGTACCTGCCGCGGAAGTTTAAAATCGCGGTGACCGCAGCGCCAAAGGACCGCGCCGCGATCAAAGTGCATGACATCGGCATCGTCATCCGCCGCGACGCGTCCGGCACGCTGGCATTCGACGTTTATGTCGGCGGCGGTCAGGGCCGCACGCCGCTGATCGGCCACCTGATCGGCGAAGGGATCGCGGCCGGCGACCTACTGGCTTATCTCGAAGCGACGATGCGCGTTTACAATCAGTACGGCCGTCGCGACAACCTCTACAAATCGCGCATCAAAATCCTCGTACACCAAATTGGCGCCGACGAAATGCGCCGCCAGGTTGGCGCCGAGTTCGCCGAAGTCAAATTGCACGGCGCTCTCGCACTTCCGCAAGCTGAGATCGAACGGATCAATGCCTACTTCTTGGCGCCCGCATTCGAAACGCTCGCGAACGAAGACTTGAGCGCGCAGCGCAAGAACAAGGCCTTCGCTAACTGGCTCGACACGAACGTCGCCACGCACAAAGTGCCGGGCTACGCGATCGTGACGATCTCGCTGAAACCCATTGGCGGAATCCCCGGTGACGCCAGCGCCGACCAAATGGACCTCGTCGCAAGCCTGGCCGAACGCTTGAGCTTCGACGAAATCCGCGTCAGCCATGAGCAAAACCTCGTGCTGGCTCACGTCCGCCAGCGCGACTTGCATGAACTCTGGCAAACGCTGGACAAAGCCGGCCTAGGCACCGCGAACCACGCGCTGATCACCGACATCATCGCCTGCCCTGGCCTCGACTATTGCGACCTCGCGAACGCGCGCTCGATCAACATTGCGCAAGGACTCTCGAAACGCTTCGCCGACCTCGACCGCCAGCGCAACATCGGCGAGTTGAAGCTGAAGATCTCCGGATGCATCAACGCCTGCGGGCATCATCACGTCGGGCACATCGGGATCTTGGGCGTCGATAAAAAAGGCGTCGAGTACTACCAAATCACGCTGGGCGGCTCCGGCGCGGAAGACGCATCGGTTGGCGAGATATTGGGCCCGGCGTTCGGTGAGGCAGACGTTCCCGACGCAATCGAGAAACTCATCGAAACCTATCTCGGCGCACGTCAACCTGGCGAGCGCTTCTTGGACACCTATCGCCGCGTCGGCATCCAGCCGTTCCGGGAGAAACTTTATGCCGCTCATTAAAAACAACGCGTTCGTTGAGAACACCTACGCGCGCATCGCCGACGAGGAAGCGCTGCCTGAAGGCGCGATCGTCGTCTCGCTGAAGCGCTTCCAGAGGGAACGCAACGCGCTGCTCGCCCGCAACACACCGCTCGGCATTCGCCTAACCGCCGATCAGTCGCCGGAGACGCTTGGCGCCGACGTCCCTCATTTTGCGCTGATCGAACTTGAGTTCCCGAAGTTCAAAGACGGCCGCGGCTATTCCTGGGCCCGTCAGCTTCGCCAACGCTTAGGCTTCAAGGGAGAACTCCGCGCGACCGGTGAAGTCTTGCGCGACCAATGGCTTTTTATGAGTCGTTGCGGCATCGACGCATTCGAAGTCCGTCCGGGAACACGCATCGAAGACTTCCACGGCGCAATGTCCGAGCAAACGGTCTTCTACCAACCGGCGAGCGACCACGTGCGGAGCGTGCTTGACCTTCGTCACCACCGCCCCGCACGCAGCGCTCGCGTTGCCGCAGAGTAATCTCAAGCAGCCCGCGCCAACATAACCGCCGGCGGGAAATGCAACGACGCCGTTGTGCCCTGCCCCACCTCGCTCTCCAGTGCGAACGACCCGCCGTGCAGCTTCATTAGGGCAGCCACGATCGGCAGCCCAAGCCCGGTACCGTCATGGCTGCGCGTATGAGCATTGTCGACCTGCGAGTAAGCGGCCAACGCCTTCGGAATATCCTCTTTGGCGATACCGATTCCGTGGTCGGCGACCGCAATCGTGACGCCCCTGTCAGCGCGTGAGGCTGCGGTCACGATTATCGACCGCCCGGGTGGCGTGAACTTCATCGCGTTGGAAAGCAAGTTCAGCAGCATTTGCCTTGCCGCACGAGGGTCTGCGTTGATCGGCGGCAAATCGTGCATGACATGCACACATACCGCGTGATTGCGCTCCGCATTGGTCAGCCGGCACGCTTCGGCGACCAGATCCGCGACGTCGACCGCCTCGCATGACAGCTCCATCTTGCCCGCCTCGATTTTCGACAGGTCGAGAATGTCGCGAATGAGCGAGAGCAGGTGCGAGCCGCTTTCGTGAATATGATGCGCGTATTCTGGATAGCGTTTGTCGCCGGCCGCGCCGTACATCTCTCGTTCGATAACTTCGGAAAAGCCCAAGATTGCGTTCAACGGCGTGCGCAACTCGTGACTCATCGTAGCAAGAAACCGCGATTTCGCCGTGCTTGCTTCGATGGCGGCGGCGCGGGCCTTCTCAAGCTCCACGACCTTCTCGCGCAGCTTGCGCGTGCGATCGGCGATCAATCTTTCCAGATCTTCGCCTTCCGCATCGAACTTTGGTCCATCGATCAGCGCCTCCTCCTTGGTCGCGCGCAGATGCACCACAATCATCCCGCACACGCAGGAAAAAAAGACGACACCGCCCATCAAAACGGCGCCGGGCTGCGGCAGCAACAGTGCAACTTCATTTGGCCCGTGCACGACGGTGAGCGCGCCAAGCAAGGCCAGGCAGGCAAACCCGGCCGCGTCGATATGAGTTCGCATTTGTGCGAGCCTCATTTCCAAGGCCCCCGCACATCGTGCAGCCAAGCGACGCAAACGCAGCCGGAGACGCGCCCATGTGACGGACGCTACAGGCCCTCTCTTACGAAGCCTTCAACACGGCACCGCGTATTTGAATCGACTTCCTGGGCTGCACGATTGACCCGCCCGCGCGCATCAACTATCGACACGTGCCGCAAACGCGCATGGGAAGGCTGATCGCATGCCGATTTCCGCTCACGCCGTGCCTTCCCGAAACACCGAAGCTCTGCCGCGTTACGCGTCTGTGAAAGACGTGGTGGACAAGCTTCGGCCCACGTTACCAATTTACGCAATTTTTCCATCCGCGTTTCGCTCTGCTGCGCAGACCTTCATCGAGGGTTTTCCCGGCGAAACGATGTACGCCGTGAAAGCCAACCACACTCACGCCGTGCTCGATCGCCTATACGCCGCTGGCATCAAGCATTTCGACGTCGCATCGCTCGCCGAGGTCAGGCTGATCCGCGAACGATTCCCCGACGCAAAGCTGAGCTTCATGGCGCCCGTTCGTATCCGCGGCGCGGCCGGCGAGGCGTTCCGCACGTACGGCGTGCGCGACTTCGCCCTCGACAGCGACGACGAACTCACAACGGTCTTGATCGAAACCGGCGCCCAAAACGATAAAGCCATCGCGACCCAACTTACGCTTTACGTTCGCCTGCAGGTGCCCGCCGACGGCGCCCTGATCGAACTCGCCAGCAAGTTCGGCGCGACCGTCTCGTCCGCCGCCGATCTGCTGCGCAACATCACAGCTGCAGGCGCCAAGCCCGGCCTCACGTTCCACGTTGGATCACAGTGTCTCCACCCGAACTCCTACAAAGCGGCCCTCAAGCGCTGCGGTGAAGCCATCAAGCAATCAGGCGTACCCCTAGCGGCCCTCGACGTTGGCGGCGGATTTCCGGGCTACTATCTGAACGTCACAGTCCCGCCGCTCGACGAGTATTTTGCAACCATCCGTGACGGCGTAGCCACTTTGAAATTGCCCAAGGACTGCCGCATCTACTGCGAGCCCGGGCGCGCGCTTGTCGCCGACGGCCTTTCCGTCATCACGCAAGTCTCGCTCAGACGCGACCACACGATCTTCATCAACGACGGCATCTACGGCAGTTTGAACGAATACGCACTGCCGAATTGGCCCGTGCGCTATCCGCTGAAGGTTTATGCGGTCAACAACGGAAGCATCGTCGAAAAAACGGCGCGCGTCGCCTCGTTCAAGGCATTCGGCCCCACCTGCGACACGCTTGATGTTTTGCATTACCTGATCGAGCTTCCCGAAGACATCGCCGCCGGCGACTGGATTGAGTTCCAGCAGCTAGGCGCTTACTCCTGCGCGCTCAGGACCGCGTTCAACGGGTTCTTTCCCGACACTTTCGTCGAAGTCCGCGCCTAGAGCATACTTTCTTTACCATCGCGGCTGACCGAATATTTACGCTGCACACATGATGATGGCGCTGGGGTTCTGGGGGCCCCGAACGCGCCATGCTGCCTCTCGCCAAACAACGTCTGCTCAGCCAGTTCTTAGCCAGCCTTCCGGCAACCCGCGCGCTTGAATTGGCGGCACTTGCCGAACGCAAACGCGTCGCGGGCGAAAACAACTTCCCAGCCGAGATGATCCTCGACGCGTTGCGTCCAACGCTCGCCGAAAGCGAAGCCCTTCGGACACCGACGCCCCAACGCTTGTTCTGCGAGCCGTTTGCCGACTTTCTCGTCGACGAACGCGAACACAAGCAACCCGGCCGCATTGCTCGCTCGACACTGAGCGTTTTGTGGCGCTGGCTCGCCAAGGATGGAATGCGCGCAAGCTTGCCAGAACTCGACGCGCAGATATCGGACGCAGTCCTGGCGGAGAACGTACGCGCGCAAGACGACTTGTTGCAGCGCCTGCGCCGTGAAGTGTTGAAGTGCCTCACGGGTGCGCTCAGCCTCGCGAACGAAAGCCGCAACATGCGCTACGATCTCGCGTCCCGCCTTGGCGGCGAAGAGGTGTTGATCGACATTGAAGAAATTGCGTTCCTGCTGAAATCCGCCGACGGGCTCGCGGCGCTGCGCGAGGTGCTGCCCAAACGCATCACTGATTTGAGCGATGACCACATCGACCAAGTGCTCGCCTCGCGCGCACACCTCTCCGAAACGAACCGCGAACTTATCCCTTATCTTGGCCTACTCCTACTGGCGCGCCTCGACCAACCTTGGCAAGCGCTGCGCCTAACCGGAACCGGCCGCCGAGGCCGTACCGACCTGAGCGTCGTTGGCGATATCCTTCTCGCGGACGCCGAAAGCCTGGCCGTCGACATCGCGGCTACGCAAGTTGAAATGCTCGATCCCGACGCATTGGCCGCGAAGCTGCAGCGCTTCGAACGCCTTACGCGTGGTCTCACCGAAGAGATCCGCAGCCGTCATGGCGAGCGGTGGGGCCAATCGCTGACACGCACAAAACAGCTCGCGTTCGAAACAATCGAAAGTCTGTTCGCACAAGCGCCACGCGAAATCGCCGCCGCTCTGCCGCTGGCCAAAGTCGGTACATTCAGCATGCGCCGACAACGCCAACCCGATCTCGCGAACGACCCCGATCCGATGAGGCTAGATCGTGCGCTTCGTTGGACCTACTTGCTGACGAACACCGCGCCGGTCGCTCGAGCCAGCGCATTGCAGGGTGCACACCAAAAGGCGTTCGAAACCGTCTCAGGTTATTTGACCACGTACGCCGAATGCGCCGCCGTCGAGTTGCGTTCCCCTAGCATTGAAAAGCACGCACGTGTGCAGGCCTACTTGAAGCATGCGAACGAACTTTTGCACCTAGACCTTCGTCAAGCCCAGCCGCTGCGCAAACACGCGATCCACCATTCGCCGCGGCAACATGCGCGGCACGATCCAATCGAGCAAAAGGTTCGGCGCCAACGCATAGCGCACGCGCGGCCGCCGCGCCGTCAGCACATAATGCACAAGCTCGCCGACGCGCTCGACCGGCAGACCGTCGCGCGCGCCGCCCGCCATGAAGTCGGAAAGCTTCGCCATCGCGGGCCCGTAGTCTGTGCGCGCGTAAGCCGAAGTATCCATCGCCTCTGCCTTGTCCCAGATCGGCGTCTTCACCGCACCAGGACCGATGATGACGACGTCGATGCCGTACAGCAAAAGCTCGCGGCGCGTGCTTTCGGACAGTCCCTCAAGCCCGTGCTTCGCCGAACAATAGCCGGAGAGAAACGGCGACCCGATCTTGCCTCCCAGCGACGTAATATTGACGATCCGTCCCGGCGCACCTTGCAGCGATCGATCCGCACCCAGCAACGGCGCAAACGATTGTGTCACTGTGTAAGCACCGATCAGGTTCACCTCGATCTGCTTGCGATAGTCGGCGAGCGGTTGATGTAGCACCGGCCCCGGCGTCGCGATCCCCGCATTGTTGACGACACCTTTGAGCGTCTTCCCATTGAGATGCTGCCGCACACGCTCAGCACCAGCGCGCACCGCGGCCTCGTCGGTCACGTCGAGCAGCAGCGGCGTGAACGCATCACCCAGTTCGGCCCGCAACCGTTCCGCATCGTCCGCTTTGCGCACGCTGCCGAATACATGCAACCCGCGGCGCGTGAGTGCGTCCGCAATTCCACGGCCAATCCCTGTTGAAGCACCCGTAACAACGACCGCGTTCATCCTACTTTCTCCTCAACAAGAGATATACGCGCGTCACCGGCGAATCGATCAATCGCCAAACTAAGGTTGCGATCGCCCGCACCCACGTGCTCCCCCGCCGCCACACAGCAAGATTACGATTCGGCAATTTCAACCCGCAGCGTTGTGCCGGCAACAGATCGGCGCATGATTCCGGTTCCCGAAGACTCGTCCCCCACGAAAGTACGGAGACCCCCATGCTACGCACGACACTCCTATCGACGGCAGCAATTTTCGTGATTGCGACCCCGGCGTTCGCAGACGGTAAGGGCGGCCATCAAATGACCGGCCTCGTTGACCTCGGTTACGACTACGGTCAATACGACGACTTCGACGTCGATCGGAACACCTTCCACGGTCAAGGTTCGGTGCACTGGAAACTCGACGGCAATTGGAACGTCCAAGGAAACTTCGGCTTCAATTCCGATCGTTACGATGATGGTCCTGGCCCCAGCCAAGCCGTCGATACATGGAAACTCGGTGGTGCGGCGTTCTGGCGAAACCAAGCGGATGGCACGATCGGCGGAGAACTCTACTACCAGTCCGTCGACTTACTCGGCTTCGCCATAGACGGATTTGGCGTGGCTGCTCGCGGCGAGCTCTTCCTGTCGCCCACGATGACGCTGGGCGGCCGCGTCGGGTACGGAAACGTCAGCGAAGGAGGATTGGACGTCGATGAGTGGTCGCTCGGCGCAATGGGAAGATACTACGCGCAGCCCAATCTCGGCCTGTCGTTGGGTCTCAACTACGCCAGCTTTGATACAGGCAGCGGCGGCGAAGGTTTCGACGAATGGTCGCTCAGGGGTGAGGCTGAGTACTTATTCGCTGATTGTGACACGTCAGTCTACGGCAGTTTGATGTTCGGCAACTTCGAAGCCGACTCTGGCGGAGATTCGAATGAGTGGGGTCTCGGCCTTGGCGTGCGCCTCTACCTCGGTACCGATGGTCAACTGGCACAGCGGCAACGCACAGGTCCGCTCGAAGAATGGCCGTCGACGCACTTCACGTTCTAACGAGTAAGGCTGCGCGGGCGGCGCTTAGTGCCGCCGCTCGCGCGTTGCCGTGAACTTGATCTTGGGCCACTTCTCCGCAGAGTAGCGCAGCTCCCATCCGCTCTTCGCCATGAACACAGGCGCCCCGTCGCGGTCTTCCGCAAGATTGCCTTGATGCGCATCGAGAAACTTCTTCAGCTCCGCAGGCTCGTCCGCATCAACCCAACGCGCGGTTTCGTACAAGCCCTGCTCGAACCCGACCTCTAGCCCGTATTCGGCAGCAATCCGGCTGGCAAGCACGTCGAGCTGCAGCTGCCCCACAACACCCACAAACCACTGCGAACCGATCTTCGGCCGGAACACTTGCGTCACGCCCTCCTCCGCCAGCGCTTCCAATGCGCGTTGCAGATGCTTGGCTTTCAAGGGATCGGCCAATCGCACACGGCGCAGGATTTCCGGCGCGAAGTTCGGAATGCCGGTGAATGTCAAGTCCTCGCCTTCGGTCAGCGTATCGCCAACGCGCAGCACGCCGTGGTTTGGAATGCCGATGATGTCGCCGGGCCAAGCCTCGTCCACCGTCTCGCGCGACTGCGCAAAGAACAAGATCGGATTGTGCACGCTCATCACCTTGCCGGTCCCGGACTGCTTAAGCTTCATGCCGCGCTTGAAGTGACCCGAGCAGACGCGCATGAACGCCACGCGGTCGCGATGGTTCGGGTCCATATTCGCCTGCACCTTGAACACAAAGCCCGTCACCTTGTCGTCCGAAGGCCTGACTAGGCGCTGCACGGCCGGTTGCTCGCGAGGCTCCGGTGCTGCTTTGCCAAGCCCCTCGATGAGTTCCTTCACGCCAAAGTTCTTGAGCGCCGCACCAAAATAGATCGGCGTCAAATGCCCTTCGCGAAATTGCTTGAGATCGAACGCCGGGTACCCGCCGCGCGCGAGCTCCATCTCGTCGTTCAAGTGCTTGTGTTCGTCTGCGGACAGTACATCTGCCAAGCGGTTCGCGCCCACCGGTTCGCCCTTGCCGAAAGGCAAGAATTTCTCGCTCGCGAAATGCATGGCACCGCGGAAGTTCAACCCGGACCCGACCGGCCACATCGCAGGCGTCACGTGGAGCTGCAGCTGATCGGAAATCTCGTCGATCAACGAGAACGGATCGCGCGCCTCGCGGTCCATCTTGTTGACGAATGTGATGATCGGAATATCCCGTAAGCGGCAAACCTCGAACAGTTTGCGTGTTTGGCTCTCGATGCCCTTAGCCGCGTCGATCACCATGATGGCGGAGTCCGCCGCCGTCAGCGTGCGGTAAGTGTCTTCCGAAAAGTCTTCGTGGCCCGGCGTGTCGAGCAGATTGAACACAAGCCCCATATACTCGAACGTCATCACCGCCGTCGTGACGGAGATGCCGCGCTCCTGCTCGATCTTCATCCAGTCCGACCGCGCGCGCCGCCGATCGCGCTTCGCCTTCACCTCGCCTGCCAAGTGAATCGCACCGCCCATGAGCAGCAAATGCTCCGTCAGCGTCGTCTTGCCGGCGTCGGGGTGCGAGATGATTGCGAACGTCCGCCGCCGTGCCGCAGCCTGGGCAGGCGTCTGATCGACGATGTCTTGAGCCTCGGCCATGGCAGTCAGTCCTCAGGAAGGCGCGCCTTTTAGCGGATTCCCGACAGCGAACCAAACGCGAAATCGCAAGTCACCTGTCACCCCATCGCGACGGATTTGCTGGTCCCCAACCGCTAGAATGGCATCGGGATAGGGAAAATCGAATGATCCGCAAACTGGTTGTAGGAGCGGCAGCGATATGCGCGGCCGCCCTCGTCGCTCTTCTTTTTGTCGTCGCGCCTGTCACAGCGCGCGAGACCGCAGCAAACCCCGCCCTTTGGAAGATCGCCGGTCAGAAGGGCGACATCTACCTATTCGGCTCCATTCACATCCTGCCAAAGGGATTGCACTGGAAGCGTCCGGAGCTTGAAGCGGCACTCCAACGCGCTCAACGCCTGGTGTTCGAGGTCGACCTCGACGAGGCAATGAACCCTGCCGCAACGATGGGGATCGTCACTCAACTCGGCTTCCTTCCGTCGGACAAAAGCCTGCGCAAAATGCTTGCCCCGGAATATCGCCTGAAGCTCGATGAGCTCGCCACCTCGCTCGGTCTACCGCCGGCCAGCGTCGACCGCATGCGTCCATGGCTCGCGGCAATTACGTTGACCTCGCTCAGCCTCGTCAAACAGTCTTCGAAGAACGGCAAACCCGTCGACCCGAACGCGATAGCGACAGAAGTCGCGGGCGTCGACATGCAGCTCTGGATGTGGGGCAAGGAAGCGGGAAAGGAACGCGGTGCGCTTGAATCCACCGAAAGCCAACTGCGCATCTTCGCCGAACTTCCCGAAAGCCAACAGCTTCAGCTCCTGGTGTCGACGCTCAAAGACATCAGCAAGCAAGGCTCACTCGACAGACTTCTCGATGCGTGGCGAAGGGGTGACGTTGCGGCTCTCGATCGTGGCCTGCACGGCGAACTATCAGATTTTCCAGCCCTGCAAAAAGCCATCTTCCACGATCGCCACGTCAAATGGCTTCCGCAAATCGAGCGCATGATCGCCGACGGCAAGACCCAAGTGATCATAGTCGGCGCGGGACATTTGGTGGGCGGCGACAGCCTCATTGCCATGCTGCGCGCGAAAGGCATCAAAATCGAAGGGCCGTAGCGGCAACCATCGCAGCGCTTGCCACCTTCGGACAGACAAGCCACTCTTGGCCTATCCGCCATTCAACGCATCCGGAGCCGCGCCTTATGCTGAAGACCCGTTTCACCGAAATGTTCGGTGTCGACTACCCCATCGTGCAAGGGGGCATGCAAAACGTCGGCAAGGCGGAACTCGTCTCTGCTGTCGCGAATGCTGGAGCGCTGGGTTTCATTACGGCCCTCACCCAGCCGACGCCGGAGCACCTCGCGAAAGAGATCAAGCGCACCCGCGAAATGACGAACAAGCCGTTCGGCGTGAACCTGACGATCCTGCCCACGATCAACCCGGTGCCGTACGACGAGTATCGCCAAGCGATCATCGAAGGCGGCGTGAAAATCGTCGAAACTGCCGGCAACAACCCGCAACCCCATATGCCGGCCTTTCGCGAAGCCGGCATCAAGATCATTCACAAATGCACGAGCGTTCGCCATGCGGTGAAGGCCCAGTCGATCGGCGTCGACTGCGTCTCGATCGACGGGTTCGAATGCGCGGGCCACCCCGGCGAAGACGACGTGCCGGGCTTGATCCTGATCCCCGCCGCCGCGAACAAACTCACGATCCCAATGCTGGCCTCCGGCGGCTTCGCCGACGGCCGCGGCCTCGTTGCCGCACTGGCTCTCGGTGCCGACGGCGTCAACATGGGCACGCGCTTCATGTGCACGAAGGAAGCGCCGATCCACCAAAAGGTGAAGGAGCAGATCGTCGCCAACGACGAGCGCGCGACCGACCTGATCTTCCGCACCATGCACAATACGGCACGTGTCGGCCGCAACGCGATCAGCCAAAAGGTTGTCGAGATCGAGCGCGAAGGCATGAAGCACGGTGGCGCCAAGTTCGAACAAGTGCGCGAGCTCGTTGCCGGCACGCGCGGCAAGGGCGTCCTCGAGACCGGCGACATCGACGCCGGCATTTGGTCGGCAGGCCAGGTTCAAGGCCTAATCAACGACATCCCGTCGTGCAAGGAATTGGTCGACCGCATTGTCCATGAAGCCAAAGAAATCATCCGCGGCAAGCTGAACCGCGCGATCTCTTAGGCAGCGCTCCGCCCGATAGCTTTTGCGATCGCCTCGGCTTTTGTGCGCGCATTGAGCGCGAGCTTGGCCTTGGCAAGGTCGGCGCGAACGGTCCGCGTCGAAAGACCAAGAATCTCGCCGATTTGAGCGTAGGTCTTCCCCTGCGCCGCCCAGAACAAACAATCGGCAGGACGCCGCGGCAACGGCAAGTCCTCGCCGATCGATTTGTAGCGGTCAAAGAGAACATGGGCGCCCGAATGAAGCATCGCGCGTCCCACTGCAGTCTGATCGGGCTCTGCACCGCTGCAGCCGACGAGCAATACCAGTTTGCCCTGGCGGTGAACGGGAAAGATCATGATCTCCGTATCTTGAATGGGAGCCAGCAGACCATAACGTATTTCCCGCTCGGTAAGGCCCAGGCGTTCGCAAGCATCGTGAACGTTGAAGGGAAAGTCGATTTCTCCCGCAAGCCGTGTCAGTGGATGACTCACAACAGGCGTTTTTGCATCAAGCGCCGTCAACATCGGTCGATGCACCGATGAAAAGACAATCGACGACGCAAAGGCCGTATCCAATTTCTCTGAGTCGAAGATGAAAGTTCCCGAGTAACCAAGGTCCGCCGCAAGCTTGGAGTAGCTCGACGTCAGCTGGTCTTGTGAAAGGGCAGCGAAGCTTGCTTCCACGTATGCGTTCAAAGCGTCAATCATAGTGACGTCACTTCAAGACCGTTGACTGGACTTGGCGATTAGCTGTGCCCGCGTCTCGGCCCCCACCTTTCGAATCGCGTTGCTCAAATGAAAACGAACTGTCCGTGTGCTGATGCCCAGCGTCTTTCCGATTTTCGGATCGGTCAATCCGCCTTTTGCCAGATCGAGGATCTGCCGCTCGCGGGTCGTCAACGCGCGCGGCCCCTCCAGCGGTCGGCCTGCGGCGGCCCAACGATGCGCCGCTAAATGAGCCCCGAGAAAAAGCAGCGACTTCGACAGGCCGTTCACAACACCTTGCCGGCCGAAGAAAATGACATGGAGGCTGCCCATAGACGACGGTTCGACATTTACCGCGACCGCCTGAAGACCAGCGAGTTCCGGCGGTTCCCACCAGTCCGGCTCCAAGAGCTTGACCGCATCGCGGAGCGAAATGGGGTTCATGGACGTCGACAACGCGTTCGCCAGCGGGGGCTTCGCAAGGGTATTGGTAACGCGCCTTTGGCTCGACGGCGCGGTCAAACACACGTTCGCGCCGCCTTCGCCACGCTGCGCACAGTAAACATGAGGCAGGTGGAACAGAGCCCCCAATAGAGACATGGACTTCCATATGTCCTCGCGAGAAGGCGCTTCGTCCAGCCGCCGGACAAAATCCCGCAGTGCGAGATCGACGCGAAGCGCGTCCACAGTGCCGGCGGCATCGCTGACGTCAGCAAGCGCGCCGCGGCTGCGAGAATTTCGTGCGGCCCTCACAGGACAATCCTATTGGTCAATCTTGCTATTGCTCGATCACAATATCGGCAAGCTGTTTCCGGTGGCAGGTCAATGCCTCCAATTACGCTTGCCGGTTGAGCATTATTTCCTGATCGGCAACGTCCCTTCGACGCAATGTTGGTTGCGGCTTTTTTTTGATCGAGAGCGCTGTGGAGTCGCGGCATCACACGCGCAAGAAAATCGTTATATTTCGGAACCGGTCCGGAGACTGCGCGCTTGCTCATCGCACACACTTCGCCATTTCAAATGACGCTAGTCACAGTGAACGATCTAACACCTGCGTGGAACTTTAGCCCAAGAGATTTTCTGAGGAACCCGTGGACGCGCACGTCCCGATGCGCACCTGGAGCTTCAGCAGAAACTCGCAGTTCCTCTTCGCTTGGTTCTGCAACCGACTGACAACAATGAACGAATGAGCGCGACCAACAACTGTCGTCTGACGCAAAGCCGCGTCGTTGCGGTCTGCGTTGGTCGCTCTGCATCCTCAGCTGGATGAAGCGAACTCACGGCCCGACGGCGTAGATTTAGAGCCACAACTTGACCGGGCGGATATTGAACGTCTACTTGCAGCACGCGACGATAGTGACAGGGTGGCGATCAAACTGCCCTGACAAGCATTAGGGTCAGAGTAGATTTATCTCATCTGGATTGGCCTATCATCTGTGTGAACACTCGTGAGCGAATCGCTTGGAGAGGCACACGTATGGCGCGACTAGGTCGAATTTTCCTTCCGGATCAGCCGTTGCACGTCATTCAGCGCGGCAATGACCGTCGGCCGATCTTCTTTGCGCCCGATGATTACGCGCGGTATCGCGAGTGGCTGCACCTAGCCTCGGTTGTGAACGGTTGCGCAATCCACGCCTACGTCCTCATGCCGAACCATGTGCATCTCCTCGTCACGCCGCGCGACGAGGACAGCTTACCCAAGACGATGCAATCGCTGGGGCGGCGCTATGTTCGCCATGTGAACTGGTCCTATGGACGCTCCGGCACGATGTGGGAGGGGCGCTATCGCGCGGCGATGATCGACACCGAAACCTGCTTCCTGCCGTGCAGCCGCTACATCGAAGTGAACCCGGTGCGTGCGAACATCGTCAAGCACCAGCGCGACTACCAATGGTCGAGCTATCGCGCGAACGCCTACGGCGAGCATGACGCTTTGATTACGCCACACGCCATGTATCGCAATCTCGGCGCCACCGACTTGGAACGCCAGCAAGCCTATCAAGCGCTCTGTGACGTGAAGCTGGACGAAGAATTCGTCGTCGCGTTGCGAGCCGCGACAAACGGTGGATGGGCGCTCGGCCGCGACGAGTTCAAAAACGACATTGCGCAGGCGCTGGGCCGCCGCGTCGGGCCATTACCCAAGGGGCGCCCGCCGAAACAAGCTTCGCGTCAGGTGGCGTGATCTCGACTCCGACCCCCTGATCGCGTTTGCAATTTGCTTACCCATTCGTTCTTGAACGACGTCGACAAACGCACATGATGATCCCGAGCGCGGCGCCTGGCCGGCATGCGCTCGAAGCAGAGACAACGTAATCGCTTCCAACATTTTGCCCAGGAAGCGGTCGGATGTCGTTTCGCGTGCGGCAGCAACAAGGAATTTGGCCTCCGAGTCGCTGCCGCACGCGCCCAATCAAGGCTGTACGTCCGTGTACGGACGACACGATCGGCGAGCGGCGGACCAAGGGTCGGTGGCGAACCCCGTGGCCGAATTGAGGTCCGGTGCTTGACGCGCGCGGCGGCCGAAAGGGAGATTGAGCCATCCCCAAGGCCGCCGCGCAGATTTCCCACTCGCGCCCGCAACGCACGAACAAGTTCACTCTGACCCCGCGAGACGAAGCCGAAGTCCGTCGGCGAATTGCAACCATGCCTTAACTGCAACCCGCGACCTTCAACATTACTCTTTGCTAAATCAGCGTCAGGTTCGGACTCTCCATCCATGCGACACAACTTGCGTTCGCGCCGGCAAGTCTCACTCTGGACTTTCATTGTCGCAACGCTTGTCATCGCGCTCGATCCGGCAACGGCTCGCGCCGACGCAAATGAACCGCAACCGACGGCGCAAGCGTTGTACGATCGCGGCGTCACGGAACGGAAGAACGGCCATCCCGACGATGCGATCGTTCTGCTGTCGCTCGCCGCGGCGCGCGAACCGGAGAACGCGGACATTCGCTTGCAACTTGCGCTCGCGTTCATCGCAGTAAAGCGCATGGACGCGGCCGAGCGGCAGTTGCGGCGCGCCGAACGCTTGGCACCTGGCTACGTCGACGTAGAGATCGCGCTCGCTTACATCGACCTGTTCCAAGGCCGCTTGCTCGAAGCGGAAGCGCGCACCAAGGCCTTGTTGCGCGAGCACCCGGAACGCGAAGACGTGATCGCGCTGGCGGGTCGCTTCAAGCCGACGACCGCACCTCGGATCGAACCGTTGAACGCCCGTAAAGCAGGCATTCGGCTTGTGCGCTTCGGAGGATTGGTTTCCTACACCAGTCTTTCCGGCGGACGGCCGCCCTGGCGTGAAGCGGCGCTCGAAGCCGCTTTCGAAACGCCCTCAGGCGACACGCTCTCTGCAAGCCTCGAACAAGCGTCCCGTTTCGATCGCGACGACACGTTCGTCGTGGCACGACTGGACACGCGCCCAGCCGCAGTCATTGGCGCATACGTCACGGCGGGAGCCTCCACGACAGCTGCCTTCAAACCGAAGTTGATGCTGGGCACCGGGGGTACTTGGGACGTCGTCGCGCATGAAGGCCCCCTTTACGCGCTTCGCCTCACCGCCGCCGCACGGTATGCCATCTACGATGTCGGCGACGTCACGTCGGCCATTCTAGGCGTAGAAGCCGAATTTTGCGACGGCAACTTGGCGGCGGCCGCCGAGGCGATCAACGTTGTCGACGAAAGCGGCAACTACCAAACAGGCCAACTCGTCCAAATCCGCGTCCGTCCAAGCGAGAAACTCGCACTTCGCGGCGGTTGGGCGAATGCGCCGGACACCTCCGACGGCCGAACGTTTGCCGCGCGCAGTGTCTTCGCAACTGTGCAGTTGTCGTTGTCGCCGCAACTAACGGCATCCGCCTCGTACACACACGACGAACTCGAAGGACTATACGACCGCTCGAGCGGCACGCTCGCGCTGTCTTATCAGCTTCAACCATCATGACCCTGCTGCAAGGTATTTGGACTGTGTCTATCCTCTTGGCCATATGGGCTTTGCTCGCCGTCTTCAGCTTGATCATCGTGCGGGTCTTTCGCGAACGCCGCTTGCGCCGTCAGGCGGCGATTTGCGCTTCGTTGCGGGAGAAGCTGATTACGCATATCGCGATGAGATCGGAAGATCCGATGGCCGAGGCCGCGTTGGACCGACCCGGCTTCATTACCGTCGCACTTGATCTCTTGATGCAAATCGACGGCGAGTCCCGTAAGCGTTTGGTCGCTTTGATGCACCGGCGCAATATTGAAGCCCGCTTGCGCCAGGGCTTGCGCCAGTTGAATCAGTCGAAGCGTGTGACGGCGGCCGAGGCACTTCGCTATTTTCCCTCAGCCGAAACGCGCAACGCTTTGCTTCGCGCGCTTCGCGACCGTGACCTGGACGTGCGGCTGGCCGCAGCCAGCAGTCTCGTGAGCCTCAACGCCGCCCCGCCGCTCGGCGAATTGCTCGCTGCCCTCGTACGCAAAGGGCACGGCATACCCGTTCGCCTCGGGCAGATCCTGCGCGACTACTGCGAAAACCAACCCGATGCCGTCATCGCCGTCGTGCGGCAGAAATCGTTGCATCCCTTCATACGCGCAAAGGCCATAGAAACATTGGCGGCAACGGGCGACAGCCGCCACATTTCCGCAATCCAGAACCTGGTGCTGGCCCCCGAACCAGACTTGCGCGCGGCCGCCTTGCGCGCCTTCGCGAGACTGTCCGATCTCAAGTCGCGAGATGCAATTGCCCTATGCCTGCGCGACAAAAGCTGGTTCGTACGCGCTGCTGCGGCCGACACCGCCGGCAGGTTGGGCCTCTACGATCTCGTTCCACTCATCGTACCGCTTGTCGACGACGAACAATGGTGGGTTCGCTTCCGGGCCAGCGAGGCCTTGGAAAACCTCGACGCTGCCGGTCGCGGTGCTTTGCGGAAAATGGCGAAGCAAGGTACCGACCGCCAGCGGCGCCAAGCAGCGCTGACATTGACGAAGCGCATCGTCGCGTGAGCGGCCTCGAACCGAATGATATGTTGATTTCATTCGCCGTCACGCTTGGTTGGACGATCGTGATTGCGGGTGCCTTACAGAGCCTGCTCTATGCCGCGCAGTTGTTGATGTCCGCCTGGGCGCTGTCGGAGCGCCCGCCGGTCTCGAATGTCGGCCACCTTTGGCGCCGAACAAGTGACGTCGCACCGCCGATCGCCGTTCTCGTTCCGGCTTACAACGAGGAACGGACAATCGTCGCAAATCTCAACGCGCTGCTTGCCCTCACATACCCCGACTTCGAAATCATCGTCATCAACGACGGGTCGAAGGACGACACGTTGAGCATCCTGAAACAGGATTTTGGACTTGTCCCGGCATATAGGCCCTACGAGGAAGTTGCACCTCACCGGCCCATAAAGGCGATCTACGCCTCGCCCCAATACCCGCGTTTACTTGTGCTCGACAAAGAAAACGGCGGTAAGGCGGATGCCATGAACGCGGGCATCAACCTCGCCCGCGCGCCGATATTCTGTGCGATCGACGCAGACAGCATCTTAGAACCCGACGCATTGTTGCGGGCCGTGCAGCCGTTCGTCGCGGATCCGCTGAAAGTCGTGGCTGTCGGCGGCACCATCCGCATTCTGAACGGTTGTCGGGTCGAAGAAGGAAGGATCGCGGCTATTGGCCTGCCGAGGAACCTTCTCGCGCTATTTCAAACTGTAGAGTATCTGCGCGCCTTCCTAATGGCGCGGGTGTCGCTCAGCCACGTGGATTCGCTCACCATCATTTCCGGTGCTTTCGGTCTCTTCCGGCGCCAGATCGCTTTGCAAGTCGGGGGTTACAGCACCGACACGGTTGGCGAGGACCTGGAACTCGTGATCAAAATCCACCGCGAAATGCGGCGCACGAAGCGCGCGTATCGCGTCGAGTTCATTCCCGAACCCGTATGCTGGACAGAGGCGCCAGTGACGTTTCGCTCGCTCGCCGCCCAGCGGCGACGCTGGCAACGCGGCTCGCTAGAGACCTTTTCCAAGCATCGCGACATGCTGCTGAATCCCACCTACGGCCGTGTCGGCGTACTCGGCTTGGGACAGATGATGGTCGTCGACGTCGCGGGCCCGGTGCTTGAGACTCTGGGCTACGTATTAATCCCGCTGTTTTGCGCGCTCGGACTGCTCGATATCAGATTTCTCCTGGCCTTCGCAGCGATCACGTTCGCCTTCGGCATCTTCCTCAGCGTGGGCTCATTGGTGCTCGAAGAGGTCGAACTGCGCCGCTTCCCACGCGCCCGCGACTTGGCAGTCTTGGCCGTTGTCGCGGTCGTCGAAAACTTCGGCTATCGCCAAATCAATAATCTCTGGCGTCTACAAGGACTCTGGCAATACGCGACGGGGATGACAGGCTGGGGTCCACCGACGGTCAGGGCCTAGTAAGACTTCGGCAACCCCAACGCTTTCTCTGCCAAGAAATTCAAGATCATCTCGCGGCTCACCGGCGCAATGCGCGCGATGATCACTTCGCGAAACAGCCGCTCGACATGGAACTCGCGCGCATAGCCCATGCCGCCATGCGTCATGACCGCGGTCTCGCAAGCCCGGAACGCCGCTTCCGCGGCCAGGTACTTTGCAGCGTTCGCTTCAATACCGCACGGCCGCTTCGCGTCGTAGAGCGCAGCCGCCTTCAGCGTCATCAGCCACGCCGCTTCAAGCTCCGCCCACGCACGCGCAAGCGGATGCTGGATCGCCTGGTTCTGCCCGATCGGCCTGCCGAAAACGATGCGCTCCTGCGCATACTTGGCAGCCCGCGCGAGTGCGTCTTGACCGATGCCGATCGCCTCCGCCGCAACCAGGATACGCTCCGGGTTGAACGCATGCAGCAGATGGTCGAAGCCCTTGCCCTCCTCGCCGACGAGATCGTTCGCAGGCACTGGCAACCCGTCGATGAACACCATGTTCGTGTCGACCGCGTGCCGCCCCATCTTCGGGATCTCGCGCACTTCGACGTGCGCGCTGTCGAGCGGCGTGTAGAACAGGCTCAAGCCGTCGGTCGCCTTCTTGCCCTTCGGCGACGTGCGCGCGAGCAGCAGGATATGCGTCGCGGTCCGCGCCGTTGTCGTCCACATCTTGCGCCCGTTCACGACCCAACCGGTGTTCGACCGCTCGGCCCGCGTCTTGAGACTGGATGTATCAAGCCCCGCATCCGGCTCCGTCACGCCGAAGCAACAACGCGTCTCACCACGGATCAAGGGCGGCAGCATCCGTGCCTTCTGTTCGTCGGTGCCGAACACGGCTACCGGATGCGGCCCGAAGATGTTCACGTGCACGGCCGAAACTCCGGTCATGCCCGCACCAGAGCGCGCGATCGTATGCATCATAAGTGCCGCTTCCGTGACACCAAGACCCGCCCCGCCGACACTCTCCGGCATCGCGATGCCCAGATACCCGGCCGCCGCGACATCCCGCACGAACTCTTCCGGAAACCGATGATCGTTGTCGCGCGCAAGCCAAAATGCGTCGTCGTACTTCGCGCAAATGCGCCCAATGCCGTCGACGATGGCTGTCTGCGCGGGCATGGGCTCGAACATTAGGAGGGCGCCTTCTCGCCAAACGTTTGCAGCGCGGCCGCGATGCGCGTGCCGCCCGTGATCCAGCACATAATTGCGTAGACGACCGCGATCACCGGAAACCACGCCGGAAACGCGCACATGAGACAGAGCGTCAAGATCGTCTCGAACCCTTCCGTCAGCCCGCCCAGATAATAGAGCGACTTCGCGCCGCGTATCTCGGTCGTGATCCCGTGCTTCTGCGCAAAGATCGCGTAGGTGAGAAACGTCGAGGCCGGCGCCATGAAACTCGCGGTCAAGAACGCCGCAGCCAGCGCATTTCGCTCGGGCGCCGCCAGCGCAAATGCAAACACCACCGCTGCGTAGAAGATGAAGTCCAGAGTGATATCCAAAAACCCGCCGACATCCGTCAACCGCGTCAGCCGCGCGATCGCGCCGTCCAGTCCGTCCATAAACCGGCTAACAAGCAGAAGCCCGAGACCCACCCAATAATACTCACCCGCGATAAAACCCGCCGCCGCAATACCGAGCGCAAACCCAACCGCCGTCGCCATGTTGGCGCTCACACCCAGCGCCACGGCCTGCTTTGCCGCCGCCTCCAGCGGCTTGTTCATGTACGGTCGAATGGCGGCATCAAGCATGTGCGGCGCGTCCTGAAGGGCAGTTGTCCAAATCACTAGCACGCCCTACGCTAGGCCGGGTATGGGGACCCGTTGAAAGGAAGCCGCCAAATGCGCCGAGCAGCAATTCTCGCCGCCGTGCTACTTGCCGTGAGCACAGCAAACGCCGCCGAAATCAAAACCGGCCGTGACCTTGTCCAAGCCTGCCGCACCTACGCGGCAATCGAAAATGCGGACAACGCGCGGGCGCCGCACGCCTGCCGCACGTTCCTGCAGGGTTTCGCAGTCTCGCTCCAAGCACGCGAAGACGCGCGCACAAACGCAATGGTCAAAGGCTTGCCGATGTCGTCAAAAGACGCTTGCGTCCGCATGCCGGACTTTATTTCGTTCCGCGAACTTGCCGCGCGCATCGTCAACTTCGGCGACACGAACCCAACGCTGTTGGACCTACCTGCCGCACAGCTCGCGCAGAAAACCCTCGAGCGCGACTTCCCTTGCCCGCCGCCACCGCAACAACCGCGCTGAACCCATGCGTCCCTTCACAATCTTCGTGGCAGTCACCCTCATGACCACCGCCGCTCTCGCCGACGACGCACCGACGGCCGCCCCCGGCGGCGGTGACCGCTACACTGGCCAAGGCTTCGCCACGCGCGCGCCCGTCCTCGGCACGCACGGCATGGCCGCCACCGCTCAACCGCTGGCGACGCAAATCGCGATCGACATCTTGAAGAAAGGCGGCAGCGCAATCGACGCCGCGATCGCAGCGAACGCAGCGTTGGGACTCATGGAACCCGTTGGCTGCGGCGTCGGCGGCGACCTCTTTGCGATCGTGTGGGATCCGAAGTCGAAAAAGCTCTACGGCTACAACGGCTCCGGCCGCTCGCCGAAAGGCCGCTCGCTCGACGACATGAAACGGAAGTTGGCCGGCCGCAAAACAATCCCCTCCCATGGCTCGTTGTCGGTGACGGTGCCGGGCGCCGTTGACGGCTGGTTCGCGCTCCACCAACGCTTCGGCAAGCTGCCGATGGACCAGGTGCTCGCTCCCGCCACCGCCTACGCCCGCGAAGGTTTCCCCGTCTCGCAGCTGATCGCGTCTTACTGGGCCCGCAATTTCAAGGGCTTCGAACGCATGTCGAAAGACATCGAGGAGATCGATAACGCCAAACACACGTATCTCATCAACGGCCAAGCGCCGCGCGAAGGCCAGATCTTCAAGAACCCGGACCTCGCCCGCACGTACGACCTGCTCGCGAAGGGCGGCCGCGATGCGTACTACAAAGGCCCAATCGCAAAAACGATCGATGCCTACTTCAAGCGCATCGGCGGCGACCTGCGATATGAAGACTTCGCGACCCACACCGGCAACTTCGTCGAGCCGGTGAGCGTGAACTATCGCGGCTACGACGTCTACGAGCTGCCGCCAAACACACAAGGTGTCGCCGCCTTGCAGATGCTCAAGATGATCGAAGGCTACGACATCAAGAAAATGGGCCGGGGTTCCGCCGATGCGCTTCACTTGATGGTTGAAGCCAAGCGTCTGGCCTTCGAAGACCTCGGCAAGTTCTATGCCGACCCCGCGACCTACGACATGCCGGTCGCGCAACTGATCTCCGACGCGTATGCCAAACAGCGCCGCGCCCTCATCGACATGGCGCACGCAAATCCGAACGTGCCGCCGGGCGAGATCAAACTCCGCCAAGGCGATACGACCTACCTCACCGCCGCCGACAAAGACGGCATGATGGTGTCGCTCATTCAGTCGAACTATCGCGGCATGGGCTCGGGCCTCGTCGCCGACGGGCTTGGCTTTATGTTCCAAGATCGCGGCGAGCTCTACGCGCTCGAACCCGGCCACGCGAACGTCTACGCGCCGGGCAAGCGTCCCTTCCAAACGATCATCCCGTCTTTCATCATGAAAGACGGCAAGCCCTACATGAGCTTCGGTCTCATGGGCGGCGATATGCAGCCGCAAGGTCACGTGCAGATCGTTGTCAATATGGTGGACTTCGGCTTGAACGTGCAGGAAGCGGGCGACGCCGCACGCTTCCGCCACGAAGGCTCGGAGGACTGGTCGCGCAAAGACTCCGCCGGCGTCGGCGAACTGCAACTCGAAACCGGCATCGGCGCCGACGTGCGCGCCGAACTCATGCGCCGCGGCCACAAGATCGTCCCCGGCGACGGCAGCTATGGCGGCTACCAAGCAATCCTTCGCGACCCCGAAACCGGCGTCTATTGGGGCGCGTCGGAGATGCGCAAAGACGGCGCCGCGATGGGGTACTAGCGTTTGTCGGCGTTCGACGCGTTCAGCGCACGTCCCTGCCCCGATTGGTTTCGCGATGCCGGCTTCGGCATCTTCATCCATTGGGGCATCTTCTCAATCCCGGCGTGGGCGCCGCGCGGGCGGCCGATCCACGACCTGATGCGCGATCACTACGACGACATGAACGCGCACATCCCGTACGCCGAGTGGTACGAGAACGCGATGCGTCTGCCCGGCAGCCCGACCGCGGCGCATCACAAGGCGACTTATGGTGATCGTCCGTACACGTCGTTCCGTCCCGCTTTCGACGACGCGGCACAAACCTTCGACGCCGACGCCTGGGCCGACCTCTTCAAACAGGCGGGCGCGCGCTATGTCGTCTTCGTCACCAAGCACCACGACGGCTACTGCCTCTGGCCGACGCAAGTCGAAAACCCATGGCGCCCCGGCTGGCACACGAAGCGCGACTTCGTCGGCGAATTGGCCGAGGCCGTCCGCGCGCGTGGCATGCGCTTCGGCCTCTATTACTCCGGCGGACTCGATTGGACATTCCGTCCCGAACCGATTGCCAACCTCGGCGACATGTTCGCCTGCGTGCCCACCGAACGCGTCTATTGCGATTACGCGGCGGCACAAGTTCGCGAACTGATCGACCGCTACGAACCCAGCGTCCTGTGGAACGACATTGCCTGGCCGTCGAAGGCGCAAGTGCCGGACCTCTTCGCGAACTACTATGCGCGCGTCCCCGACGGCGTCGTGAACGATCGCTGGTTCGCAGAAGACACGCTGTTCAACGGCCTACGCGACAAAGCGGCCCGTGCAAACTTCAACGCTGTCATCAAGGCGCGCATCGCGGCCTCGACCGGCCCGCAGGAAAACCCCGCGCCACCGCACTGCGACTTCCGCACGGTCGAATATGGCCTCGGCGCAATCCCTGCGAACAAGAAATGGGAATCCTGCCGCGGCTTAGGTCTCGCCTTCGGCTACAACCGCAACGAACGCGCCGACGACTACCTCTCAGCCGATGCACTGATCGCGCTCCATCGCGACGTCACGGCGAACGGCGGCAACCTTCTCATCAATGTCGGCCCGAAAGCCGACGCGTCCATCCCGCGCGAACAGAGCGAACCGCTGCGCGCGCTCGGTGCCGCGCTGCGTTGACCGCAAAACGAAACGGCCCCACCTTTCGGCGGGGCCGCTTCCTAAGAGGAGGCCGTTCTTTTAGCGACGGATGCGTACCGGCCGCGGGCTGCTGCGCATGAAGCCCATGAGGTGCGAGCCCAAGATATACATCAGCAAGCCCAACCCGCCCACGGCCACCTCGAACACCGGGAACTCCGAGGAGTGGCCGCGTGAGCGCGCTGCGGGGCGCCTTGCGTTGGCAACAGCTTCGGCCGACTTGTTGCCGACGAACCCGACGGACGACTCCGCCGCTTGAGCGCTGCGTCCAAAGCCTGTCGAAGCGGTTTCGCCCTGCGGGATCACGGCCGTCACAGGTTGCTTGTTACCTGCACCCGCCTCGACGCGAACCAGTTGCACGGCTTGCGGCGCTGCGGTCACCGGCACCTCAAGATGCGTTGCGGGTGAAGCCGCGGTGAAACCATCGCTCGTCTCACGGGCCGCCAGACGCAAGCCCGCGCCGTTCGCAAGGCCCGCACCGCGCGGATCGTCCACGCCACGTGGATCGTCGACGCCGCGAGGATCGTCCACGCCGCGCGGATCATCCACGCCACGAGGATCGTCAACGCCGCGCGGATCGTCCACCGAACGCCCGCCAAGCCCTGTTCCCGAAGACGTCAGCGACGCGGCACCCGACGGGCCCGTCTTCGCGCCGCCGCCGAGCACGGCCTGCCAACCGCCCTCATTGCTCGCAACCGTGCGCGACACGCGCGCGCCGGCCATAACTTCGATCTGAGAGGAAAGCGCACTACGAACGCGCACCGTCGAGCCCGGCTTCACCAGCGTAACCGCGTTGCGCCACGGCGTCGCCACTTCGACGGCGCCTTCGTTCACGTGCACCGCAGCCGCTTCGTCGTTCACCGAAACCGTGAACGCCGTGCCTTTGACGATCGCAGCCAAAAACGGCGTGTCGACTTCGAAGTGCGGCCGCTTGCGCTTACCGATGTTGAAGAGAACCGAACCCATATCCTGCGTGATGTGCGTGCCGATGGCGTTGTCGCCGGTCAGCGTCACGCGGCTTTGAGGCGAAAGGACGATCTGCTCCTCGCCGCGGCGAAGAACCACGCGGCCCCCTGAACCCGTCGTTACGACCGCACCCTCCGGCAGATCCGACGACGTATTGACCGCCACCCGAATAAGACCGTTCGAGCTGACGGCGACATCGCCGACGCTGCTGACCATCCGCCAGGAATTCTGCGCGTCGCCTGCAATAGCCGTCGACGCAAGCAAGCTTGCTCCGAATGCTACCGAAAGCCGTGTCATGAGTGTGCGCATCGCCCGAACCCTCTTTTGCGCGGTTTCCCACGCTTCCCGGCCAGTGTCGCGCGCAGGTTCCAAACGAATTGCAAAAAACTTGAGTTAATGGCCGCTGCTCAATGCACATCGGTGCGGGCATGCGGTGTTAAAATAAATAGTGTGCTAACGCCCGCGCAGAAACAGGGCTCCGGTGACACGATAAACGGCGGGCGTCCCAACCTGGGACAGCCGCGCCGCAAGCGTAAAGAAATCGTTGCGCGTCTAAACGGCGTATTTGGCGACGGCGATCGCCATCGCAGACTCCGGGTCGTAAATATAGATCGTGCCGCTTTCCCCGCCGCCGCGCTTGATCAAGGTCGGCGCATTCATCTGCCGCAGCCGCTCGTAGGCGATTTGGGGCACCAGCACTTCGTAAGCGCCATAGCTGCCCTTTTGTGGCTCAGGGCCGCCCGTCCAAGCGGGCAACGTCAGCGAATTCGGCTCGCCGATATCGTAGAGCGCATCCAACGCTCCTTGGGCCGTGCCGCCGCCGGGGGGAAACATCTCCGGGTTCATCATCCACTTGCCGCTCGTCATCTCTGCATAGACGAGCCGGCCTTTGGCATCGAACATGCGCGCCAGCATCGCAGGGTTCGCGCAATCGGGACCCAGCGCCTCGACCACCAGCTTGTCCGCCGGCTGCCCGCTCGTGAACGAAACCGTCCGCTCGAACGCCTTGGCGCACGCTTGAACCGGGGGTGCCACAGGGCGGACGGAGGGCCCGCAAACCTGATCGCAGCCGCCAAGCACCACCCCTGCCGCCAGCATCAAAGCCAATCCGCGCATTTCCCAAGCCTCCGGCTCTTGATTGAAGGTCCCATTCCATGCGGCAATACCGCCGGTTTCAAGGCCTCGAGCGCCCTTGCCCCCAAGCTTCAAATCCTTATAGTCCGCCGCTTCCGAAACCGGCCGCGGCCGGAGGGCGTGCGACGCAAGTCGCTTGGGGCGGGTTCGCCCGACAGCCTCTCCCGGTCCATCGCAGCTCGCACAGCCAAGGGGGCCGTGCCAGGGGCGCCGCGGTCATCCATGAGGCTCCCATGCCGTTATACGAGCATACCTTTATCGCGCGCCAAGACGCCGCGCAGACTCACGTCGAGCAACTGGCCGATCAGATGAAAGCCATCGTCGAAGCCGGCGGCGGCAAAGTCGTCAAACAGGAATATTGGGGTCTGCGTTCGCTGACCTTCAAGATCAACAAGAACCGCAAGGGCCACTACGTCCATTTCAATCTCGACTCGCCATGGGCGGCTGTCGGCGAAATGGAACGTCAGCTCAAGCTGAACGAAGACGTCATCCGTCAGCTGACGGTGCGCGTCGAAGCGTTCGAAGAAGGACCTTCGGCCGGCATGCTGGCGAAGCAGGCGAAAGAGCGCCGCGACGCAAAGTGGGGCCGCGGCCCGGATGAACCATACGAAGCCGTCGAAGAAGGAGCAGCATCATGAGCGGTGGTTACGGCTACGGCGGTGGCGGTGCAGGCGGCGGTGGTCCGCGTGGCGACCGTGAAGGTGGCGGCGGCTTCGGCGGCGGTGGTCCGCGTGGCGACCGCGAAGGCGGTGGCTTCGGCGGTGGTCGCGACCGCGAAGGTGGTGGCGGCTTCGGCGGCGGCGGTGGCGCCGGCGGGCGGCGTCCGTTCTTTCGCCGTCGCAAGACCTGCCCGTTCTCGGGCGCGAACGCACCGAAGATCGATTACAAGGACGGCAAGCTGCTCTCTCGCTTCATCTCTGAGCGCGGCAAGATCGTTCCCTCACGCATCACGGCAGTCTCGGCCAAAAAGCAACGCGAACTCGCAACAGCGATCAAGCGCGCACGCTTCCTGGCTCTGCTCCCGTACGTCGTGAGCTAGGGGAGCTAAGACAATGCAAGTTATCCTGCTCGAACGCGTCGAAAAGCTCGGCCAGATGGGCGAAGTAGTAAAGGTGAAGGACGGCTTTGCCCGCAACTTCCTCCTGCCGCGCAAAAAGGCCCTCCGCGCGACGAAAGACAACATCGCCCGCTTCGACAAAGAAAAAGCACAGCTTGAGGCGCGCAACCTCACGCTGAAGAAAGAAGCCGAGGGCGTCGCCAAGACGCTCGACAAGCAGAAGTTCGTCATTCTGCGTCAGGCCGGCGAAACCGGCATTCTCTACGGTTCGGTCTCGACGCGCGACATCGCCGATGCGGTCACCGCCGGCGGAATCACGTTGAACCGCACCCAGATCGTGCTCGACAAGCCTATGAAGGAGTTGGGCCTCCACGACGTCAAAGTGGCGCTGCACCCGGAAGTCCGTGTCGGCATCACAGTCAACGTCGCCCGCACGGCCGAAGAAGCTGAACGTCAGGCGCGCGGTGAAAACGTGCTGAAGACGGAAGCCGAGCAAGCCCGCATCGACGCCGAAGCGCTGTTCGAAAGCGACGAGGCGGCAAGCGGCCTCAAGGGCGACGACGAGGCGGACGAAAAGCCCGCCGCCGAAGCGAAACCTAAGAAAGAAAAGAAAGCCGCCGCCGAAAAGCCGGCCAAGGCCGAAGCAGAACCCGCCGACGAAAAGTCAGCGGCCAAAAAGAAGAAGAAGAAAGAAGAATAATCTAAATCAGGAAACACGCCAGGAATCGGGGCCGCGGGGAAAAACCTCGCGGCCCTTTTGTCTTGGCGCCGCGCGACGTCCGAAAAAGCAACACGAAGCCCACGAAAGTTTCACGAAGAGCATCTTCGTGCAGACGCCCGACTGACGTTCACGCCAGTGCCGGAACCGCTTTTTTCGAAACGTCAACCCGCTACAATATCCCCCAATTCGAATCACTCGTGCGCTTGACATAAGAAGCGCGCGCGAAGGCAATGGCACCTCCGCGAAGAGCTGTGCATATTTCGCCAAGGGTGATTGCGAACGCCACCTCAATCGCGCTTTTAGGACCCCATGAGCCTCGCCGTTGCACCCAAGCCGGACCTGCCGGAAAAATATCGCCAAACACCATTCGATGTGGAGGCGGAGCAAGCGCTGCTCGGCGCCATTCTCGTCAACAACGACGCGTTCGAACGTGTGTCGGGCTTCCTTGAGCCTGAGCACTTCCACGAACCGATGCACCAGCGCATCTTCGAAGCGCTCGCCCGCGTCATCCGCAAGGGTCAGCTCGCATCGCCCGTAACGCTGCGCCCGTACTTCTCGCTCGACGCTTCGATGAAGGAAGTGGGCGGCGCGGACTATCTCGCCGAACTCTCGCGCTTCTCGCCGACGGTCATGAACGCCGCCGACTTCGGCCGCATGATCTTCGAACTCGCCCAACGCCGCGACCTGATCCGCGTCGGCGAAGAAATCGTCAACCTCGCTTACGACCCGCCGGTCGATCTGTCGCCGGCCGAGCAAGTCGAAGAAGCGGAGAAGCAGCTCTACGGCATCGCCGAGAAGGGCCGCTTCGGCGGCGGCTTCAAGTCCTTCCGTGACGCTATCACCGGTGCGATGGAAGTTGCCGAACGCGCCTACATGTCGCCAAGCCACGTCACCGGCGTCGGCACGGGCTTCGTCGACCTCGACAGCCTGCTCGGTGGTTTTCAGAAATCGGATCTCATCATCCTGGCGGCGCGCCCCGCCATGGGTAAGACGTCGCTCGCAACGAACATGGCCTTCCACGCCGCGCGCGAATGGATGCGTTCCGACGGCCAGGGCGGCGGGCGCGTCGCGTTCTTCTCGCTCGAAATGTCGGCCGAACAGCTCGCGACCCGTATTCTCGCCGAACAAGCCGAAGTCTCGGGCTCCAAGATCCGCCGCGGCAAGATCGAAGAACGCGACATGCAGGCGTTGATCCGCGTCGGCGCCGAACTCGAACGCCTCCCGCTCTTCATCGACGACACCGGCGGCATCTCGATCGCACAAGTCGCAGCCCGCGCGCGCCGATTGAAGCGCGCCGGCGACCTTGGCCTCATCATCGTCGACTACCTGCAGCTGCTGACCGGCACGCAGTCGAAGCGCAACGAAAACCGCGTCCAGGAAGTCACCGAAATCACGAAGGGCTTGAAGACGCTCGCGAAGGAGCTCTCCGTCCCCGTGATCGCGCTCTCGCAGCTCTCGCGCGGCGTCGACAACCGCGACGACAAGCGCCCCGTCCTCGCCGACCTTCGCGAGTCCGGCTCGATCGAGCAGGACGCCGACGTCGTCATGTTCATCTACCGCGAGGCCTACTACCTCGAGACCAAAGAACCGCCGATGGACGATCCGATGGAATTCCAGAAGTGGAAGGAAAAGATGGATCGCGTCCACGGCCTGGCGGACGTCCTGGTCGAAAAGCACCGCCACGGCCCCACCGCCAAGGTGACGCTACGCTTTGAAAAGCAATTCACCCGCTTCTACGACCTCGCAAAGGAAGATACCCTGCCCGTCCAAACGGGCTAGGTGATTTGCGTGTCAAGTGAATGCCGTCCTGGCCGGGCAAACGAATGACCCGCCCGACCCTCTCCGTCGACCTCATGGCAATCGTGGGGAACTACCGCCGCCTGATCGCGCAAGCGAAGACGGCGGAGGTGGCGGCTGTCGTGAAGGCGGATGGCTATGGCCTGGGCGCCAAGCCGATCGCCATGGCGTTGGCTGCGGCCGGGTGCAAGACGTTCTTCGTCGCTCACGCGGAAGAAGGCGCCGACCTTCGCTCCGCCATCGCCGACAAGACTCTCTACGTTCTTCACGGCTACACGCCCGCGAACAAAGCGGCGTTCGCCGAACACAAACTGTCCCCGGTTCTCTCCAGCATCAGTCAGCTCTCCGACTGGCTGAAATCGGGCTTGCGCGCCGGCTGCGCTCTGCATCTCGACACCGGCATGTCGCGCCTTGGTCTTTCCGAAGCCGATCTGAAAACCGTCGAAGGCGCCGTTCAGCCGGAACTCGTGATAAGCCACCTCGCCTCGTCCGACGACCCTGAGCACGAGAAGAACGAGCAGCAGCTCGCTCGCTTCAAAGCCCTCGCCAAACGATTCCCCGGCACGCGCCTTTCTCTCGCTGCATCGGGCGGTTGTTTCTTGAGGCCCGAGTACGCGTTTGACTTGGTACGGCCCGGCATCGCGCTCTACGGCGGCAACCCCCGGAAATCGGGCGAAAACCCGATGCGCGGCACCGTTACGCTGGCCGCGCCGCTGCTTCAGGTGCGTTCGATTGACAGGGGGGACACCGTCGGTTACGGAGCCACCTACTCCGCAAGCGGACCGCGGCGGCTCGGCATCGCGGCTATCGGCTATGCGGATGGGCTTTTGCGGACGCTGTCGAACAGGGGATTTGGTGTGATCGCAGGCGTCAAATGTCCGATCGTCGGACGCGTATCGATGGACCTCGTCACACTCGACGTCACCGAAGTGCCGGAGCCAAGCGCGCGCGCAGGTGCGGCCGTCGAGTTCATCGGTCCCAACCAGACCGTCGACGAACTCGCAGCCGCGGCCGGCACCATGCCCTACGAAATCTATACCCGCCTTGGCGACCGCATCACGCGCCAGTACACCGGAGCGCGCTAGACAAGCCATGAACCCGCTCGCCCCCTTCGCCTGGATCGGCCGCTTCGTGATCGCGCTCTTGAGCGAGATCGGCCGCATCTTCGAATTCGCGATGACCGCCGTGCCGCTTGCCATTATGCCGCCCGTCTACGGCCGGCTGATCTTTCAGCAGATCATGCGCATCGGTTACTTCTCACTTCCCGTCGTCGGCCTCACCGCCTTCTTCACCGGCGGTGCGCTGGCGCTGCAGATCGCGGTCGGCAGCGAGATCGGCGCTGAAACGCTGGTGCCGCAAATCGTGGTCCTCGGCATCACCCGCGAACTCGGCCCCGTCATGGCGGGCCTGATGGTGGCGGGCCGCGTCTCCGCCGCCATCGCCGCCGAACTCGGCACCATGCGCGTGACGGAACAGATCGACGCGTTGGTCACGCTCTCGACGAACCCGTTCAAATATCTCGTGGCGCCGCGCCTGATCGCAGCCGTGCTCACAATGCCCATCCTGGTCGGCATCGGCGACGTCATCGGTGTCATGGGTGGCTGGGTCGTCGGCGTCTACTCGCTCGACTACAACTCCGCGTCTTATCTAAAGAACACGGCAGACTTCTTGAAGACCGGCGACGTCACGTCCGGCCTTTGGAAAGCGGCCGTCTTCGGCTTCATCATCGCGCTCATGGGTTGCTATCACGGCTACCACTCGAAGGGCGGCGCGCAAGGTGTGGGTGCTGCGACCACGAACGCCGTCGTCTCGGCGGCGATCCTCATCCTGGCCGCGAACTACATGATGACGTCGCTCTTCTTCGGAGGCGGCCGGTGACCTCGCCAAAGATCGAACTTAAAGGCGTTCAAAAGCGCTTCGGCACGAAGGTGGTGCTCGACGGCGTGGACCTCTCCGTCGATCCGGGCGAGTCGCTCGTCATCATCGGCGGCTCCGGCACAGGCAAGTCCGTCACGCTCAAAAGCATCTTAGGCCTCATCACGCCCGACAAAGGCTCGATCAAGGTCGACGGCCGCGAAGTGAGCCGCCTCACCGGCCGCGCCCGCGAAGAGGTCAACCGCAAATTCGGCATGCTGTTCCAAGCCGCCGCCCTCTTCGACTCGCTGACCGTGTGGGAGAACGTCGCGTTCGGTCTGATCCAAGGCCGTGGTTTGAACCGCACGGAAGCAAAGAAGATCGCGCTGCAGAAACTCGCGAAAGTGGGCCTCGGCCCCGAAGTCGGCGAACTCTCGCCGAGCGAACTTTCGGGCGGCATGCAAAAGCGCGTCGGCCTCGCCCGCGCGATCGCCGCCGAACCCGAAATCATCTTCTTCGACGAACCAACGACGGGCCTCGACCCGATCATGGCCGACGTCATCAACGACCTGATTGTGACGACGGTGAAGGACATGGGCGTCACCACGCTCTCGATCACGCACGACATGGTCTCGGCGCGCAAAATCGCCGACAAGATCGCGATGATCTACAAAGGCAAGATCATCTGGTCCGGCCGCAAGGAAGACATCGACAATTCGGGCAACCCCTACGTGGATCAATTCATCCACGGCCGCGCCGAAGGCCCCATCAAAATGGAACTGCAGCGCTAGCAACCCAATCAGTGGTGCGGTGAGACGCGTCGAAACGGGGGGATATGCCCCCTCCCCCTCTAGACGGCGATTTGCAGACGGACACAGTTGGATGCGAAATTAGATCGCAACGCATCAACACTGAGGGAGTGCGCGGGATGCTTTGGCTAAGACGCCTTGCCGTATTGATCGTGGTGCTTGCGCTGGCGGCCGCTGCCGCCGTCTATTTCGGCGGGCCTGACCTTATCTACCCGCGCGTCGCCGGCGTGAACTACGGTCCCGCCTTCATCGCGTTCGAAGACACGGACCCGGCCTCAACGATCGGCGGCACGATCACGCTCGGCCGCGCAGCCGACGAAAAAGGCGTCAGCGTTTACATGGTCCACTGGGGCCTCGAAGTGGGCGCACCAGGCCCCGACGACGACGCCGGCCACGGCGACCACGGCGGCAGCTGCAAAGGCTTCCGCGACACGAACCACGTCGCGATGGCAAAGCCCTCGCAACCGGGCACCACGATCACAATGGAAATCCCGCAAGGCACGAAAGTGCCCGAAGGCGCCGTCTACCTCGTCGCCCACACGCTCTACGGCGACATCCACAATCTGGCAAAGTGCGTCCAAACCCCCATCGTCAACCGCATCGATTGACGTCCATGAGCACCAGCCTGCCCGGATGGCTCTACACCGACGAGCGCTTCTTCGAGCTCGAGCGGCAGAAGATTTTTCGCCAATCCTGGCACATCGTAGGTCACATCAACGACGCGCCGAAGCCCGGCGATTACGTGACGCTGGATGTTCTGGGTGAGCGCGTGGTCACGCTGCGCGGCCAGGACGGCGTGCTCAGAAGCTTTCACAACGTCTGCCGTCACCGCGCCGCGAAGATCGCGCCGGAAGCGCGTGGGCACTGCGGCCATCGCCTCGTGTGCCCCTATCACGCGTGGAGCTACACGCTGGAGGGCACGCTGTCCGCGACACCGAAATGGCAAGGCTTCGACGACCTCGATAAGGCACAGCACGGCCTGCATCCGGTGGAGCAGGAGATCTTCCAAGGCTTCGTCTTCATCCGCTTCGAAAAGGGCCTGCCGAGCATCGCCGAGATGATGGCGCCCTACGCGGAGGAACTGAAACCCTACGCGCTCGAGGCGCTGGTGCCGAACGGCCGCGTGACGCTCCGCCCGCGCAAGGTCAACTGGAAGAACATCGCCGACAACTACTCCGACGGCATGCACATCTCCGTTGCCCACCCGGGCCTCGCGCGGCTCTTCGGTTCGACCTACAAGATCGAGGCGCAAACCTGGGTCGACAAAATGTCGGGCGAGCTACAGACGAATGCGTCGGAGAATTGGGCCGAACGCGCGTATCAAAGCCTGCTCGGAAACCTCACTCACGTACCGGCCGACCGCCGCCGCACCTGGGTCTATTACAAGCTCTGGCCGAACGTCGCCTTCGACATCTATCCGGACCAAGTCGACTTCATGCAGTTCTTGCCCGTGTCGCCGACGGAAACGCTGATCCGCGAAATCGCCTACGTGCATCCGGTGAAGAGCCGCGAACTCCACGCCGCGCGTTACCTGAACTGGCGCATCAACCGCCAAGTCAACGCCGAAGACACGAAGCTGATCGAAGGCGTGCAGGCCGGCATGTCGTCGTCGAGCTACACGTCAGGCCCGCTGTCGCCGAAGGAGGTGTGCCTCGCCTCGTTCGCGAACCGCATGCGCAAACTCATTCCGGAAGCAGCACTCGAACGCGCGCCGTAGTCTTCAAAGACGCGCGCGAAACGCAGCCTTCAAGAACGCTGCCGGGATCTCGACCGGATGGAACGGCCCCGCGGCACAGCTGAGCGCGAACGTGTCGATATTGACGAACGCCCTGCCCGGCTCGAGATAGAGCCCGCTATCGAGCGTCAGCCCCGCGATGTCCTGGCCCACCTGCTCCGCGCCGAACGCTCGGCCTTCCGGCTCGAAGTTCTTCTGAACGAAATCGCGCACCAGCCGTGCCTTGAGCGCGCCCAGCTGCGGCGGATCGACAGCATCGCGCAGCGTTATCCGCGCGCCGCTCCACGTGTCATAGGCTGCAAGCACGGCCGCCCCGTGACACGAACCACCGCACCCGTGACAATACTCAAGCGCGAACGTCGCCGTCGACACGGCAGCCTTCGTCACCGCAAAGCGCAACACATCGCGCGAAACGGTCGAATTCCCGGCCGAACATTTCATGGCGGCCGCCTCCCGCCGCTCAGCCTCGTTCGCCTGCGCGAAGCCCGGCACCGTCCCCTTGAAGTCGAGATACTGCACCGCCTCGTCGCATACGCATTTGCCGCCGGGACAATAGTCGTCGAGCTCCCCGCCACTTTCCTTCGGCAACGCAAAGGTGAGTGTCCGCTTCACCGTCATCACCTCGACCCGCAAATTCGGCCCATAGGTCACGCGCGGCAGCGGCGGACAGTCGAGCTCGGCCGTGCCGATCGACGCGCACGGTTCGGCCGCTTGTGCCGGCGAACCGGCAAGCGCGGCGAAGGCAAAGACGGCAAAGATGAGGAGAAGACGCATAGCAGCCAAACACTCCCAATCGGGAAACGGTGCAATATGAACGACGTCTAAAAAACATTTCACGCAGAGGCCGTTCATATACCCCGCGCATTAGGCATTCGACCCGCGAATTTTCGAGATCGTAGCATACCACCTGAACCGCGAATGAATGCCAGACCTGCGCAATTGTTCAGGCAGCGCCGCGCAGGGTCTTCGTGCTCGGTCCGATCAAAGAGCAAGGGAGAGTTTGATGAACAAAATCTTGGCCATCACCGTCGCGGCCATCATTGGCACCGCAACGTTGACCGCAACCGCAGATGCTCGCCACTGGAATCCGCCCGGGCCACGCGGCGGTCCAGGCACGAACTGGCATAATCCACCCGGCCCCGCTGGCGGTCCGGGCGCCTCACGCCATCGCTGGTGGCTCGGCAATCCGCCGGGCCCGGTTGGCGGCCCAGGCCACGGGCCTCGTTGGCGCCACCATTTCATTCCGCGCAACTATGTCTATTGGGGCTTCCACGGACCATTCCACTGGTATTGGCATCCGCGGGGCTATTGGTGCCGCTTCGATCGCGACGGCAATCCGCCGGGACCGATCGGCGGACCAGGCACGAATTGGGAGAACCCTCCAGGCCCGGTTGGTGGCCCCGGCGCGTCGCCCAACAGCCCGTATCGTCCGTGTTGACCTGAAACGGGATCGAGCACAATTCGAGGGCCGGACGCGTTCCGGCCCTTGTTGCGTTCAATCGCGATAGAAGATGTGGCTGCCGATGCGCGCGACCCTGACCATGCTCGACGCCCAGTAGGGGTGAACCGACGCGGCGTGATAGTGCGTGGCGCCGCGCGAAACGCGCTTGCGTGCGCGCGTGGTGAGAACAAGGCTGGCGACGCGTTGCGCACGCGCCCAGGCCGCACCGCTGCGCACGACATCTGCGACGCCGTCGCACGTAAACGAAAACTGGCAACCGGTGCTGCGCTTCGAACCTTCGTAAACGACGCCGCAAACCGTCTTCGGCCGCCCACGCTGATGCGTACGCGCAAGGATGACTTCGCCGACTGCGCGCTGACCCTTCGCGCTCTCGCCGCGCGCCTCGAAATAGATCGCCGTTGCGAGACAGTTTCTCGCGCCCCCGTACCCTTCGGTCGCGAGCGCGGTCGTTTCCGTGTCGTCGCTCATCGGAGCCGACGCATCCGCGGCCGAATCTGGAATCGGTGCCATACCGATCACGCCAGGCTTGATCATGATCACGCCCTCCGGCAGTTGATGTTCGCCGGATTCGGAAACGGTGGCTTGCGCATCCGTCGGCGCGATCCCGATTGCGTCTGGCTTAACTATGCGCGGGAGCGCATGCACGAGCTCGCTTTCGGCATGCAGTGGCACGGCGCAAAGCGCGCAACCAATTAGTGCGGCGGCAAGCATGCGGTTCATCCATAGTCCTCCGTATTTGGAGGCGCGCACATAAAGTCTGGGCGACAGTGGAGCCACTGACCGTGGCGGCAGTGCCAAAGTGCCAGGCCGCAGAAACACTTGCGATCGAGATTAGGGTTTCGAATTTGTAATCGGATCGCGGCGCGATGACGCTCTTTTTCAGGTCGGTAAAACTTAAAGAAAATTCACACGCTGCAACTCACAATCTCTTATCGCGTTGGGCGCAATGATCGCCTTTGTCGCAAATACCTTTCAAAGGCACGTGCCATGGGAAAAGGACGCCACCACCGCTTCGATCGCAACGATCGCTTCGAAGACATGACCCCCGCGCCGCAAAACGACGCCGCCTCGTTTTTCTTCGACCTACGTTTGATGCTGCCGGAGGGAATGACCGCACACGACGTTCAAATGGCGCGCCAAGCCGTCGAACATCGTCTGCAAAGAGTCCTACGCAAAAAGGATCGCATCATGTGGACGTCGGACGGCGTCTTTGTATCGATCGGCACCGGCCATCCCGCACGCGCAGCCGCTGCGGCTGAACGCATCCATCAAGACATATGCGAACTCCTTGCCGGCAACGCGCCGCGCGAAGACCGTCAAGCGCCGGAGTTGTGCGAATCGAGTCCCGTACCTAAGGTCCGCGGCAATCATGGATCGCCCTACGCCACACCGCGCGCCTAAGCGCCCGCCTGCACGATGAGGAGGCTGCCACCGCGCAGCTGAATCATCGCTATGCAGAAACCGCTTCCCACGGACCCGGCCGATGCGCGCCAACACGGCCTGCGCGTCGCAGCACTCGCATTCTGGATCCTGACGGCGATCGCCTATTTCGGTTTTCGCGTGACGACGCTGAACCAAGCCGCCCCCGCCTACTCGGTACTTTTCTTCGCCGCCGAATTCTTCATCCCGATTTCACTAGCCCTGTTCGTCTTCTCGACGTGGCGCTTCCCGTCGCGCGATCCCGGCATCGCCGAGGCCGGCCTCTCCGTCGACGTCCTCATCGCGACCTACAACGAACCCTTGGACCTTGTGCGCAAGACCGCTACCGCCGCGCGCGCGATGGACTACCCACATGAAACGTGGATCCTCGACGACGGTAACCGCACGGCTTGTAAAGCACTCGCCCAGGAACTCGGCTGCCGCTATCTCGGGCGCGCCGAGAACACACACGCGAAGGCCGGCAACCTCAACAACGCGCTTGGCGTATCGACGGCCGACTTCGTCGTGACACTCGACGCCGATCACGCGCCGAAGAAAAACCTGATCGCCCGCACGCTCGGCTACTTCCGAGATCCCAAGATCGCGTTCGTGCAGACCCCGCAAGCGTTCAACAACACCGGCTCGTTCCTGCACCTGAACGTGGGGCCGGGACGCGACACATGGAGCGAGCAAACACTCTGGTTCCACGCGATCGAACGCGGCCGCGACCACTGGAACGCCGTCGCCTATTGCGGCTCGCCCGCCGTCTTTCGCCGCAAGGCACTTGACGAGATCGGTCGCTTTGCGACCGGCACGATCACTGAAGACACACACACCTCGATCCGCGCACACAAAGCGGGTTGGTCGGCGGTCTACCATCCCGAAGTGCTGGCCGAAGGCCTCGCCCCCGACACAGCGGCTGCGTTCTTCACGCAGCGCCTGCGTTGGGGCCGCGGCCAGATGCACGTGTGGCGTTTGGAACCGATGCTGCGGGCCAAGACGCTCTCTTGGGCGCAGCGCATCTGCTACCTGGCCAGCGCCATCCATTATTTCGCAGGGCCCCAATACGTCGTGCTCGCGCTCGCCCCGGCAATCGGCCTCTTCGCAGGCGTCGTACCGTTCGCAGCCGACGCCCGCATCCTGTTCCCACTGTTCGTGCTGAACCTGATCGCCGGCGCGCTCACCTTCTCGCTGTTCTCGCGCGGTCACGGCAGATTCTTGGCGGGCGAGCATTTCAACGCGGTTCTGACCGCGCCTTACGTGCTGGCACTCACCGCGCTCGTTGCGCCGACCAGCCGCTTCATCGTGACCCCGAAAGAGGCGGACGGCCGTTTTGCGCTCTGGCCGATTGCGTGGCCACTCATCCTGGCTTTGCTCAACACACTCGCCTTCGCAAGCGGTGCGGCCCGTCTCGCATCCGGATTTCCCGTAAGTGATTCGCCGGGAACGACACTCGCGCTGATGTTCTGGTCAATCTGGATCGCGACATTCTCCGGCAGTGTGGTCGCCAAAGCATGGAGCCAATACGCAACACACCGTCGCTCCATCGCGTCCCCTTGATAGACACCAAATTAGCCGCCCGTAACACTGACCTCCGATTGATTCGTCACGTGCGGGGCCGATTGTCGGGCGGCATGACGGATCGCTTGAGGGGAAGTCATGCGCCACACGAAATTGAAATTGGCGGCCTCAGCGGCCGCGCTGATTTGCTTCGCCACGACAGCGAACGCCGACGTCTTTCCGAACAGCGACGCCAAAGCTCAGCAGGGCGTCGTCTTCGGCGCGGCGAATATGGGTGACGATTCGACCTACGCCGTCATCGGCGCGGTCCACGCCATCAACGGCAATATGAACAGCAACGGCTTCCTCGTGCACGCGACGGTCGAATTGCTGAACTACGATTACCTAAGCGCCGGAACGCCGATTTCGGCGGACGGTTGGGGCGCCTCGCTCATGGCAGGCTACCAGTTCATGCTCAACGCCGACGGCAAGGTCGCGTTCTACGCCGGCGTTGGCCACCGCGACATCGACACACGCCCGAACGATCCGTTCAGCGAAACGAACGGCCAGAACACGGCCTTCAAGGGTCAAGTCGAAGCCTATTACGGCGTCGGCGACATGTGCGACCTCTCGGCGCTCGCCAACTACTTCGACAGCGCGAGCGCTTACTACGGCCGCGCGCGTGCAGGTTTCCATCTCGGTGGCGTCGTCGTCGGTCCGGAAATCGCATTGCACGGTTCGGACGAATACGACACGCGCGAATACGGCGCTTTCATCCGCTACACCGCCACCGACACCGTCGCGATCGGCGCGAAGGTCGGCTACGCGGACCGCGACGGCAACCACGGCGACGACGGCGCCTACTTCGGTGTCGAGATCGGCCTCGGTTACTAACCGCGAGGACCGTTGGCGGTTCACGTCAAAAACTCGGCGGCGGCAGTTATTGCCGCCGCCATTTTGTTTGCGGCGCTCGCCGTCGGCTGGCTCTATTGGCGGGGCGGTGGAGCACCGCTCGACGCCGAGTGGGTGCGTTACCGCGACCGCTTCATGAGCGCCGAAGGCCGCATCGTCGACGAAGGCCGCGGCGGCATCTCGACCAGCGAAGGCCAAGGCTTCGGCATGCTGCTCGCCGTCGCCTACAACGACCGCATCTCGTTCGACAGACTTTGGGCGTGGACCAAGGACAATCTCGGTAAGCGCGAAGACCGTTTGTTTGTTTGGAAATGGGAGCCGGACAAACCGCCCGCACCCGATACCGTCAACGCGACCGACGGCGACCTGCTGATCGCCTGGGCGCTCGCGCGCGCCGGCATGAAGTGGAAAGACCAAAGCTTCACCGATGAAGCGATCCGCCGCGCAAGTTCGCTGCGCAGCTTCGAAACGCTCGCCCGCGAAATCAAAAAGAAATTCTATCTCGCCCCGGATGTCAGCCAACCCGAACACGGCGCCGGCATCGTCGTGAATCCGTCCTACATCGTCTTTCCGGTATTTCGCGATCTCGACGTCATCGACCCGAACTGGATATGGGGCCAACTCACGCACACCGGCCTGCGCTTACTTGAGGCTACGCGCTTTGGCCCGCGCCGGCTGCCCGCCGATTGGCTGATCGCAAAGGATGACGGCACGTTTACACTGCCGGACAAAGACTACGACCACGTCTCGGGCTACGAAGCCGTCCGGATCCCGCTTTATCTGATGTGGGCAAACCTCGGCGACGAAGAACTGCTGCGCCCCTTCGCCGAAGCTTGGACGGCAAGCCGCAAGGGCCGCGAGATCGGCGTCGTCTTCGACCTCGACAGCGACGCGATCAAGGCGCGCAACAACGGCACCGGCTTCCGAGCGATCGAACGCGCGGTGGATTGCGTGCTGACCGGCTATCCCATTCCGGCCGAACTGCGCCTGAGCGAGCACGACGACTATTACTCCGCCTCGCTGTTCCTGTTGACGCTGACGATGCTCCAGGAAATGCACCCCGCCTGCCTGTCGGCGCGCGATTAGGGCCGGTTGTCCGAATCGACCGGCGCCCCTACATTCCGCCCGCCATGGCCCGCCCCGCCCCTCGTTATGTCTGCCAGTCCTGTGGCGCCTCGTATCCAAAATGGAGCGGGCGCTGCGAATCCTGCGGCTCGTGGAATTCGCTGACCGAAGAAGCCGACACCGCGGCAATCCCAGGCGCCAAGACGTCCGGCCGCGGCGGCCGCGTCATCGCGCTGGAGCCCGTGAAAGGCACCTCCCCTGCTCCGCCCCGCATGTTGACCGGCATCGCCGAGTTCGACCGCGTTTGCGGCGGTGGACTGGTCGCGGGTTCGGCGCTGCTCGTGGGTGGCGATCCGGGCATTGGCAAGTCGACGCTGCTGCTGCAAGCGATGACCGCGCTCGCCAAGTCCGGCAGGCCGGTCATCTATATCTCCGGCGAAGAAGGCATCGACCAAACGCGCCTGCGTGCAAAACGCCTCGGCCTCGAAGACAGCCAAGTGAAACTCGCCGCAGAAACGAGTTTGCGCGACATCCTAAGCACACTCGACAGCAGCGCACCTCCGGCGGCGCTCGTCGTGGACTCGATCCAAACGCTGTGGTCCGACGCTATCGAAGCGGCCCCCGGTACGGTCAGCCAAGTCCGCGCCTGCGCCCAAGAACTCATTCGCTACGCCAAACGCAAAGGCACCGCCATCATCCTGATCGGCCACGTCACCAAGGACGGGCAGATCGCAGGCCCCCGCGTCGTCGAGCACATGGTCGATGCCGTGCTCTATTTCGAAGGCGAGCGCGGGCATCAATTCCGTATCTTGCGTGCGGTGAAAAACCGCTTCGGACCGACAGACGAAATCGGCGTCTTCGAGATGCGCGAAGTGGGTTTGACCGAAGTCGCAAACCCCTCAGCCCTGTTCCTGGGCCCCAAGGAATCGCGTGCGTCCGGCGCTGCCGTTTTCGCAGGGATCGAAGGAACCCGTCCCCTCCTCGTGGAAATCCAGGCGCTCGTCGCCGACGCGTCATACGGCGCCCCGCGCCGCGCGGTCGTAGGCTGGGACTCGGCCCGGCTGGCGATGGTGCTAGCTGTCTTGGATGCCCGGGCCGAAATTGGAATTTCGGCCCAGGACGTCTATCTCAACGTCGCGGGCGGCTTGCGTATCGGTGAGCCGGCCGCGGATTTGGCGGTGGCCGGCGCACTCGTTTCCTCGCATTTCGGCGTCATCGTTCCGCACGACTGCGTCTTCTTCGGCGAGATCGGCTTGTCCGGTACGGTCCGCCCTGTGGGCCAGGCGGACGCACGCCTGAAAGAGGCGCAAAAGCTTGGCTTCAAGCGCGCCTTTGTGCCGCCGGGCGTTTCGCCGCCGAAGGGACTAGAAGTCACGCCGGTACCGACTGTTGCAGCCTTGATTGCCCTGTTGAAAACGCTTCATTAACCCAAAAGGTCGACACCATTGGTGATAGGTGTCCGGAGCCCATGGTGAGCGAGCTGACGATCGTCGATTACGTTGTGCTGGGGATCTTGCTCCTCTCCGGCCTGATCGCGGCCTATCGCGGCTTTCTCAAAGAAACGCTCTCCGTCAGTTCGTGGCTGATCGCAGCACTCGCCGCCGTTTTCTTCTGGCCGGTAACAAAGCCCTTCGCCCGCGCCCTGCTTGAACCGAATTGGTTGGCGGATGTCTTGGCGCTCGTCGGCGTGTTCTTCATGATCTTGATCCCGGCTTCCTTCATGAGTTTCCGGTTGTCGGAACTCGTGCGCGACAGCAGCGCGGGTCCGCTCGACCGATCGCTTGGCTTCGTCTTCGGCATTGCGCGCGGCCTGCTCGTCGTGGGTCTGGGCTATGTCCTCTTCTCCTCGTTGGCATCCGAAGAGAACCAGCCCAGCTGGGTGCGCGAGGCGCGGCTTTTGCCTGTCGTCAAAGGCACCGCGGAAATGATTATGTCGCTCAACGACAAAGACAAGAAAGCGCAAGAACCGGCCGAAGATGCCGGGATCGAAAAAATTCAACACGCAGCCAATGTCAGCGAAGAACCGGCAACAAAACCAATGCCGGCAGCTGACGAAGACACCGGCAACTCAAACGAAGGCGGTGGTGGGAACAAGAGCACATCTTACAGCGCAGGCCAGCGCCGCGCCTTGGATGAGCTCGTGAAATCCACCTCGAAAGAGTGATGGACCAAGACATCAGGACGAACCCCTTCGCGGACGACAAGCTGCGAGAGGAGTGCGGAATCTTCGGCATCTGGGGCAAACCGGACGCCGCGGCGTTCGTTGTCTTGGGGCTCCACGCCCTGCAGCACCGAGGACAGGAAGCGGCGGGCGTCGTCTCCACCGACGGCGAGCAGTTCTACCTCGAACGGCAAGAGGGGTTGGTCGGCGACAAGTTTGCAGTCGGCGGACCGGTACCGAAGCTCAAAGGCCGCAACGCCATCGGCCACGTCCGCTACTCCACGACCGGCGGCACGCTGAACCGCAACATCCAGCCGTTCTTCGCCGACGTCGCCAACGGCGGTATCGCCGTCGCCCACAACGGCAACCTCACGAACGCGGTGGCGCTACGCAAGCAGCTCGTCGCCAAAGGCTCGATTTTCTATTCGACGTCGGACACGGAATGCATCGTCCACCTCGTCGCGACGTCGAAGTACGAAAAGATCGTCGATCGCCTGGTCGACGCACTGAAGCAGATCGAGGGTGCCTACTCGCTGGTTTGCCTCACGCGCAAGAAGCTGATCGGCGTGCGCGATCCATTGGGCGTGCGCCCGCTCGTCATCGGCAAACTCGAAGACGCCTATGTACTCGCCTCTGAGACCTGCGCGCTCGACATCATCGGCGCCGAATACCTGCGCGACGTGAAGGCGGGCGAAGTCGTCGTGATCTCGGACGAAGGCACGAAACTCGAAACCTATATGCCCTTCCCGCAGCAGCGTCAGCGCTTCTGCATTTTCGAACACATCTATTTCGCGAGGCCCGACAGCATCATCGACGGCCTGGGCGTCTACGATGTGCGCAAATCCATCGGCGCCGAATTGGCGCGCGAAGCGCCGGTCGAAGCCGACATGGTCGTACCCGTGCCCGACTCCGGCGTCCCCGGTGCCATCGGCTACGCCGAAGCGTCGAACATCCCGTTCGAACTCGGCATCATCCGCAATCACTATGTCGGCCGCACGTTCATCGAACCGACCGACCACATCCGCAACCTGGGCGTCCGCCTAAAGCACAACGCCAACCGAGCCCGCCTGAAGGGCAAGCGTGTCGTCTTGGTCGACGATTCCATCGTGCGCGGTACGACCTCGAAGAAGATCATCAAGATGGTGCGCGACGCGGGCGCCGCCGAAGTGCACTTCCGCATCGCCAGCCCGCCGATGACCGACCCTTGCTTCTATGGCGTCGATACGCCGGAAAAGAAGAACCTGCTCGCCGCGAACTACACGGTCGCCGAGATGTGCCGCTTCATCGGCGCGGATTCGCTCCACTTCATCTCGATCAACGGTCTCTACCGGGCGCTGCGCCAAACGCGCCGCGACGGCACCACCACGCGCTACTGCGATGCCTGCCTCACCGGTGAATACCCAACCGCCCTGACCGACCGCGACAGCAGCACCACCGAAAACGCACAGCTATCGCTTCTGGCCGTCTAGCCCTTTGTAAGCATGTCATGCGCCTAACCAACCGCATCGCCCTCGTCACCGGCGCCTCGCGCGGCATCGGCCGCGCCACTGCGCTGGCTCTCGCCACGCAAGGTGCCCACGTCATTGCCGTTGCGCGCACGGTCGGCGGTCTCGAAGAGTTGGACGACGCCGTCAAGAAGGCAGGCGGTGCCGCAACTCTTGTTCCACTCGACCTGAGAGACGGCGCCGCCTTCCCGCGCCTCGCCGGCGCCGTCGCTGAACGCTGGAGAAAGCTCGACATCCTCATCGGCAACGCTGGCGTGCTGCACGACCTAACGCCCGTCGCCCACATCAATCCGAAACACTGGATCGAAGCCTTCGACGTCAACGTGAACGCAAACCTGCGGCTGATCCAATTCTTCGATCCGCTACTTAAAGCAAGCGACGCCGGCCGCGCCGTATTCGTCACCTCTGGCGCCGCCAAAAACCCGCGCGCCTATTGGGGCACTTACGCCGCCAGCAAAGCCGCTCTCGACGCGCTGGTCTTCACCTATGCCGCCGAGTGCGCCCTGACCTCGGTGCGCGTGAACCTCTTCAACCCCGGCCCCACGCGCACGAACATGCGCGCCAAAGCGGTCCCCGGCGAAGACCCGCAAACGCTTCCCAGCCCCGAAACAGTCGCCGCTCAACTGATCGAGCTGGTGATGCCCAGCGAAACGCGCAACGGCGAAAGCGTCGCGTTCAAGCGCTAGTCGTTGTTCAGCAAAAAGGGGCCCGAAAAACGTCTCGGGCCTCAAGCTTGCGCCAACCTGCCGCAAATGCGGAAAGCGCCAGTCCTACGCCGCGCCGCCATCCGTCTTGCGGCCAAACATCGAACCGAAGAAGCGCCACACCGCGCCGCCCACCGCAATCACGCCGATAGCGATGAACTTCCACGCCGCAAGCAGCAACTTGAACAGCCCCGCCTTCGCCGCAACACCGCCCGCGATCAGGCCCGCAATGCCGTAGGCCGCAAGCTTGTCGCCCTCTTTGTAGTCGGCGTAGCGATTGCCTTCCGTGAACGACACCATCGAAAGCATCGTGGGCGCCTTGGCGTCGATATCCTTAAGCTGGTTCATTCCGCCGATGACGTTCACTTGCAGCACGCCTTCGCGCCCGAGAGCGCGGATCGAATAGTTCAGCGTGTCGGGCTCTGCCCCAAACTTCAGATGCTTCGCCCAATAAAGCTTGTGCTCGGTCGCGTCGTATTTCGGCTCCTGCGCCCAGCCGATCAGCGCCACCATTTCGTAGCCCGCCGCCTTGCGCTCCTTATTCTCCTCGACCACGCCGTCCTGCATTTCCTTCATCAGGTCGGTGTAGTTGATCGCCTTCGCGTCGTCGTCCGCGACGTGCCCGTCATCCTCATACGTGATGATGGCGGCCCAGCTTTCGTCGGCAAACGGGCTCACACCCTTCGGCACGATCGCGCCCAGCGCGTCTTTGCCAACATCGGGCGGGTTGCCCCACACTTGCGTCAGAAGTTTCTGTGTGTCCGCCGCATCGAGAAACGCGAAGCCTTCCGCGACAACGATATGCGCCTTGCCGCCTGGCAAGTCATGCGCGCCGTCGCGCTGCACCAAGCTGTTGGCGGCAACCTCGCGCGGATCGAGCTTCTTCGCGGCATCTACCGGCGCCGTCGCATCGGCAGGCGCCGTCGCATCGGCAGGCGCCGTCGCGGGCGCTGCCGGATCGGTCGCCGGCGCAGCAGGCTCGGGCTTCGGCGGCAGCACATCGGCAAACGTCGCCTGCACCAAGAACAGAGCCGTCGTCATCAATGCAGCGGCGCGAACAGTCATGACTCACCTCGATGGAGTTTCGGTCCTGTGGCCGAGAGTAAGGCCAGAATCGCTGCATTGTCGCCCCCCGCAACAGCGGGTTTCCGTCACACACGCAGCGATTGATGCGCACGCGGGATGGTCAAGCCACACCGGCACAATGTGCCAATCGCGTCTAGTCTTGCGGCGGATAGCGGTCGAACGTGGGGAGTTCGTGCGCTTGCGCCATCCAGGGTATGCGATCGGCAACCTGAATATGCACCTGCGCAGGCACCGCGCTCGGATCGTCGTATGTCGCACTTTGAATATCGATGATGCCGGGCAAGTTCTGCGCGTTGGCGTAGAAAAGTCCGGTCCCGCAATCGGCGCAAAACGAACGCCGGCCGTGCTCGGAAGACTTGTAGATCTTGGGCGTGCCCTTCGTAACTTTGACCGCGCTCTCGGGGTACATCGTCCAGCCAACCATCGGCGCGCCTGCATGGCGCCTGCAATCCGCGCAATGGCAGAGCGCATGTGTCAGCGCCTCGCCGCTCGCCTCATAACGAATTGCACCGCAGTGACAGCCGCCTGTGATCGTCACGAGAAGGTCTCCTCTAACGCTTGCGCTTGTCGAACGGGTTCTCGCCCGCCTTCACTTTCATGCGGATCGGGACACCGGTGAAGCCGAAATGCTCGCGCAAGCCGTTGATGAGATAGCGGCCGTAGTCACTGGGTAACTCGCCGGCCTGGCTCGACGAAATCGCAAACGTCGGCGGCCGCGTGCGCGCCTGCGTCATGTAGCGAATCTTAATCCGCCGTCCCTTCGGCGCGGGCGGCGAGTGCTGCTCGATCATCATCTGCAGCCAATCGTTCAGCTTGTGCGTAGAGATGCGCCTGTTCCAGATTTCGTGCTGCTTGACGATGGCCGGCATCAAGCGATCCACGCCTTCACCCGACAGCGCGGAGATTGCAACGATCGGCACGCCCCGCCACTGCGGCAACAATTCGTCGACGCGCGCTTTCAGCGTCTTCAGGCGCTTGGCCTTGTCCTCGACCAGATCCCACTTGTTGACGGCAACCACCATCACGCGGCCCTCGCGCTCGACGAGGTCGGCGATCTGAAGGTCCTGCGTCTCGAACGGGATATCGGCGTCGATGACCAGGATCACGACCTCGGCCATCTTGATTTCTTCAAGTGCGTCCGCGACCGAGAGCTTTTCCAAGTCTTCGGAAACCTTCGCCTTACGCCTGAGGCCCGCGGTATCGACAAGCTTGACCCGCCGTCCCTCCCACGACCATTCCGCCGCGACCGCATCGCGCGTGATCCCGGCCTCGGGCCCAGTGACCGAACGTTCCTTCCCGATCAGGCGATTCAAGAGCGTGGACTTGCCTGCATTCGGCCGTCCGGTGATCGCAATGGTGAGCGCCTTTTCTGCGTCTTCTTCAGCCTCGACACGCGCATCCGAAGGTGCGATCGCAATCAGCGCGCGATAGAGATCGTCGAGACCGCGCCCGTGTGCGGCGGAAATCGCAACCGGCTCGCCAAAGCCCATGCGCTCGGCCTCGACGAACGTCGCCTCCGAAGCGCGCGTGTCCGATTTGTTCACCGCAAATATGATCGGCTTGCCCGAGCGCCGCAGAAGCTTCGCGACGTCCTTGTCTTGGCCCGTGATGCCCTCGCGCCCGTCGATCACGAAGATCAGCGCATCGGCCTGATCGATGGCGGCCCGCGTCTGCTTTTGGATTCGAGCGCCAAGATCGTCGCCCTTCGCATCGTCGAGGCCTGCTGTATCGAGCAAGCGGAATGCAAGATCCAACAGCTGAACTTCGCCATCGCGCCAATCGCGCGTGACGCCGGGCGTGTCGTCGACGATGGCGGCGTGACTGCGCGTCAGCCGGTTGAACAGCGTCGACTTGCCCACATTGGGGCGCCCGGCAATCGCGACGGTGAACGACATTTGCGCATCAGCGGCCGGAGTTACCTAAGCGCCGTGAGCTTGGCGTCGTCGGTCAACACATAGACTGTGTTGTTGGCGACAACCGGCGCGATGAACGCCTTGTCCGGAATGTCGATCTGACCCAACACCTGGCCGGTATAGGGCGAAATCGAAATCGCATAGCCTTCCGACGACACCGCGATCAGCCGGTCCGAAACGAGCACCGGTCCCGACCACGCGATCGCCCCGCGCCGCCCTTCCGAATCGCGATAGGCGTCAAGTTGATGAATCCAGCGGATGCGACCGTCGGCACGCCGCACGCACAAAACCTGTGCGTTGTCGGTGATGACGTAGACATAGTCGCCGACGACCCACGGCCGTTGCGTACCGCCGACGTCGATGGTCCAAACGCGCTCGCCCGTACGCATGTCGATCGCAACAAGGCGGCCCGCATGGCTGTTCGCGAACACAAGGCCGCGGTCGATCACCGGACGGCCCGAAATGTCTGCCAGGCTCGCAAGCGGCGTGAGCCCGCCGGAACGCGCCAACGTATCGCTCCAAACCGGGCGCCCGTTGCGCACGTTCAGTGCGAAGAGCTCACCCGATGTGTACGGCACGACCACGAGGTCGCCCGAAACCGCGACGCTGTTCGAACCCAAAATGCCGGCCGATTCCGCAATGCCGCGGTGATCCCACAGCACGCGCCCGTCGTCTTCGGCAAGCGCCATCAATTGATTTTCTTGCGTGGCGACGAAGACGCGTCCGCCGTTCACCACCGGCGCCGCACGGAACGGCACGGTCGCCGAGCGCCGCCAAATCTCCTTCCCGTTCTGCGCATTGAGTGCCGCAACGAAGCCGAAACCGGTGGACACAAAGAGCTTGTCGCCGTCGATTGCAACGCCGCCACCGAAGCCCTCTTCAGCGTCTTCATCTTCGGGCGTGAGATCGACGCGCCACAAGCGGTCGCCGCTCTTTGCGTCATAGGCCGAGACGTTCACTTGCGCATCGAGCACGTACACCTTACCGCCCGCGACGACCGGCGAGGCCGTCAGTCGCGTGTCGGAAGACGAGCCAGACCCGATGCTCGAACCCCATGCGCGGTTGAGTTTCCCGACCGCCGACAAATGGTGCATCACGTTGTCGGCATATCCGCCTGGCTGCGGCCAGTCCGCATTGACGACCGGCTTCGGCAGCACGACCGGCTCGTTCTGAAGCTTCGGGTCGGCCTCGACCGCCGACGCGGACGGCAGCACGGCGACGCGCTCGCCGCGCACTTCGACCTTCACACCGGGCGTGATGAATTGCTCAAGCGTCTCGCAAGCGCTGAGCGAGAAGGCAAACAGGCTGAGAGCCGCCAACGAGCGGTAAGAAACGCGGAACGTCATGTCGGATCTCGTTTTCACTGTGGCGTGGGGGTGGGGGCAGAGGGCGCAATTGGATCGGGACCGAGCAACGAGCTCGGTTGCTCCGGTGGCGGCTTCAATGGCTGTAGCAGCAGCGGGCCATCGCTCGTGCCGGGTTGCGGCAAGAGCAACGACGACGGCGCTGCCTTCATGTCGGTGAATTTCAAACCTGAACGGATAAGCGCGAGCATCTCCGTCGACCGCCGCTTCACGCCGACCGATGCAGTGTCGGTTTTTTCGATATCGTCATAGAGCGCTTTTGCGTCATCGGTCTTGCCGGCCCGCCACGCGGAATACGCGAGCAACTCTTTCGCTTGCACCGCCCAGGGACCTGCGCCCGTCGCGACCGGCGAAAGCGTCTTCTTGACGTTGTCGTACGTGTCGAGATCGACGAGGAACACAGCTGCGCGAACAATCGCGAAGTCGCGGAACAACGGCGATCGCTCGCTGTTCGCGACGGCTTCGTAGAGTTTGACGGCCGTTTTCACGTCGCCCGACTGCGCGATCAGCGCGGCCTGCTGCAACTTGGCGAGGGTCGTGTAAGCGCCGGCACCAGAAACAGCGAGCTTGCCGAGCCGCTCCGTCGCCTGTTTCTCTCCGCCTGCATTTCTCAGAAGGTCCCCGATCGCTTCCATCTCGCGCGAGGACTTCTCGACTTCTTGCGCGTGGTAGTAGGACCAGCCCTGGTAAGCGGCGACGCCCAAAATCAAGGCGGCAGCAGCGCCGATCAGCGGAACACGGTATTTCTCCCAGAATTTCGCCATTTGTTGTTGGCGATATTCCTCTTCGACTTCTTGGAAAACGTCGCTCACGAGGGCCTTCGATAGGGCGGAGAAACGCCGCCAACGGCTAGAATTGAGCGCGGGACATTAGCCATGTTGCCCTGGGGTCGCAATTCCACATTCCGCCAGTCAAGCCGCGAATCACCGGATTCGAAAAATGCCCCTGGCACCGATGATTTGACCGCCCCGGTGCAAGGCCAGAAGTTACCAACTTCTTAACGAGACGCTGCGCCTCAGTGGTTATAGGCTACCCTGGATGCCAGATCGAAGCTGCAACAGGCCCATTTCCATGCGCAGCGGCACCTTCGAAGAACGGCGGAAATGGCCGCGACGGTAACCAAATTTTTCGCGCAAACGCAGAGTTTTGTCCTCTTGACGCAACCTTTGTTTGGCAGGAATTTCGAGACGCACCGCTACTTCTAGGTGTGCCACCCCGGCCACAGCGCAATACCGTGTGTCTTCTCTGCAAGTGTCGGACAATCTTTCCCCGCGACAATTGCGATTAAGGACGAGTCATTCGACATTACGTGAGACGGAAGGCTCAAAAGCGGCGGACGCAAGTCCATGGGGCTCAGAGCCAAACAACGGGGCTAAAGCACGATGAAGCGTGCGATGACCATACTGGCGGTTGCAACGGCGGGTGCCTTCACGGCATCGGCGCCGTCGTATGCTGCCGATGAGTCGACAGCCGACCGTATCGTCTCTTCGATTTACGCCGATCTCGGCATGCTCGCGAAAGCGGATGAGCCGCAGAAGAAGGGCGGCTTCTTCGTTGGCTTGCACTCCGGTCTCGGCGCAGACACTGGCGTTGCACCGATCGCAGCCGGCTTGTCGGTTCCGTTGCTCAACGACGGCGCCGAATCGATCACCGCGAACGGCTACTACGTTTATTCGCCGGGTTGGTCGCTCGACACGTATGTCGGCGGCGGCTTCGGTAAGAAGAACCTCGGCGAAGAGCCGCTGTTGCTGAACGAAGCGGTTCCGCGCGGTACGTTCGCGTATCAAGGCATGGCAGGCGTCACGTACTCGTTCACGCCGTCGATGACCTTGGGCCTTGAGTACCGGTATTCGGAGCAGCTCAACAATCCGCTGCTTCAGCAGAACACGCTGCCGCGCGATGAAGAGCGCGACCAAAGCGTGACGCTGCGCTTCGACTTCTTGCTGAACTAACCAGCATTCCTCCGAGCAACGCCTGGGCCGCGATACGCGGCCCTTTTTCGTTTGCGCCTAGCGGATCGCGCGCCGCGCCACCCACCACAGGAAGAACAGGCTCACCAGCGTGACGCCGAACGTGACGGCCAGCGCCACCTCTTTGCTGAGCCGCAAATACACCGCGACCCAGCCCGCTCCGATGAAGACTGCAACGCCGCCACCGACAAGCACGACCAAAAACACAAAATAGGCGACCGCAAACGGCAACGAGCGCGGCATGCGCGCCACTCGCACGCCGAAGAGCACCAGCAGCACGGCCGCTGCCCCCAACATGATTGGCGTCATCGAAAGCATCGAATGCTAAAAGCCCCATCCACGTGACAACAGCGGCCCCAAAGCGTATCCATCCGCCCGCATGAGTGCGACCGGAAAACGCCACGCCGTAGTCCTTGGGGGAAGCATCGCCGGCCTCCTCGCGGCCCGCGTGCTCAGCGATCACTTCGACCGTGTCACCATCGTCGAAAAAGAACGCCTCGCCAGCGACGGCGAGGTTCGCCACGCCGCCCCACAGGGCGCGCACGCCCACGCGATGCTCGCCAAGGGCCTCGACACCATCGAAGGCCTGTTCCCGGGCTTTACTGCCGACCTCGTCGACCACGGCGCTACCATTGTCGGCGCGAACAACGTCTCGATCTACGTGCTGGGATGGCGCAAGCAGCACAAGAACCCGCTGAAGATTCTGATCGCAACGCGCCCGTTCATCGAGTGGGGTCTCGCGCGCCACATCCGCCGGCAGCCGAAAGTCCAAATCCTGGAAGACACCGAAGCAACGGGCCTCATGGGCGACGCCAAGCGCGTCACCGGGATCAAGATCGCCGATCGCACGCGCGACGCCGATCTCATCGTGGACGCACGCGGCCGCCGTTCGAACCTAGCTGATTGGATGAAGGCGGCTGGTGCAGCGACGCCGCCACACGAAACCTCGCCGCTCGCCTCCGCCTACTGTTCCTACCTGCTTGAACCGAAGCCCGGCACGGAACGCCCGCGCCCGATGCAGGTGGCGGACTTCCACGCCAAAATGGGCTTGCTCATATTCACGGTCGAAAACAACCGCATCCAAGTCTCGCTCGGCGCCAACGCCAAGCTGCCGCTCCCGCAATCGCACGAAGAGATGCTGGCCCTCGCGCGCGACCGCCTTCCCGTCCGTGAAGGATACGACGCGATCAAAGACCTGGTGCCGATAACGCCGCTTGCCTTCTCGCGCTTCTCGGCAAGCGTACGCCGCAACTTCGACGCCCTCCCCGATCTGCCTGAAGGCATCGTCGCCATCGGCGATGCGGTCGCAAGCTTCAACCCAATCTTCGGCCAAGGCATGACCGTGGCAGCGCTTGAAGCCGACGCGTTGAGCAAGTGCCTGGCCGCCAACGACCCGTCGCAAGACGGCTTCGCACGCGCTTATTACAAAGCAATCAGGCCCATCGTCGACGCCGCATGGGGTTTCCCAGATCTTGAAGCCAAGCGCAACAACCCAAAGGCCCAGCCCGCCGCCATTCGCTTCCTCCTCTGGTACACCGAACGCATGAACGGAACCGCGAGCCGCAGCGTCCAAGTCTCTGAAGCGATCGCGCGCGTGCAGAATATGCTGGCTCCACCGGCGACCTTGTTCCGTCCGGACATTTTCGCGCGCGTTATGTGGGGCTGAACAAGAGCGTCACTTGAACTGAGCCGCATAGATCTCCGACTTGAACCCGACGAGCAACGTAGCGCCAACCTCAAGCACCGGCCGCTTGATCATCGACGGCTGCTCGAGCATCAGTGCGATGGCTTTCTTCTCGCTCAGCTGCTCCTTCTTCGCGTCGGGTAGTGCGCGAAATGTCGTGCCCGCGCGGTTCAGCAGAATCTCCCAGCCAACTTGGGCTGCCCAACG
>JBGAPZ010000050.1:0-26748 GCA_044220975.1 Micropepsaceae bacterium | reverse complement strand
CAACGCCGCCGGACCGCGCGCGGCAAGCGAGATCAAGTTTCGCGCCCCATGCTTCAGTGCGGGAGCGTCGCTACGCCCGCCGACGACTGGACGTTGCACGTTTGCGGCGTTCCGGTGCACGCCGCCGCCTTCTCCAAGGCAATGTTGCCGAAGCCGAATACCGGATCGCGGCCCGGATCACCGAGATCGCGCGCCCGACGAACAAGTTCGGCGAGGGCTGCTTGCGGACTCGGGCTTTTGGCGAGGACTTGGGACAGTGAAACCGCCACGATTGGGGTAGCGTACGAGGTGCCAGAGTATTTGGCGCTCGTGCCGAAGCGATCGGCGGCTTCAACATCGACACCCCGTGCGGCGAACGAAATATACGATCCTCGATTTGCGTGGCGCCACGCGGAGCCCGCTTCGTCGACCGCCGTCACTGCGACAACGTCGGGATAGGCGGCGGGGAATACGGGGGCCGACGCCGGGCCTTCGTTGCCCGCGGCAGCGACGATAATCATGCCGCATTTTTGCGCGCGGCGTACGGAGAGTTCGAGCAGCGGATTCGCAGGTCCTTCCAGACTGAGATTGGCGACTTTGACATGCCGGCTGCACAGCCAGTCGAGCGCTCGCGCCACCGAAACTGCGGAGGCGACGGGGTCACCCCGCGTCGTGCCCTCGAATACATCGGCGGCGAGCAGTTTTGCGCCTTGCGAGGGCGCGGCTGCGGGGCCGGGCGACAGTATCAACGAGGCGACCGCTGTGCCGTGACCGGATCGATCGGCTAGGCCGGTATGGAATGTCCTCGGCTCGATGTTTGCGTGCTTGAGCGCCGGGTGTTGCAGTTCGAGCTCCGTATCCACCAGACCGATCATCGTCATGCCGCCAGGCACCGGTACGCCGTGGGAACCTGAGGCCTTCGCGCGCTTTTGCGATTGCCCGGCGAGTGCGTACAGATGATCGTAGGCGATTGTGTGTCCCTCGTTGCTCGATTTTAGTTGCTGCATGGCATCGCTGGTCTTCACCGTTTCCGCAACGACCAAGCGCAGTACACTGAAACCAAGGGCCGGGAACTCGATACGCCCATCCTCTTGGCTTGAGGGAATATGCGTGAACGTTCGATCACGCGAAACTTCGATCATCAGCAAGTCGTGCGCGCGGAAGCCGGCGCCGCGCTCGTCGCGTTCGATTTCGATTTCGATGGTTTGCGACGAGCTGTTTTGCGCCTGCGCCGAGTCGGACCCACTGTGCGAGTTGGAAGAGCCCGAGCCGCTGTTCGACCCGGACGAGTCCGAACCGGAGGAGTCCGAACCGGAGGAGTCCGAACCAGAGGAGTCCGAACCAGAGGAGTCCGAACCAGAGGAGTCCGAACCACTGTTCGAACCCGATTCACCACCGGCGCGATCATCGACGGAGTCACCGGATGCTCCGATGTCGGAATCGTCCCGTGCATCCGGGGGATCGGGCTCGTCGGCGGGATCCGGTGGGTCGGGCGCGTCTCGGGTTTCTCCGATCTCCGCCCCGCTATCATCGCCTCCACGTCCCTGAGTCGCGGGAACGGTGAGAGCCATCAAGATTAAGCAACAAATGCCCAAAATGGCCGTAAATCTTGATCCGTCGACAAAGTTTGCCATCAAATGACCCGTAAGGCGGCTGTGAGCTAGGCAATGTCACACACCACACACAATTATCCGCCTCTCGGCGTCCTTGTTTCAACACAGATATTTTGCAGGACGGGTGGAAGAAAAGTCCGCTGCAGACGTTGTATGACTGGCCGATGAACCGCGCAAACGCCGAGTTTCGTCAACTGCTCGTAGGAGCGTTACCGCGTTTGCGACGGTTTTCAGCGGCGCTGACGGGCTCGGCGGACGAAGGCGACGACTTGGCACAAGCCGCGGTCGAGCGCGCGTTGCTGAACGCCGACAAATGGAAAGCGGAAGGGCGGTTCGAAAGTTGGATGTTTAAGATTGCGCAGAATATTTGGTTCGATCGAAGGCGCGAAGCCGGCCGCCACGGCGTCAATGTGCCCCTGGACGGCGAACTGGCAACGGTCGAAGACGGTCGGGACACGGCGGAAAACAGCATCATGGCTGCTCACGCGCGGCGTGCGATCGCCGGTCTGCCCGAAGAACAGCGCTCGGTCGTTGCCTTGGTTTTGGTGGAAGGCATGAGTTACCGGGAGGCCGCCGATATTCTGCAGGTTCCTACGGGAACAATCATGAGCCGCCTTTCACGTGCTCGACAAGCGCTGGCCAAGACCTTGCGTGTCGGCGAAGGCGCCTCAACCGGCGCCGATCACCGGGGAGCTAAGATATGACGATCTCTCTTGAGGTGCTGGGCGCGTTCGTTGATGGCGAGTTGGACGAGCAGGAGCGTGCGCGCATCGAAGCCGCCATCGCAAGCAATGCCGCGCTGGCGGCGGAGGTGGCGCGGATCAGACAGTTGAGCACGATTGTGGCGCATTCGTACGATGGGCTTCTGGCTGTGCCAGTACCGGCAGCGCTGACGAAAGCCGCGCAAGCCGATGTTCCCGGAAAGGTGGTCCAGCTCACGCGGCAGCGCGTCGCCATTGATTGGCAGGGTGCGCTTGCCGGTGCCTCTGCGATGGCGGCAGCCTTTGCCTTTGCGATGTATTCTGGCGTACTGCAAAGTCCACCATCGTTGATCGAGGCTTCGCACGGCGAACTCGTCGCGGGTGAGCGCCTCTCCGATGGTCTCGACCGCACAGCAAGTGCCGTGCCCTTCGCCGTCGAGCGCGGGCAAGCGCACATCTCATTGAGCTTCGTCGCGGCGTCGGGCCGTCCGTGCCGTCAATTTCACGCCGAAACAACCGAGCACGCACTTGACGGCGTTGCCTGTCGTGCCGGCGAGCGTTGGCACATCGAAGTGTTGGCGGCAAGCCAAGGTAGGACGGCAGGCGGGTATCACGTTGCCGGCGCGGCGTCGGGCGTCATCGATGCCGGAATCGATCGCATGAAACCTGTACAGGTGTTGGACAGCGCAGCGGAGCGTTCAGCCATCGCGCGCGCTTGGAAAGACGAAACCGGAAGCAGATAGGGCGGCTTGCTCCGTCGGCCTAGCGTGCGCCTGCCTGTCGATCATCTGAGCGCTGGCAAAGCAGGCAACTCTTCTCCGAGGCGCCGCGGCCCAAAACGCTCAGCCATGTGTAATCCACCTGTAATCTTGGATGGCCTCGGATGTCGCTTCGGGACACCGAGAGGCTCCCCGCCGAATACGATCCAACCCGATGGAATAACCAACCTCGTGGATTCGTTGTCGCTAAATGTGCATGCCAACAACCGGCGCGTGAATTTGTTCGTTGTTGATACCGAACTCAGTAACGCAGGTGCGGGACCCTGAAGATGCCTTCACTCGATAGCCTCACAAGCGTTGTCCACAAGCTTCGGCTGGCTACATCGATCTTGGATATCGGACAAGCGCTGTCCGGCGCCGCGCAGGCGTTCGGGTTCGAACAATTGGCTATCGCCGAGCCGGGAAGCGTGAAGCGGCAGTCTGTGTTGTATGCCACGACGCTTATTGCGGATCGGACGGTCGATTCGAGCCTGGAAAGCGCGCGGAATTTCGAGTTACCGTTTTTCGTGACAGCGCCGCCCGACCATTCGGACGGTGAGTACAACGCCGCCGTCATCATACCCATTCACGAGCACAAGCAATTTGTATGGTGCGTTTGCGCCCTGGGCGTGGCGCCCGATCTGTCGTCACGCGCGAAACTGTTGCTCGGCGCTGCGGGGTATGCCGCTTATGCCCGTCATCAAGGCCTTGCGAAACACAAGAAAAGCTTGGATTGGGGATTGAGCGCGCGTGAACGGGAGTGCTTGGACTTCGTACTGCTTGGCAAGACCGATGCCGAAATCGGGCAGATCCTAAAAATAAGCCCGCGTACTGTTCGGTTCCACGTCCACAACGGCAAGGCCAAGCTCGGTGTCACGACAAGGGTTCAAGCTGTCGCGAAGCTCAGCGCCCTTCCGCATTGAATCGCCGCAGTCGGGGCGAGACCGCCCCGGAGTGGTCCCAGGAGGCGGTCACCCCAGCCGCAGCTTAGAATGCAATCTGCGCTCGGAATTCCAGCGCGTTCGGCGATTCAGAAATACCCACCGAGTTCGGGCTGGCGTCGATGAGCACATAGTTCGCCATCAGGCGGAAGTTGTTGCAGGGATACCAATTGAGACCCAGCGTCACGTTGCTCTCTTCTCCGCCCGTAACGCCGGAATCTTCCAGGTCGATCGTCGAATAACGCGCGCCGAGTTCGATCGCGCCCCAGTCGCCCTTTGGCTCCACGCCGCCGAATACCGCGCCTTTGCGCTTGTAGTCATAGCTTTCGCCAGTCACGATCCAGCTTGCCTGAACGTAGGCCCCGCTGAAATTCGGATCGACGGCAATACTCCTGTCAACATCGATCCAGATGTACTCGGCCTGCAGTGCGATCGAGCCCGCGGCCAACGCCGCCTCGATGCCATAGGTGAGCGAGGAGTCGGCATCGGCGAGCCCGCCGGTTCGTATCAAGCTGACTTCCGTGATGCCCACTTCCGGGCGCGACGAGATCGAGATGCCGGTGCTGTCCGCGTCGAAGTAGGCGATGTTGGCGCCAAGGTGCAGCGTCATGCCATCGTCTTTGACCGGCGTGAACGTCGCGCGGCCCACAAACGATGTGCCTTTGTTGCGCACGCCCTCGTCCGCCTCGATGCCTTGCTTGTAGACGCCGGCCGATGCGGTCCAGCCCGTTCCATAGAAATCGATGGTGCCGCCGAGCAAGAACTGGTTGTCGAACGCATAAGCCAGCGAGCGCTCCATGAATACCGTGTCGTTCGAGCTTGTCGAGTTCTCGAGCCCGAACGGCGTCGATTGGTTGCCCAGCGTGACCTTCATGTTTTCGATGCCGTCATAGGCAACCCAGAGGTTACGCCAGCCCTCGTGTCCCGGACGGAACTCGTATTCGACTTTCGCGGCGAGGTCTTTGCCGAGCTTCAGCGACAGGGATGGACGCAGTCGGCGCCAGTCAGCTTCATCCTGAAATACGGTGACATCATCGTCGAACGAAACCGCATCAAAATGGATGCGCCCGCCCAGCACAGCCTCGAAATCGCCGTCGGAAACGAGCACGAGCCCTTTGCCCGTGAACTTCATCGCGTCGGCGTTCGCACCTGCGCTCGCTATCGCGGCGATTGCGAACACACTCGCGGAATGCAAAAAAGTCTTCTTCATTAGTTCGTCCCCGACTGAGCTACGTTGGCGAGTATACCGACTAGCGACACGCTCAACGCATGCGATTGAGTGAAGAATTCCCATTGTCCAAGCACTGTGATGCAAACTCAACAAGTACATCGTCAAGCTTACGTTTCGTTAGGCTCTCCTTGAGCGCGTGGCCTACGCCCTTCAAAAGGTGAATGCGGGCGGGAAGCGGAGAGATACCCCTGACGGCAGCGGCAGCGTTGATAGCCGCTACCCATGTTTGCGCACGGATTACGCGGTTCGATCCTTGTCTCTCGTCGATTTCCGGACGCCGGTTCAACGACTCGTTTCGTTCAGTATCGCGCGATCCGACGGCGACCAGTGTCGGCACCTTTAGGAAACCATTCAGGTCAGGCCGAATGCGGCCGCTGCGGTCGGGACCGGTTCCCAGCGGAAACGCGGCGTCATCCGGGAACGTATACCAACCCGCTGCGACGGTAACCACGCAGGCGACATGGGACGGGTGCAACATTGCAAATCGATGACAAAATTGCCCGCCACCCGAAAACCCAAACAGGATTAGCCGGCTCGCATCGCCGCCATATGCGGCTGCTATCTTGGCGACAGAATTGTTCAAAACCAGGTCGGCACGCGCACCACCCTTCCACGTCTCGAGCCATTGAAACCCGTGGTGGTGTTCCTTCGAGAAGAACGGCACGACGAGGATCGCTCCCAAGCGCTCTGCCGCGTCGGCCATGTAGACGAGATTCTGCAATGGATTGCGTGCAAGACCATGCATCGAAACGAGGATCGGCGCCGGCGTGCGCTGCGAAATCGGGAGGCGGATTAGAAAGTCGGTATCCGGCGGTCCCGCCACACGTTCACGGAACATCGGCGCTAAACGCTCGTCTGCGATGGCAAGGTTCGACGACATCACGACGCCCGAAACGGTATGATTTCAGCGGACGGCAGGGCGCCGGTGGACGCGGTCAACAGGGTTATATTCGTTGCCCGCGTCAACTCCGGATCGTCCGTCGCGATAAGGATCGTGCCCGAATAGTTCTGCAGCAGAGATTTCAGCACTTCCTTGAATGCGGTATCGCCGCCGAGGCTCATCTGGTCGATAAGGACAATCGGCGGTTCACCCATCAGGGCGCGCGCGAGGGCGATCCGCAGTCTCAAGGCGGGCGAAAGATTGGTGCCGCCTTCGGTGACGCGCGAGTCCAATCCCTCCGGCAAGTCTTGAACGTCGCCGGCGATGCCCGCGCGCTCGAGTGCCAGGAGAACGTCATCATCACCCGCCCGCGGGTGGGCGTATGCGACATTGCGCCGGACCGATCCCCGCAACAGTGGAACGTCCGCGCTAAGCAGCGTGACGAGTCGACTGCGCCGCCGCGGTTCGATCGTGGTTGCGGTGACGCGACCGATTCGTACGCGGCCCGCTTCCGGTTCGGAGAGTCCCGCGACTGCTGTAAGCAACGCAGCCGCGAACGGCCCGCTCAATGCCACCTTTTTGCCGTGGCCGATGCGCGCGGTCAGGCGCTCTGCGTTCGGCGCAAAACGTGCCTGGCGAATGGAGATCGTCGTGCTCTTCGGCTTCGCACCCAGCGCATCCACGCCGACCCTGGGCAGCGCGAGCAAGGCTTCTGCTTTCGCATGCGCGACACGCGCGGCGAGGTAGTATTCGAACACGCGTTCCAAATTCCGCACAGGTGTCGACAACAGGCCAATCACACCGACGGCGGCCGCGAGCGAACCGACCGACATGCTGCCGAACTCGACCAGCCACGCGCCCACCAGCAGCGCGCCACCGGTTGCGACGCCGACAGCCGCTTCCGCTATGCTGCGCATGGTTCCCGCGTATTTTGCACGCGCCAGCATGGAGTTCATAACTGTCTCGCTGTGCCGCCGGATGCGACGGGCCTCGCGCCGCGATTGACCGAAGACCGCAATCGTCGCACTTGCCGCCAAACGCTCCGCCATGTCATTGGCCATCCGCCCGCGATCGCGCCTTGCAGTGCCGACCGCGCGACCGAACCCGCTGCTTGCCAACGCCGAAAACGCGGCGCCGCCGGCAATCGCAAGGACGGCTACAATCGACAAGCGCCAATCGATCAATGCCATCGCCAAGAGCGTCCCGACAACGGCAGTACCGGCGACGAGCAGGCGCGCGATCCCCAGCGTTACCCATTGCCGTAAAGGCGTAACGTCGTTCGAGAGGCGCAGCGTCAGCGCACCCTTGGAGCGCGTATGCAGCGCCGGTTGGTAGGTCTTGCCCAAATGTTCAAACACGGTGAAACGCAATTGGTGCGCAAAAGCCTGCCCCAAGCGCTCGGCACGCGACGTCTCGTCATAGACAAGAAACGCGCGAAGCAACACGACACCAAGCAGCGCCGTTGCCCAGGCCCACAAGTCGGGCGGCGGTTCCGAGCGGGCTGCGGCTGCATCGAAGACGTCCCGAACAATGATCGCGAGCGCGACATTGCACGCCGCCTGGCAAAAACCGTTCGCCGCGAGAAACCCTACGCCCGCCTTATTGGCGCTGAGGAAGCGTCGTACGAGATGCATATGTGAGACCGCTGTTGGAACGCACCGCTTGCGCCGACGTGGGCACCAGCCGCATGAACGCATCGCTTTCGAGCAAGTCGTGTCGGCTTAGCGTGGGCATACCGGTTGCCAGACGCGTCGATTGGCGGCCAAGCGCCGATGCGGTGACCAAGCCGGATACCGCCACGATCGGCAATCCGCGCTGACGCAGCCATTCCACGCCGGCGCTGGCACCCATGGAGTCGCCCGCCGCGAACACGATCGAGGTGACGTGCTGGCGGAACACGCGACTGGTCAAGAGCGCGCTTGTTTCCTTTTGCATCAACCCATCTGCGATTTCGATGACGATGGCCTCCGGCTCCGCGGCAGCCAAGTTTCCGAGAATCGACAAAAAGACGTTTTCGAGTTCAGCGAGATTCAGACCCGCTGTCGACGCGTGGCCGGCATCGACGAAGTCGAGCACTTCATGCGCGCCTGCATCGACATATTCCCAGTAATCGGTTGCGGCGCCAGTTCCGGTGACCTTCGCTGCGGCGACTTGGATACCCGCGAGCGCCAGGCCGCGCACGATGTGCGTGACGGTCGTTGTCTTGCCGGCATCCATCTCCGAACCGACGACCACGATGACCAGCGGCCGGCGCTTCGGGTTTGGCGTCCGGAACGGCATTGCAAATTTGCTGAGGTTCAAGACCTCGCCGCTCTCGGACCCGACGAGACCGAGCGGTTCGAGTACGGTCGCCGATCGCATCGCCTCATGCTGCGAGGTAACCTTGCCGGCGACGCCACCTGCCGCAACCAACTGACATTCGCCCAGCGTTTCGGGGACGGTCGCTTCGAACTGATTCACTGCGTAGCGATTGCCGTAGGCGACGACGATTTGACTGCCCTTAAAAAGGCGCGCGCGGCGGCCGCAGGGGAGGTGAAGGCGCGATTGATGCCCAACCTGTTTGACCCGCGCGAGCACCAGATCGCCCGCCCTGGGCCTCACGCCCACACCCGTCACAAGCGTTTTCATGACGAAGGGCGGCATACGGCGGATCGTGGAGCCGAGTTTGGCGGCGCGCGCCTGCGAGCTTGGCAGCGCTTGCACAACCCGGTGCTCCGAAATCAGCCGGTCTTGTGTGGCGGCGGCCTGCCCTTCCGCACTTCGTATCATCATCGCCTAACCCTGGGATCCACAGCACTGCGCGTTACCAGACACAACGCCGGCGCCCTCCCAATTATTCCACCACAGGGTGGTAGAATGTTGGGAAGATGACTAACGGAAATTGCAGCCTTTCGTCGCTACGAGGCGACGCCGAGGGCTGTGAAGCGGTCGGCTACCCCGCGATCCAGGGCTTTCGCCGCAGCTATATCGGCATTTCCGCCAACCTTATCGCCCGTCTTTAGTTTGGCGACGCCGCGCAAATACAGAGAACTTGCCGATTTTGGAAGGGAGCCAACCGCGGTATTCAGGTCGGCGATCGCCCTATCGTACTCACCGCGACGAACATAGACGAACCCACGCGCGCCGTGCGCCCGTGCATTGTTTTTCGGCTTCAACGCCAGCGATTGATTACAGTCAGATAACGCTTTGTCGAGCTCCTTGCTTGCCATGGCGCGTGCGCGGCAGCGATTGGCAAAGGCGCGCGCGTATTTCGGCTTCAACGCAATCACCCGATCGTAGTCGGCAATCGCCTGATCGAACATAGCCTTGTCGGAATAGACGTTGCCGCGCTGATACCACGCGCGCGAAAATTTTGGACGAAGTTTCAGGGTCTCACTAAAGTCTGAAATCGCTTTGTCATGTTCGTTCATGCGGTTGTAAGCAACGCCCCGATAGAAGTGTGCGGACGCTAGGTGCTTTCCTGCCTTTGCATCACCGTTCGCGGCAGCATCGATCACGGCAGAGCAGCGCTGCGCTTTTTCGTTATCGCTCGCACCCTTTTTCGCGGCAGCTTTGCATAGCGACCACAGCGACGGCGTCTTGGGCGTCGTTCCCGCGGACGCTGACGTCAGGCTGAAAGAGAAGAGCACGGTAGCTGCCGCAGCAAACCAAAGACGAGACATGAAGAGTTTCTCCAGAGGCGGTTCCTGTGCGACGCTAGCACCGACGCCCTGGAGCACAAGCGCCAACTTGCGTGTGTGCGCCATCCGGCCGCGTATCAAGTTCCGCCTAGCCTTTGCGGCAGACGATGCTTGTATGCCGGTTGGCATGTCGGCCGCGCGCAAGGGCGCGATGCTGCGTAGGCTGTTCGGTAGCTAGCGTGAGAAATACCGTTTGCCGGTCGTGTAGAGAAGTAACGCCGCCGGGGCGAGAAGGGAAAGACCGAGCGCGTATCGCTTCGCAAGCGTGACCAGACCGAGGTTCGACGCGATGACGTCGTTCTGCGCCGGGTAGTCCCTCAGCAGGGCGACAATGGACAGGTTCTCCATCATGTCGAAGGCGAACCATAGCACGGGGACAAGCGGGAGAAGTCTCGGTAACGCGCGCCAGCCGTCAAACCGCTCGGCACCGAACCTTGCGAACAAGAACAGGAAGACAAGCAGGCCGAGCGGAAACACGATGTCCGTCGTCAGCAAAAAACGCTGGTACAACGCCCGCCCGTCCGATCCGAACGCCGTCAGCCGTTCGTAGACGCCTTCGGTCGAGAATTCCGGCTGCTGATCGAGAATCGCGTGCCCGCCGTTGACCGACATGAGATCCCGCAGGCTGCCCGGGATCGGTGCAAAATGCGTAAGGACGAAGATCACGAGCGCAACGCCAAAAGCGATCAGCGTGGTTTTGCCGGACGTCACGCGTCACCTCCTTGCGGCACGGGCGCCGCGCTTGTCAAAGTTGCGCGGCGCGAAGGCGGAGGGCGTTGGCGATCACGCTGACGGAGCTTAACGCCATGGCGGCGGCGGCGATGATCGGGCTGAGCAGAAGGCCCAGCACCGGATAGAGCACGCCCGCCGCAATCGGCACGCCGGCCGCGTTGTAGACGAAGGCGAAGAACAGGTTCTGCCGGATGTTGCGCATGACCTGATGCGAGAGACGCCGCGCGCGCACGATTCCCGAGAGATCGCCTTTCACAAGCGTTACGCCCGCACTTTCGATCGCGACGTCGGTTCCGGTGCCCATGGCGATGCCGACTTCGGCCGCAGCAAGCGCCGGCGCATCGTTGACGCCGTCGCCCGCCATCGCAACGTGGCGGCCTTCCGCGCGCAGGCGCTCGACCACCGCGATCTTCTGATCGGGCAGCACGTCCGCGATGACCTCTTCGATGCCGAGCCGGCGCGCGACCGCATCTGCGGTCGTCCGATTGTCGCCGGTCAACATGACGACACGCACGCCCTCGGCCTTCAGCTGAGCGATCGCATTCGCCGATGTGGCTTTGATGGGGTCCGCCACGGCGATCACGCCGGCGGGCGCACCGTCGATCGCGACATAGATCGCGGTTGCGCCTTCTTTGCGAAGGCGATCGGCGGTGGCGTCCAACGCGGTGGTATCGAGCTTCAGGTCCGCCAACAGTTTGGCGTTTCCGAGTGCGACTTTTCTTGCCTCCACGTTGCCGGTGACGCCTTTGCCGGTCACCGCTTCGAACGCTTCGACCGCGGGGACGGTGAGTTTGCCGTCCTGTGCCGCGCGCACGATCGCGGCTGCGAGCGGATGTTCGCTCGACCGCTCCAGCGCGGCGGCGAACCGCAGCACATCGTCCTTTTCGACCGGACTGAACGGCTCCACGGCGACGACCTTGGGGCGGCCCTCCGTCAGCGTGCCGGTCTTGTCGACGACGAGGGTGTCGATCTTCTCGAGCCGTTCCAACGCCTCCGCATCCTTGATCAAGACGCCCGCCTGGGCGCCGCGACCGACGCCGACCATGATCGACATCGGCGTCGCAAGCCCGAGTGCGCACGGACAGGCGATGATCAAAACGGCGACGGCGGCGATCAGGCCGAAGCTGAAGCGCGGTTCGGGTCCCCAGATCGACCACGCAACGAACGCCATTGCCGCGATCGCGATCACCGCAGGTACAAACCATCCCGAGACCTGGTCGGCGAGGCGTTGGATGGGCGCGCGGCTACGCTGCGCCTTTGCGACCATGTCCACGATTTGCGCCAGCAGCGTTTCGCTGCCGACACGGCGCGCCTCCATGACGAAGCTGCCGGTTTGATTGATCGTACCGCCGGTGACGTTGTCGCCCGCGGCCTTCGCCACCGGCACGGGCTCACCCGTGACCATCGACTCGTCGACGTTGCTGCGCCCTTCCACGACCGCGCCGTCGACGGGGATACTTTCGCCCGGACGCACGCGGAGCCGGTCGCCCTGCGCAACGTGTTCGAGCGCGATGTCTTCGTCCGCGCCGTCGGCGCGAACGCGCCGCGCCGTCTTGGGTGCAAGATTGAGCAGCGCCCGGATCGCGCCGCCGGTGTTTTCGCGGGCGCGCAGTTCGAGGACTTGGCCCAGCAGCACGAGCACCGTGATGACGGCGGCCGCTTCGAAGTACACGGCCACCGCGCCATCCATGATCACGAATGCGGGCGGAAATATCTGCGGCGCGACAGTTGCGACGACGCTGTAGACCCAGGCGATTCCCGTGCCCATGGCGATGAGCGTGAACATGTTCAGGCTGCGATTGACGATCGATTGCCAGGCGCGGACGAAGAACGGCCAACCCGACCAAAGCACGACGGGCGTCGCCAGCACGAACTGCAGCCAGTTCGAATTCTGCTGGCCGAGCCACATCGAAAGGCCGGTCAGATGGCCGCCCATTTCGAGAACGAACACAGGCACGCTGAGCGCAAGGCCGATCCAGAAGCGGCGTGTCATGTCGATGAGTTCGGCGCTTGGCCCCTCTTCCATATGGGCCGCGTTCTCGGGTTCGAGCGCCATGCCGCAGATGGGGCAAGAGCCCGGCCCTTCCTGACGGATCTGCGGATGCATCGGGCAGGTGTAGATGACGCCGGCTTTCGGCGCGGGCGCGGGCTTGTCCGTGGCGGTGAGATACTTTGCCGGGTCGGCCAGAAATTTCTCGCGGCAACGCGCGCCGCAGAAGTGATAGGTGGCGCCTTGATAGTCGGCGTGGTGGGGCGTCTTCGCGGGATCGACGTTCATGCCGCAAACGGGGTCGCGCACGGTGTGGGCGTGGTCGTGCGTGTCGTGCGGGTGGGCGTGGTTTTGGTGAGCGCCGGTTTGGGACATGGGGGCAGTTCCGATCCGATTTTCTCCTTGCGCAGATATACCCCCATGGGGTATAAATCAAGCCATGAAACAGGACACGAAGAAAATTTGTCAGACCCGCCTCAAGCGCATCGAGGGGCAGGTCCGCGGCGTGCTCAAGATGGTGGAGGACGACCGGTACTGCATCGACGTCATCACCCAAGTGCAAGCGATCACGGCCGCGCTGAAAAAGGTCGAAGGCGAAATTCTGAGAGACCACGTCACGCACTGCGTGGAGCATGCGGTCGCCAGCGGCGACAAAAAGGCCCAGCGCGACAAGATCGAAGAGTTGGTCGAAGTGCTGTCGCGCGCGCGGTAGAGATTCGCCACAATAGACGCGCGCGCCGCGCTGAATTTTTCAACGACGCGGGTTCAATGCGGCGCGAGTTTCACCACGGCGAACGTGCTCACGGCGATGTAGAGCGCGTAGATCGCAAGCAGCGTCCAGCCGCGCCAGCGGCCGAGTTGGATGCCGATGATGGGAATGGTCAACACGGTCGCCACGAAGCCGACGGCGAGCGTGGTCCACAACGCGTCGCCGCCGACGCCGATCGGGTGAATGAGGGCTGCGACGGGAACGATGAACAGCGAATTGAAGATGTTGCTGCCCAGGATCGTCTGAACGCCGACGTCTTGATGGCCGCGTAGCGAGGCGACGACGACGGTCGCAAGTTCCGGCACGGACGTACCCAACGCCACGACCGTCGCGCCGATGAAGAAGGCGGGCAGTCCCGCGGCTGCGGCCAAGCCGGTCGCGCCGGAGACGATGAGTTGGCCCGCCAGAAACAGCATCAGCAGGCCGGCAAGGCCGGTTGCGAATATAAAGAAGCGGCTTGCGGCGCCCTCTCCCGTTTCATCGATGCGGTTTCTGAGCGCCCACAACACGACCAAGCCCAGCCAAACGAAGAAGACGAGCAGCAACAGGCCAGCATCCTGGCGCGAGATCGTTCCGTCGACGGCAGCCAACCCCAGGATCGGAAAGACCGCGAGCGCAAAAGGCAAATCGCGAACCGTGGACTCGCGCGTGACCTTGAGGCCGAACATGATCGCCGGTATCGCCAGGATGAGCGCGACGTTCACGATGCTGCTGCCCGTGACGTCGCCGAAGGAAATCTCGGGCACGCCGCCCAGGGCCGATGTGATGCCGACGATGAGTTCCGGGCTCGACGTCGCGAACGCGCCGACCGTTGCGGCCACCACACCCTTGGGCAAGCGCCCCAGATTGGCGATACCGACGAGGCCGTGAACGAAGAGTTCGCCGCCGAGCGCGGCGCACACGCATCCAGCCGCAAACACCAGCAGATCGAGCACAGATTCCCCACAGTCTTCGTGTTCAGTCTCTTGAGATATGTAATGGATGCCTTCGCCGTCAACAGCGCATGCGGCGTTCGCCTGCCCTTTGTCGTAGAGCTGCGGCGTCGACCGGCGTGAATAAGGCCTGGACTCGCGCCTCGCGGGAAAATCAGAGCTATACGTTCGACGGTTCGCGCCGCCCGGTCAGACCCAGTACAGCACTGCCGTCCCGCATAGGGCGCCGATGACCGTTCCGATCACCAAAATCGGAACATAGGCTTTGGTGATGAGTGCATCGGGGATGCTGAGCAAGAGGCCGATGCCGGCGCCGACGGCGATCGGGTGGAACGGCAAGGCGGTGTTGGCGGTGAGAAAGCCAATCGAAAAGCGGCTGACGAACGCGGCCGTGAGCGCGGCGCGCTTATCGGGAAACGACATCGGCAGCATCAGCAACACCACGGTGACGCCGGCCAGGAGCCCGAGCATAACGCCGAGTGCGATCTGGTTCATGTGAACTCTCTCCTATCCCAAGATTCGTGCGGGCCGCGAGCATACAACGACCTCACCGCGGCGGCTCGCGCTTGCCCGAGACCTTCACCCAGTTGCTTCGGCATATGGCGCAGCGTAGGCGCGAGGCGATGTCGGGCATGCGTTTGCGCAGCAGTTTTGCGAAGTTGCGCTTCACCAGGCGGTGCGGCCATTCGGTCAAGCGGCCGCAGCTGTCGCATTCGACCACCAAGGTCAGGCCGCTTTCGATGAACTGCCAGCCGTAGAGCGGGGCGATGTCCTTATGCACTTGCCAGGGCGGACGGTTGGGTTCGGGCATGAAAATCGATCTAGAACAAACCGTGAACTTATGCAAGACTTCGCGCATGGCTGTGCGCCGGAAATCGAACACGTGGGGGATTGCGGACGAGCTGAAGGGCCGCACGCTCGGGCAGATGGCGACCATCGGCATCTCGATCACGTTTCAATGCAGCGATTGCGAACACACCGCCGTGTGGCCGTGGCCGTGGATGCGGCGCGAGCGAAGGCTGCAGCCGCTCATGACGAAAACGATCGACGCGTTCGCGCCGAAGATCGTGTGCGTGATGTGCGGCTCGCGGTGCTTTTACGTGCGGCCGTATATGGCGGGCGATGGGGAGCGGGCGGTGAGGCGGTGAGGTGCGTGAAACGGAGGGGGTGTGGGGGGTCACTCCCCTCCCCCTTTTTTCCGCCGTTCTGACGGCTACGGATGCAGTTGCATCTTGACAAACATCTCAGTTTCACTTATATTCTCTTAAGTGATCGAAGGTGCGTGCGGTTCACGTAACGACCGCCTGACGGTCCCCCTCTCACAAATCCCGGAGCTTTTCATGCACGACGCGCCAGCGTTCGACGTGACTTTCGTTCCTCCAGCCTCTCTCAAAGACAATTTGGCGTTCACGATCGAGCAGGCGGGGCTGGTCAGCGGCATCGGCCGCTCGGCCGTTGCCGTCGCCGTGCGCGAGGGGCGGCTCTCCGCGCGCAAATGCGGGCGGCGCACCGTGGTGCTGCGCGCGGACCTGCAGGCGTTTTTGAGCGCGCTGCCGGCGGCAACGCCAAGCGGAGTCTAGCCCCCATGCACAAGACACATTCGGTGGCGCACGACGTGGCGGTGCGGTTGCGGCCACGCATTGCGGATTTGGCGCAGGATTTGATCGGTGAGCCCCAAGTGCGCGGGCGCACCGTTTGGCGCTTCGGCGCCAAAGGTTCGCTCGTCGTCAATGTCGGGGGCACACGTGCGGGGCGTTGGTATTCGTTCGAGGAGGGGCGCGGCGGCGATGCGCTCGACCTCATCGCGTGGGCGCGGCGCACGTCTTTAAGCGATGCGATCGGCTTTGCGCGTAGCTGGATTGGACCCTGCTACGCCAAGGCTTCGCAGGGCACGGGGCGCTCCAGCAAAACTTCAGGAGGTAAGCAATGAGCCTCACCCTTGCCGCCTATGCAGAGGCGAAGAAGTTGGACGTCAAGCTGCTGACGCAGTGGGGTTTGACGGAGCACACCGACAAGCACGGCGCGCCTTATGTGCGCATACCGTATCTGGACGAGACGGGGAGCGAGGTGGCGGCGCGCCAGCGGCTGTCGCTCGATGGTGCGGCGCGCTTTCGCTGGCGGACGGGGACGAAGCCTTGTCTCTATGGGCTCGATCAGCTGCCGCTTGCCCGCGCGAAGGGGTTTGCGGTGATCGTGGAGGGCGAGAGCGATTGTCATACGCTGCGCCAGTGGCAGATCCCGGCGTTCGGCCTGCCCGGCGCGGCGCTCTGGAACGAGGCGCGCGATGCGAAGCTGTTCGACGGCATCGAGCGGATCTTCGTCGTGCACGAAGGCGATCGCGGCGGCGATGCGGTGACAGCGTGGCTTTCGAAGTCTGCGATCGCTTCGCGTGCGTTTCTGGTGACGTTCGACGGTGAGGTGAAGGATCCGAGCGCGCTCTACTTGCGCGATCCGGCGGGCTTTGGCGCGGCGTTTCAAGCGATGTGCCAGCGCGCGGCGCCGTGGGCCGCGGTCGAAGACGCCGAGACCTCAGCCCGTGAAGCGCGTGCGTTCGAGGCGGCCGGCGCTTTGCCGAACGCGCCCGACATCATTGCGCTCTTCGCCGGCAATCTTTCCGCCGCGGGGCTTGTGGGTGAGGATCGCAATGCCTGCGTGCTTTATCTGGCGCTGACCTCCCGCTTGCTCAAGAAGCCGGTGTCGGTGGCGTACAAGGGGCCGTCGTCGGGCGGCAAGTCTTACGCGGTCGAGCGCGTGCTTGCGCATTTTCCGGACGACGCGCGCGTGTCCATCACCTCCATGAGCGAGAAGGCGCTCATCTTCATGGAGGACGATCTGAAGCATAAGCATCTGGTCATCGCGGAGGCCGAGGGTGCCAGCGGCGAGTTTCAGGAATATCTGATCCGGTCTCTGCTCTCCGAAGGCAAGCTCGAGCATCGTATGGCCGAGAAGACGGAGAACCAGATCGTCGGCCGCCACATCGTGAAGGAAGGGCCGACGGGCCTCATCATCACCACCACGCGCGTGAAGCTGCACCCGGAAAACGAGACGCGGCTGATTTCGCTTTCCGCGAACGATACGCGCGAGCAGACGCGCGCGGTGCTGGACGCGGTGGCGAGCCGGGAGGCGGCGGCGGATGTCGACGCCGCGTGGCCGGCGCTGCAGACGTGGCTTTCGTATGGGGAGCGCGCGGTCGTGGTGCCTTACGCGCGGGTGCTGGCCTCGCTCGTCTCGGACCGGGCGGTGCGGATGCGGCGCGATTTCGGGCAGCTGCTCTCACTCGTGGAGGCGCACGCGTTGTTGCACCGGGCGACGCGTGCGCGCGACGCAGAGGGGCGCATCGTCGCCACGCTCGACGATTACGGCGCGGTGCGCGCGCTCATCATCGACGTGATGTCGGAAGGGATTGCGGCCACGGTCCCACCGATCATGCGCGAGACGGTGGAGGCGGTGCGCACGCTTTCGGGGGAAAGCGGGGACACTGTGTCGCTTCCCGCTTTGGCACGGCTTCTTAGCATCGACAAGAGCACGGCGATGCGGCGCTGTCTTTCGGCGAAGATGGCCGGCTATCTGATCAACGAGCAGACGGTGCGCGGGCGCGAGGCGCAGTATCGTCTTGGTGAGCCCTTGCCGGCGGACGCGCCTGCCCTGCCCTCGGTTGCGGCTCTGACGCGGGCGATCGGCAATGCGGCTGTCGAGGCGCACGAGAGGGGGGAGAGGGGAGAGGTCACACATTCCCCCGAAACTGCGCGCAACAGTGCAACGCCGGACCGTTGCACCGTTGCGTGCGAAACGGAGGGGGACTGTCACTCCCCTCTCCTCCCCCCTGATGAGCCGCCGTTTCCGGAGGCCGCGCCGCCGCCGCCGGGCGCGCCCGCGCCGCCGCCGCCTTCGCCGGCATTTTCGCCGTCGCTTTCGCCGTCGGGGGCCCACGCGAAGCCGAACGGCACGCTGCCGCACTGGTCGGTGGAGGTATGAGGGCGTCGTCCTTGATCGACGTGCTCCAGGGCATGGGCTTCAGCGTGAAGCTCGTGGGCCTCGACGGGCGCGACGTGACCGGCGCCGGCATCGACAACGACGAGCTCAAGATCAGCATCGAAGGCCCCGTGCCCGTGCCGGAGCGCCTGCTCGCGCTCTTACGCGCGCACCGCGCCACCGTGCTGCGCGAACTGCGCACACCGGAACTCTGGAGCGCGACGGATTGGCTGCATCATTTCAACGAGCGCGCGGCGGTGCTGGAGCATGAAGCGGGGCTGAAGCGGCGGGACGCGGAGGAAGAGGCGCTGCAGATGTGCTTTCAGCTTTGGTGTGGAAGACGGGTGGCGTAGGTGGGACTCGCTCGAAGAACGTGTGCATGATGTGCGGCTCGCGGTGTTGCGCGGTCAGCCGGCTCGTGCCCCATCACTAATTCGTACGATCGAAACTTAATCGGTTGTTAACCTACCAACGGTTACTCTTGTCGTGCCGGGAGTGGAGGCCCAGCGAAACCGCCAGCCGAACCGAGGCCTACGCCGCGGTTCAGGTGGACGGTCCGGTCATATTATCATAAGACAACACTCTCGAAGTGCGCAGGGCGGCGCTCTAGTACGCCACCCCACCGTTACCACCTACGTGGCTGCGAACTGCACCAGGACTCGACCCTCGTGCAGCCCGGATTGAGAGTTTTACTAGACCCCTCTCAACTATTAGGCGGCACGCCCGTTAAGGGCTTGCTGCCACCTCGCGGCGCGAATGCTAGACTGCGGTGATTAAAAATTCGCTAATTGGTAAGCGCAGGTTACTCCCTCCCAAACTATCTTCATAAGGTTACTAAAGCGTAACTGGATGGTTCTTGGCCCCCCTGCGCGGAAGATTGGGTTGCCCACTTCCGCAAGCCCCCGGCGATCTTGGAGCACGACGCGCGGTTGCCACGCGCTCACGCAGAGGCGGAGGCGCTGCAGGCGTGCTTCGCGTTGTGGCGTGGGCGAAGGGTGTGGTGAGCGTCGATAGGGGCTGTCTTGCTCAGTTCTCAGCCAAAAGCATTGCGATGCGTTTTCGTAGTGATATTTCGCTGACGATCAATCCACGGCGCGAGATTCTGTCGTGCGCCTCTATGGCAGCATTCTCTGTATCTTCTGGTTTATCGACAAGTTCGCCAAGGGCTACCAGCGCCTTGAAACCTGGTTCGAGCGTTTCTTTAAGGCGACTTGCAAGCACACGTGCATCTTCTATAGGCAGGATCGGAGGTCGGTGTGGCAATGCTGACTGGCGCTCAGCATCTCTCACACGAAGGCGGTCGGCCATGTTAGCGGCATCGCGACGCCACGCGGCCACTCGGTAGTAGAACTGGATTAGACACTGAGGGGCCGTGCCATTCAAACGCGCTATTTGGCTTGCCGTAGCCTCATAAATCATTGGCGACGCTGGCACGAATTTGTTCAGACGAAAGTGATCCATCTCCCCGGCAGCGTGCTTTTCTTTTAAGTATTGACCCCAGGGGAACTCGAAGTCGAAGCAACAACGAGCAACGAATTCAGAAAGCTCGACATGTAAGGCCCGCGCCAAGGCGTCAACGCTGTCGGCCGCCTGTTCTCGCGCCACCCTTCGCGCTTCAGCTATCTGGAATACCGCAAGCGCAACTAGAATGAACGTGAAGACATTCATCGTCTTTTCGGCGTCGCCGAAGAACCATGCGTGCGCATCGCTGATACGACATCCGCCTGCACAGGACGGCGCCGCGATCATCGCAATGATCAGTAGTGCAACTGCAATGATCGGCCAATTCCGTGACATGCCAGGCTTCTCCTTTTGCGCGAGTTGACTATTGCTGTGGTGTGAGCGACGAAGCGGCACCTCTTTGCTATGTAGTCAAGTCGCGGCGGCCCGGCCCGTAGCGTTTCTGCGGGCATCGACGATCCGAAGCAAATGGCTTGCTAGCAGAATGATCTCTATCGCCTCTTGAGGGTCGTCGAGGTTCACATCGCGATGCGACTGCGGATTCTTGTACGCACCGATTGCGCCCGCAAACAGGTTGCGGCGAGCTTCTTGCTCAGACGTGACGGCATTTGCATCGGTAAGCGGACCGCCAGGGGTTGCGAACGCCCTATGCATCATGGGCGCGCCATAGTCTTCAGCCTTGAAGCCGCCCGCCATGCGTACCGCAATTTCAACCTGCTTCATTGCATATAGAACCGCAGAATCGTACTCGCCGCGAACGAACGAGAGCCACACTCGCTCCGCAATCGACTGATGCAGAATTTTCTTTGGTAGAAGCGTAGCAACCGCAAAACCGGAAAGATCTTTTTCGTTCTCGTACTGAAGTGCACGGCGGCTCAAGCGGCGCCAACCATGCGTGCCATTCATACCAGCTGCTCTAACGAGTAGAGCTTGCGCCTCAAGCCAGCCCCACGCTTCAGCAAACGCCAACTGGACCTCGTCATGGTGGCTTCGATAGCCATCGCGATCGATTAGTTCGTTGACAATGTTGTCAGGGTGATAACCCGGCCCCTGCGCGCGGCGTCGGCGCATGATGAATATCATCTTGGCGGCAAGTTCCTCGGGCGGCAATGCGATGAACGCAGCGACGTCTGGAATTTGCGTTACTAATTCTCGCATTTCCCAATCCTACGGTTGTGTGATCATCGAATGGAGTTTCGGGGACATGTGACAATCTCAAACGCAAACGATGAGTTTCCTACGTGTCCCCTGAATGTCCGTGTACCTGTCCCCATCGTCTCGCTATCTTCCTAGGGGAGTTGGAACGGGTACGGCACAGACTGCCACACCTCGGGTACCGAACCATACGGATGTGTGTAGACTTCCCCTGGGTGCCAGCTAGGTGAGCGAAGCAGCTTGAAGAAGGATCGAAACTCCGACCCTTGCAGGACCTCAAACCCGTACTGAGCGGCAATTATGATGTAGCATGCGCAAACAGCATCGAACGCGTTTTGGAGAGTTGAACGAGAAAACTCCGTGTCGCGATCGTGCTTGACTGCGTTGTAGGCGTCGTACCAGGCGAGCTCTTTGGTCGGTTTTCCAGTGGTTCCCCAATCCTGGAAGGGCGCGAATGGGTCAAGCCAGGGAAACGGCGAGACGGAAACTGCGTATTCGTTGAGCTTCATAGCTGGGCAGAGCAGCACATATTCCTTGGTTGAAGTGCCTTTCAAAAAGTTATTTGCCGTCAATACGGCGCGCCAGTGAGCCTCCACTTCTGTGCAAGCTAGTATCAACAAGTTCCGGATTTGATGGCCATATGCTTGGAAGTTCTCTTCGCTCGGATGAATGGTCTGACAGATGTTGGCCAACATCTCAGTCAGCGCATTCATCTGGCCACGCGCAACAGCAATTCGATTGCGATCATCTCCGGTTGATAGACAAAACCCAGGGCTCTGGGTCGGATGTTGATCGTTGGGCCTAGCGATGCGCGGGTAGTATTGACCCGGCGAAAGGACCAGCGGGTGAAACCAGTCCCTTGTCCATTCAGGACCTTCTCGCTCGATCACCTCCCAAATGGATTCGCCCACGACTGTTTCGAAGTACGATCCAGGCGCGTCCCTCGTGACGCCTAGGCGCTCTGCTGTTCTGTCGGTGACAGTCCATACACCGAGCGCCGTTCGGGTCGCGTGCGGAGTTGGGTCAATGCGAATGTAATAAGTCTTCATTTCGCGTCAGGCTCGCTGATTTCGTGCATCGAGACGATGCGGCCGGTGCATTTGGCCTTCGGGAGCAGCATTGTCGGCCTCGGTTGCAAATCTCCTGTCAGCCGTCTGGGGAAATTGTTCGTTATGTATGCCGCTGCACCGGCACGCACTCAAGAGGTTCACCCCATGCACCCCACCATCACCGCCTTCGCTGCCTCTCCTGACCGTGGCCGTGGCCTTGCTCGCGATATGCGGGTGCGGTGGGCTTTGCAGCAGGTGGGGGGCACTCGCTTGGCCCTACCGGATCGATCCAGTACACGCTCCGGTCAAGGGGCAGTACATAAACATTGCAAGCAAACCCATAACGGTCAATGCAATCAAGCTAGAGATCACGTATGGAAAGAATGGATCGAGTGCGAAGTTCTCGTTCGATATGCGGCCTGCGCGGTCAAGACGTTCTCTCTTGGCCGCGCGTCTGCGTTCGAGCCACGAGGAAACAAGCGGTTGCAACAAGCCAGAAACCACTGCCTGTATCACAGCGCCGAGTATTAAAGCGTAATAGTCCATTCTTGTGCCCCTAACCTCGTTGTACTGCTCGCGTAGGAGTTAGGCAAAATTGAGACCACGTAGGGTCAGGTGGCACTTGAAACTGACAAGTGAAGGAACTTTCCCACATGCGCCCCACCATCACCGCCTTCGCCGCCTCTCCCGATCGTGGCCGCGGCCTTGCTCGCGATATGCGGGTGCGGTGGGCTTTGGAGGAGGTGGGGGTTTCTTATGATGTGCGGTTGCTTTCGTTTGCTGAGATGAAGGCGCCGGCGCATTTGGCGCTCCATCCGTTCGGGCAGATTCCGACGTTCGAGGCGGGGGCGCTTTCGCTGTTCGAGACGGGGGCGATCGTTCTTCATATCGCCGAGGCGCATCGCGGGCTGTTGCCGGCCGACGCCGGCGCGCGCGCGCGTGCGATCCAGTGGATGTTCGCTTCCGTCGCCACTGTCGAGCCGCCGATCGTCGAGCGCTCTCTCGCCACCATCGTGGAGGGGACCAAGCCTTGGTATGGCGAGCGTCAGGCGATGCTGGACGAGCGCGCTCGTGTGCGGCTTGGCCAACTTTCCGCGCGGCTTGGGGGCGGCGATTGGCTCGAGGGCGCGTTCAGTGCCGGCGACCTTATGATGGTGCACGCGATTAGGCGTGCGGGGGATTTGCTGGGTGCGTTTGCGAACCTCGCGGCTTACGTCGCGCGCGCGGAGGCGCGGGGCGCGTATCAGCGCGCGTTCGCGGCGCAGCGCGCGGTGTTTGAGGGTGGCGCCGGCGGATCGACGTAGAGCTTCGCGCGTTTCGACGCGGCGCTGGACCTTCGCTACGCGCGGGTCAGCCGCCGGGGTCGAATGCGAAGCGCACGCCTAGCGTTAGCGTCTGCTTTTCGATGCCGTCTTGCGCGAGCGCACCGGCCGCGGGTAGCGATGCGTCGTGATAGGTGAGATCGTCGACGCCCAGATAGCGGACGTTCACGAAGAGCTCCGTCTTAGGCCCAATGGCGTAGTTCACACCGACGATCGCTTGATAGGCGAACGCCCACTGCGCGTCATCGAAGCCTTGGGTCTTCGATGTCGTGCGATCGTGGTCCGCGCCGATGCCCGCCCCCAGCGACAGCGATACGCCGTCGCCCATCGCGATGTCGTAGACGACGTTCGCCATCAGCGTGAATTCGGCGTTGATGCCGTCGGGCTGGAAGTTCGAGCCCAACGTGCCGGTGAACCGGTCGAGCTTGTTTTCGCGGTAGCCGATCTCGGCCTCGATGCGCCAGTTGGCGTCGAGGCGCCGCCCGACCGTGCCGAAGACGGCGTAGCCGGTGTCGAAGTCTATGAACTGATTTATCGGCGGCGCGGCAGGCGGAACTTGCGCTTGGTGGATCGTGCTCAGCCAATTGGCGCCCGCCTCTAGCCCCACGTACCAAGCGGGCGTCGCGTGCGCGATGGACGTCAGCGACACGAGCGCGGTTGCGCAGGCAAGTACCGAGCGGCGTTTCATGGCGGCGTGCTTCCCTCGCCGACTCAGCGGCGTGTGTGCACAGTCCGGGCGGGTGGCGGTTGAGGGCAATCGGGAAACGCGTGAGCGCGCAGCAATTCGCGGCCAGCGTTGCTTCGCAGAGTCAGTGGCCCGCACTCTTGCCCCCGAAATTGCCCGCACACAGCGTTGCGATTCCGGGAGGACGCGTCTTGGAACCGATTATCAGCGCGCGCTCGCGGCGCAGTCGGCGTGGTTGAGGGTGGGCAGCGGGCCTAAATACCTCCGTCATGGCCGGGCAAGCGAACCGCGACCCGGCCACCCAGGGTCACACACTAAGTCACCCACAATGGGTGGCCGGGTCAAGCCCCGCCCTGACGGAAATTTTTGTTTGGAAGCGCTTGCATGCGGGGATAATGCTGCGTCGTTCTTCTTCGAAGGTGCCGGTATGAAATTGTTTGCTGCGCTCTTGGCCTTTGGGTTTCTCGCTTGTGTGCCGCAGGCCTTGGCGGCTTCGGCGGCGACTCCGAAGGGCGATGCGCTTTTCGTTGCGGCGGAGAAGGGTGAGACTGCGACCGTGCAGAAGTTTCTGGCCGGCGGGGGCGATGTGAACGCGGCCGACAAGAACAAGCTGACGCTGCTGAATTGGGCGGCCTATGGCGGATCGCTTGAGCTCGTCAAGATTCTCGTCGCCAAGGGCGCCGATGTGAACATGCATGCGAATAAGAAAGCATGGACGCCGCTGCACAACGCGTCGGCGACGGGCTTTGCGTTGGTCGCGACCTTTCTGCTCGATCATGGCGCGAGCGTGAACGCGCTCGACGCCGACGGTTATTCCGCGCTTTCGTTTGCGGCGGAAAAGAAGCACCCCGACATCGTGCGTCTGTTGCTTGCGCGCGGCGCGGACGGGGGCAACGCGCTCGTCATGATGGCGCGCACCAAGCAGGTCGACGCGGTCAACCTTTTGGTCGAGAGCGGCGTCGACGCCAACGCAACACCGCGCGTGAAAGAGATGTGGTTTCGGCCGGGCGAGACCGCGCTCTACGCCGCCGCCAGCGCCAACGACGGCGACGTCGTGGTGGCGCTTCTGAACAAGGGCGCCAATCCCGACATCGCGGCGCCCGAGGGCGGCAACATGTCGACGCCGTTGATGATGGCGGCCTACTTCTGCAACGGGGCGATGATCGACGCGCTTGTCGCGCACAACGTGACGCGCGGCGCGACGAACGCGGGCGGCTCCACCGCCGGCGACCTTGCGGCAACCGGTTGGACGAACGACATGAAAGCGTGCGCGCCGGAGATCACGGCGAAGCTGCGCTAGCTCACATTTTTCGAAAGGCGGGGAAGACGAATTGGGGCCGGAGAGAATTTGCGCGCCGTCGAACCTTTAACGCCTGCTTAAGCATAAGCTTGGCAGAGTCATCCTGCGCTGCTTCGCGCGGGAGGGAATGTTCGTGACTCTAAGACGTGTTTTGCTGGGCACGGCCGCAGCGCTGTGTTCGCTCGTTCCGGCCGACGCCGCGACGACCACGCCGTCGGGCTGGTATCTTAGCCTCGCTGCAGGCGCCAACTGGGTGCCCAACAACGACATCGACGAATTTTCGGCCGGCGGCGCGCCGAGCACGACGAACGAGTTCAGCTGGGAGACCGGTTACGTCGTCGCCGGCGCACTCGGCTACGACTTTGCGGACAACTGGCGCGCCGAGTTCGAAGTGGCGTATCGCGTGAACGACGCCGATGGATTTCTCCAAAGCGGCACGCCCTCGACCATCCCGGGCGCGGACATCTCAGAATTCTCGCAGATGATCAACGTGTTCTACGACTTTCCCGTCGGCGACAAATTCACGTTGTCCGCGGGTGCCGGCATCGGCGGCACGCTGGTGGTTTTCAACCCCGGCTGTTCGGGCAACTTCGAAAGCGCGAACTGCAACGAAGATACCGACGACTATGTCTTGACCGGACAGTTGATCGCGCAGGGCGCGTACCGTATCGCCCCACGCTGGCAACTCTTCCTCGACTATAGATACGTGTTGCTCGACGACGCCGAAGTCACGAATCCCGGCGACGGCGAACACTGGAACATCGAGAAGTCGGATCACGCCGTGTCGCTGGGCGTGCGCTTCGACCTGAACTAACGGAAAGGCGAGCGTTCCCTGAGAGCGTCTCGCCTCCCCTCACCGCGATCCTCGATGTCTTACGCCGCCATCAGCGCTTTCACGTGCGCGGCGCTGGAGTCGGCGAGGGCTTTGAGGTCGTAGCCGCCTTCGAGCGTGGAGACGACGCGGCCGGCGCATTTGGCTTTGGCGATGGCGCAGACTTTTTCCGTCACCCAGGTGTAGTCGGCTTCGACCAGGTTTAGGTTTGCGAGCGGGTCTCTCCGGTGTGCGTCGAAGCCTGCGGAGATCAAGATGAAGTCCGGGTTGAAGGCGTCGAGCTTCGGCAGCACTTCCGTTTCCCATGCTTCACGGAATTCGGTGCCGCCGGCGCCGGGGTCCAACGCGGCGTTGACGATGTTGTGCGCCCTGCCCCGTTCGTTCGGGCGCCCGGTGCCGGGATAGAGCGGCATCTGGTGCGACGAGGCGAAGAAGAGCTCCGGGTCTTCTTCGAACATCGCTTGCGTGCCGTTGCCGTGGTGCACGTCGAAGTCCACGACGGCGATGCGCTTGAGCCCGTGGCGCGCGCGGGCGTGCAGCGCGCCGATCGCCACGTTGTTGAACATGCAAAAGCCCATCGCGCGCGTCGGCTCCGCGTGGTGGCCGGGCGGGCGCACGGCGCAGAACGCGTTTTGCACCTTGCCCGACATCACGCGGTCCACCGCGGCGACGACGGCGCCGGCCGCGCGCAGCATCGCCTCACCCGATCCGGGCGAGAGATGCGTGTCGGGGTCGAGCGAGCCGTAGCCCGTCTCCGGCACCGCCT
>JBGAPZ010000049.1:0-27669 GCA_044220975.1 Micropepsaceae bacterium | reverse complement strand
TACGAAGTGGTGGACGGTCAGCAACGATTGCGCGCCATCTTGGATTTCATGACCGACGCGTATGCCCTCATCAAGACAACCGCTAGGTCGTATCCCGTTTCGGATATTTACGGGCCCCACATTGGAAAAAAATACTCGGAACTGCCAGCTGAACTCCAAGATGCGATTTGGAACTACCCACTAGCGGTGCAGGAACTGCGGGGATGGAGTGAGAGCGAAATTCGATCGTTGTTTCGTCGGCTAAATTACGTTGTCGAACGGTTGAGCAAGCAAGAACTTCGTCATTCGCAGTACTTTGGTGAGTTCGTGGAGGCAGTCGAGGGTTTGGCTGAAAATGATTTTTGGGACGAGATCGCATTGTTCACCAGACGTGACTCGCAGAGGATGAAGGACATCGAGTTCGTCAGCGAGCTCTTCGTCCTCATCATTGACGGCGTTCAAGATGGGCAGAAAACTCTCGATAAATTCTACGCCGACTATGATGTTCAGTTCCCAAAACGCGCAAGCTACGTTGCGAAGTTCAAGCAAACACTCAAATCACTGAGTTCCATTAGCAAATATCTCTCGGAAAGTAGGTACAAAAAGAAGGCCGATTTCTACGCCATGTTTGGAGCAGTTGCAGAACTCAACATTTCAAAGAAAACGACCATCTCGCTGAAGCCGGCAGAGAAAGCGCTGCGCAAATTAGAAGCCGAACTCGAGAAGGAACCTGGGGAGTACTCCAGCGCTGCGGCCCGCTACTACAGCACGGTGGTAGAGGGACCCAACAAGCGAGCGAAGCGAGAGGCGCGTGTTGAAGCGCTCCTGAAGATTTTGACCTAAGCGCGGGACGAAGATGAACCCAGCGGAAAAGGTCAACAAGGACTTCAAGTCACGGCTTGTGATGGCGACCGAACACCACAAGGAGCTGCTGTTAGCGATCTATGGAAAAAAACGCCAAGCCGCGCTGGAAACGATGCTTGCGGAACAGTTTACCCTGAACATATTGGTTCTTTGGGAAGTCTATTTGAGCGATCTCCTAATCTCCTACCTAACTCTTTCGCCGAAGCGCTATCGTGACAGCTGGAAGGAAAAGGTGAAGCAATCGATTGGTGACCGCTTTGGCCCCATGGCCCCTGGCATGGTGAAATTTAGCGTGCCGAAGACCTTTACCGTTCCAAAGGCAAGAGCACTAGTCGATCCAAAACAATTCAATGTAACATTTCAAACTGCTGACGTGCTGAGCAGTCGGGCAAACGAGTTACTCGCTGCCGAATACGCTAGACTTTTCACACTGGAGCCTGAAGATTCGGCGTTCGTGAATTTTGTCATTGCCATTCGAAACTTCTTAGCGCACCGCAGCCCGTCCGCTAGGAAACTGTTGCGGGACAGAACCGCTGTTATGGCGGGCGCAAATGCTGCTTATTCTGGCGATATTGCTAACGTCGGTGGCTATCTCAAACACAAGGTCAATGACCAGACGCAACGGGCAATTCTTATCGCCGACCGTCTGGTACGAATAGCTGAACGCCTGGAGGCGACGCACGTTACTCCATAAGCTTTCCACAAATTGCGCTTTCAGATTTTTGCGCCCTGCGGCGCGAACGAACGTCTGAGCCTTTCCAGCCCCTGGTCCATGGTCACCGGCGGCGCGTAGCCCATCTCCGCGTGCGCCTTTGCGTCGTTGAGGATGCAGTCGCGGCTCATGATGTTGGCGGTGAAGCGGGTGAGCGGCGGTTTTTCTGTGAGGCCCAAACCGCGGAACGTGGTTTCGCCGGCGTAGGCGATCGCGCGGACGAGCCAGCCGGGGACGGCGCGCGTCGGCACCGGGACCCTCGCCGCCTGCATCATCTTCGTCATGAAGTCGCGAAAGACGACCGGGTTTTCGGCGTCGAGGATGAAGTAGGCTTCACCGCCGTTGCCACGTTCCAGCGCCAGGTTCATCGCGTGAACGAGGTTTGCGATGTTCGTCGTCGACGTCTTGTTGCGGCCGCCGTCGATCCAGGCGAACTGACCCTTCGCGGCCATCGCTTTGACGACCGGCAGGATTGTCTGATCGCCTTCACCCCAGATCATGCGCGGGCGGAGCACGATCGTCGTGAAGCCGGTGCCGGGATCGTTCGCTTCGCGTACGGCTTTTTCCGCATGCGCTTTCGTTTGCGAATACGGATAGGGCGAGTCGAGGGCGAGCGGTTCGTGCTCATCCACGTTGCGCATGTGCTGGCCGTAGAAGAGCGCGGCTTCCGTTCCGATGTGGACGAAGCGGCGGACGTCGGCGCCTTTCGCCGCGACGAGCAGTTCCTTTGTGCCGTCGACGTTGACGCGCCAGTAGTCGTCCAACGGACCCCATTCCTCGACATAGGCCGCGCAGTGGATGACGGCGTCGAAGCCTTTCAGTTGTTCGGTACGCACTTCGCCCAAGGCCGCGCGCACGGGCGTGGCGCCAAGTGCGTTTATGACGGCGTCGCTTTTCTCCGAGCGCGACATGGCGGTGATTGCGTGCGTCTTCGCGTAGGCCTTAACGAACGCGCCGCCGACGAAGCCGGACGCGCCGGTGATGAAGATTTTCATAGAGCGGCTCTCCTCGCGAAGAGCCCTACCCTCTTTGCCTCAACGTGCCAAGGCGCGCGCGAGCGCGACGCCCATGGTTTCGGGAACCGGCGGATCGACGTTCGCGGTGACGATCACGGTCCAGCGGCCACCCGATTCGAGCACGGCATTCGTTCCGGGACCGCCACCGCCGATACCCATCGGCGTATGGTTGCGGCCGGTGGCCGGTTCGCCGCGGAGCACCCAGGCCGTCGTCTTCGCATCGACCAGGCGGCTTGCGCGCAGCGCTTCGTCGAAGGCGAGTAGATCCTTGGCGGTCGAATACACACCGCCAGCGCCAGAGCCCGTCGCGCCGTGCAGCGGACGTGTGTTTTCGTAAGGTGTGTTCGGGCCGCGGATGTGCCCGTACGAGACTGCCGGGCCGCGGACGTGGCCGTACGAGACTGCGGTATTCGCGGGCAGGTTCGCGGTGTTGAAGTAGCCGGTGCGGGCCATGCCCGCGGGTGTGAAGACCGTGCGCTGCACGAAATGTTCGAAGCGCGTGTGCGTGAGGCGTTCGACGATTTCGCCCAGAACGACGTAACAGCCGTTGCAGTATTGCTCCTGCGCGCCGGGGGTGAACAGCGGCGGCAGCTTCGAGACGTAGTCATAATAAGCGTGGTTCGAGTTCAGCTTCGTCTTGTCGACCTTGTCGAAGCCTGGGCCGAAGAAATCGGCGATGCCGCCTTTCATATTGATGAGTTGATCGATGGTGGCACTGCGCGAGACGGCGTTGGGATAATCGGGGATCACGTCGCCGATCGTGGTCGTGAGTTTCAGCTTGCCGTCCTGCAGCAGTTTTCCGACTGCGGTTTGCGTGAACTTTTTGCCGATCGAGGCGATGTTGTAGGCGGTGTCTGTGGTTGCCGCGATTTTCTTGTCGCGGTCGGCAGGGCCGTAGGCGCGCAAGAAGACCGGCTTGCCTTCGCGTGCGACCAGCACGACGCCTGCAAACGCATCTCGCGCCACGAGCGGCGCGATCCAGGCGTCGATGGCGCTGGTGCGGTCGGCGTCGCTCGTCGAGCCCGTCAGATTGAGCGGCGGCAGCTTGACGGCGGGACCGTCGCCCCCTCCCATTTCGATGCTCATGCTCTGGATGCGCGCCTCCGGCGTGCCGTCGAACACGAACGTGAGGCGCAGCTTCTTGCCGCCTTTGCCGTGGGTTGCGATGTGAAGCCCTTCGGCGTCGGCGGTGATCGCGTCGATTTCGAGCGCGCCGAAGTCTTCATGCACGGTTTTGACCATGTCGGCCCTGGCCTCAGGCGTGCGGCGCGCAAGCATTGCCGGGGTGAAGTTCTCTTGTGCCGCCTTCTCGTAGATTGCGGGGTCGCCCGTCGAGAGTGCCTCGACGATAGCCTTGGCGCGCGGCTCGCCCGCAGGCACCGCATGCGCTACAGCGGCGACGATGCCGAGCAGAAACAAGAACATGAAGGCGCGGACGATGTGTGCGATCGGCATGGCTTTCCCCTTTTTGCCCCCGCACGTTGAGGGCCCAAATGTTCGGAAGTTTGTCGCCGGGCGCGAAGTTGTGTCAGGGCTGACAAGATCTGCCCGTCAGGCCGCCCTGCGTTCGGCTTCCACACGGCGGATGAAGTCGATGATCGGGCCCGCAATGTCCCGTACCGCGGCGATCGGCATGTTGTGACCCCAGCCCTTAACGATTTTGAGCTCGGCGCCTTTGATGCATTCGGCGGTGTGGCGACCCGCTTCGGGTTTGATCAGGATGTCGGCGTCACCGTGGATCACAAGGGTCGGCACGTTCAGCGTCTTCAGTTGTTCGGTGCGTGGGGGCGTTGCCATCACCGCAGCCCATTGGCGGATCGCGCCTTCGGGATAGTAGCTGCGGTCGTAGTTCTTGGCGAAGCGTGCGCGGACCTGCGCTTGATCTTCCGGATAGCCGGGGCTTGCGATCACGAGACGCGTTTTCGTGGCGTGATCGGCGACGCTGTCTTTGTCTTCCGCCGGGGGTTTCGCCATCAGCGCTTCTTGCGCCGCGGGTTCGGAGCGCGGGAGCGACGGGTCGCTGGTCGTCGACATCAGCGAGATGAGGCTGCGCGTCTTCTGCGGATGCCGGATGGCGACGAGTTGCGCAATCATGCCCCCCATCGATGCGCCGGAGATGTGCGCCGATTTGATATCGAGCGCGTCGAGCAAAGCCGCGACGTCGTCGGCCATGTCGTTCAGCGTGTAGGGGACCGGCGGCTTCGTGCCGTCCTTCATCGCGGCAGCGACGGCGCGCATGTCGGGGATGATGCCGTGGTGTTTGTGGCCGAGGCCGGTATCGCGGTTGTCGAAGCGGATGACGCGCAAGCCTGCCTCGGCCAGTGCCAGATGATACTCATCCGGCCACGACGTCATCTGCGACGCGTAGCCTTGGATGATGACGAGCGGCACGCCGGAGGCTGGGCCGGTGATCTCGACTTCGGTCTCGGTGCCGTTTGCTTTGATGCGCATGTCAAGCAGCCTTGGCGTCGATTTCGGCGGTGAAGTCTGCGATCTCGCGCACGAGTACGGGGACGAGCTTCGGCGGAACGTCGTGGCCCATCTTATCGATCAGCTTCAGTCGCGCGCCGGGGATGCAGGCGGCGGTGTCTTTGCCCGCCGCCACGTTGACCAGCGGATCGTCGACGCCGTGGATCACCAGCGTCGGCGTCTTCGCGGCTTTCAGTAGATCGTGTCGCGGGCCGGAGGCCAGAATGGCCACCAGCTGACGCGCCATGCCATCCGGATAATAGGGTGTGCGGTCGATGTCTTGTTCGGCCATTGCGCGTAGTTCGGCATCGGTGGCGGCGTAAGGCGGTTGGCTTCCGATCGTGCGCCAGACCTTCATCGCGTGCGCGATGCGCGTGTCGCGTTCGAGGTTTGCGGGCGGCGTCGTCAATACCGCCATCGCTTCAGGCGTGCCCGCCGGAAGTCCGGGGCGCCCGGTCGACGACATGATCGAGGTCATGCTCAAGAGTTTGTCTGCGTGATTCAACGCCATCGTCTGCGCGATCATGCCCCCCATCGAGGCACCGACGACGTGCGCGTGTTTGATCTTCAACGCGCCCAAGATACCGGCGGCGTCGGCCGCCATGTCTTTCAAGAGATAGGGACTTGCGAGAGGTTGGCCGGATGCCACCTTCGCGAACGCCTCCATCGCGTTGAAGCGGCCGAGACGCTCAAGCTTCTCCGACAATCCGACATCGCGATTGTCGAAACGAACGACGCGATAGCCGTGCGAGACGAGCCCTTCGCACATCGGGATCGGCCAGCCGGTGAGCTGTGCCGAGTAGCCCATGACGAGCAGGATCGCGGGATCGGTTTGGCGACCGAAGGATTCGACTTCGAAGGAGAGGCCGTTCGCTTCGACTTGGGGCATGGGTGTGTGGTCCGTTTGGTGAATGGCGATTGTGGTCAGCCTACAAAAGCGCCCGCGACAAGGCGAGGGGTGACAGGGCGCTCACGCCTATATAAGGAGTGCGGGAAGCAGCCATTTCTCCTCAGGTCCATGCAACGCAATTTCCGGGCGCTTAACGCGACGTTCGACATCGCCATCATTGGCGGCGGGATCACGGGGGCTTGCATCGCGCGGGATGCGGCGCGGCGCGGGTTTTCGGTGGCGCTGGTCGAGAAGCGCGATTTCTCTTGCGGGACGTCGTCGGGATCTTCGAAGCTGGTGCATGGGGGCCTACGTTACCTTCGGACCTTCGAGTTCGGGCTCATACGCGAGTCGCTGAAGGAGCGGCGCGTGTGGGAGAAGATCGCGCCGCACATGGTCTATCCGCTGCAGTTCATGCTGCCGGTGAAGAGTGCGGCCGAGAGTTGGTTTGTCGGCGCCGGCTTGACCGTCTACGACCTGCTCGCGTTCGACCGCAACCGGCTCGACGATCCGGATCAGCACATGGCGGCGCATCGCGCCATTTCGGCGGCGGAGGCACAGCGGCTTGAGCCCGCGATCGCGCGTGAAGGGTTGGCGGGCGCCCTGCTCTATCACGACTGTCAGATGTACTCGCCCGAGCGGTTGGGGCTTGAGTGTTTGATCGACGCGACGGCGCATGGGGCCGTGGTCGCGAACTACGCGGAGGCGGTTGCGTTCGAGCGTGCGAACGGCGGCGTTGCTTCGGTGCGGGTGCGCGATGCGATGTCGGGTGAAGAAGCTGTGGTGAAGGCGCGGCTCTTCGTGAACGCGGCGGGGCCGTGGGCGGACCGGCTTCTGGAGCTGATTTCGGGCGGCGAGGCATCGCACAAACTGATGCGCTCGAAAGGCATCCACATCGTCACGCACAAACTGACGAACGGGCATGCGCTCGCGGTCAGCCACAAGGGCGGGCATATCTTCGTACTGCCGTGGCGCGATCACACGATTATCGGCACGACGGATACGGTGTTCTCCGACAAGCCCGATGCGTTGAAGGTGAGCGAAGGCGAGATCGTCGACTATCTCGCCTACGTGAACGAAGCTTTGCCGACGCTCAAACTTGCGCCCGAACATGTGCACTACGCCTATGCGGGTTTGCGGCCGTTGGTCGATAGCGGCTCGAAGGACAGTTACAACGCGAGCCGGCGTGCAGAACTCGTCGATCATGGCGCGGAGGGTGGGCCTTCGAATTTGATTTCGGCGATCGGCGGCAAATGGACGACGTCGCGCGACAACGCGGAGAAGTGCGTCGACAAGATTGCGGCGAAGCTCGGCGGCGGCAAGGCTTGCGATACGGGCGACGTGCCGTTACCGGGGTCGACGGGACGGTTCAAACCCTTCGTCGAAACACTGTCTGCACCCTCGCCTTCCATCGCTAAGAACTTGGCGCGCAACTACGGCGCGCGCGCTGGCCAAGTGTTGGCGCTGGGAAATGAGGATAAATCGCTGCTCAACACGGTCTCGCAGCGACTGCCGGATATTGCCGCGCAAGTCGCGTTCGCCGTACGATCAGAGATGGCCATGACGCTCGACGACGTTTTGTTCCGGCGCACCGGCCTCGGCACGCTGGGGCCGCTGGAGCCGACCGCGGTCGACGGCGTTGCGGGTCTGATGGCTCAGATGCTTGGCTGGAGCGACGACGAGAAGAAGCGACAAGTGGCGTCTATCGGTTGGCGCTACGAGGCTTTGGGGCGCGCATGAAAACGCTGGCGGTCATCAACCCACGCTCGGCAGGCGGCAAGACGGGGCGCGACGCGCAGTCGATCGCCGAGCGGCTGGCTGAGGTTGCCGGGCCGATCACCGTTGCGCTGACCAACGCGCCGATGGACGCCACGCGCATCACGACACATGCGCTGCACGAGGGTTACGAACGCGTCGTCGCGGTCGGCGGCGACGGCACGATCAACGAGGTGGTGAACGGCTTCTTCCAGAACGGTCAGGCGATCAATCCCGAAGCGGAGTTCGCGCTGCTCAACCTCGGCACTGGCGGCGACTTCCGCAAGACGTTCGACATCGAAGCGGGATTCGACGCCTCGCTGGAGCGGATCGCGGAGGGGCGCGTGCGCCGCATCGACGTCGGGCGCTTCACGTTCGTAACGCCGGAGGGCAAGACCGGCTCGCGGCATTTTGCGAATATCGCGAGCTTCGGCTTGAGCGGGCACGTGGTCGATCGCGTGAACCGGTCGAAGCTGAAGGGCGTGTTGGGCGGGTTCGTTTACACGTGGGTGAGCCTGACGTCAGTGTTTGGCTACAAAGCAAAACCCGTGCGCCTCAAAGTCGACAACGTCTTCGACGAGGTCGTGTCGCTTTCGACGTGCGCGGTGTGCAACGGGCAGTTCTTTGGCGGCGGCATGCGCGTTGCCCCCGACGCGGCGCCGGACGACGGCTTGCTCGACGTCATCATCATGCAGGATGGGCCAATCAGCGGCGCGCTGAAGTCGCTGCAAGATCTCAAGACCGGCGCGCATGTGAACAATCCGAATGTGCGCGTGTTCCGCGGCAAGACGGTGATCGCAACGCCCGTCGAAGCAACGGCCGGTGCGCCCGTCTACATCGAGGCGGACGGCGAGGGGCCGGGAATCCTGCCCGCGATGTTCGAGGTATTGCCCAAGGCGCTCAAGTTCCGGGCTTAGTTTTCGTCCCTATTGATTGGAGAGCGAATGCCGGTTGATCGCAAGGATACGCGCTGGAACGGTTGGGGCTGGGTGAAAGCCCACAACCCGCTTGAAGGTCGCGAGGCCGCGTTCGGGTGGATCGCGCAGTCACTCGGTACGGGAGCGCTGCCGCAGACGCCGGCTAAGAAGTTGGAAGAAATAGCGTTGGCGGCGCCGCGGCTCGGGCGGCGACGCGCGGCCCTGGCTGCAATCGCCGAGGTTCGCGACGACACGTTCGAGCGCGCGTCCCATACCCGGGGCAAAAGCTACTTCGACCTGTTAAAGCTGCGCGCCGGAGACCTTTCCGATGCGCCGGATGCGGTGGTCTATCCGAAGACCAGCGACGAGGTCGTGCGCGTACTCGCCTGGGCCTCGGCGGAGCGCGTTGCAATCGTGCCGTTCGCGGGCGGCTCCAGCGTGGTCGGCGGGCTCACGGGATCGGCGAAGGGGTTCGACGCGGCGATCGCGCTCGACCTCACGGCGATGAACAAGTTCATCTCGATCGACAAGACATCGCTGACGGCGACGGCGGAGGCCGGCATCTACGGCGTCGATCTTGAAGCCGCGCTCGGTGCGCAGGGTTACAAGCTTGGCCACCATCCGCAATCGTTCGAGTTCTCCACGTTGGGCGGTTGGATCGCGGCGTCCGGTGCCGGGCAGCAGTCGAACGCCTATGGCCGCGCGGGCGATTGGTTCGCGGGGGCGACCGTTGCGACCGCAAAGGGATTGTGGAAGCTGCCTGCCCTGCCCGCTTCAGCCGCAGGGCCCGACTTGCGCGCATTGATCGTCGGGTCGGAAGGCGCGTTCGGCGCGATCACCGAAGCGACGGTGCGCATTCATCCCAAGCCGGAGGCGAGCGACTATTCGGCCTACCTGTTTCCCGATTTCACCAGCGGAGCGGATGCCGTTCGGCGCATGGTGCAAGCGGAGTTGCCCACGGCCACGATGCGGCTTTCCGATGCGGACGAAACCTATTTCTTTCAAACGTTCGGGAAAGCTGGCGCCGAGCCGACGTTCAAGGACAAGCTGCAGGCGCGCTATCTGAGTGCGCGCGGCATGGGCGAAAAGCCGTGCGCGATGATCTTAGGCTTCGAGGGCGATCAGGATCGCGTGGACTACGGTATCGCTGCCGCGCGCAAGATCATTCGTGCGTGCGGCGGCATCGGTGTCGGACGCTCGCCTGCGAACCGCTGGTATCAGGGCCGCTTCCACGGTCCCTATTCGCGTGATCCGATGATGGACCGCGGCCTCGGCGTCGATACGCTTGAAACCGCGACGACGTGGTCGAACGTCGATGCGCTCTGGAAGGCGGTGCACGGCGCGCTCGACGAGGCGATGCGCGCGAAGGCACCGACGAAGGGTGCGCACGGCATTGTGCTTGCGCATATCAGCCACGCCTACCACGACGGCGCGAGCCTCTATTTCACCTATGTCTGGCCGCGCGACCTCGCCGATCCGGTCGGCCAATGGCGCGTCATCAAGGGTGCGGCTTCGGACGCCATTGTTCGCGCAGGGGGCACGATCACCCATCATCACGGCGTCGGCGAAGACCACGTGCCGTGGCTTGAGGCGGAGAAGGGGGCGACGGGCATCGGCGTGCTCAAAGCGGTGAAGCGGGAGCTGGATCCAGCGGGCGTGATGAATCCAGGGAAGTTGTTGGAGTTGTGAGTCAGTAAGACGGTTGAACCACGAAGCACACCAAGCCTCTCTGGGTTTGTTAAAAACGCAATAGCCCGTTTCGTGCGCTTTGTAATGGCGCTGCGCGCTCATCGCACTTCCGCGCGAAGCGCACACGAACCGCTCCCACACGTATGATGATTGGACAAGCGTGCTGAGAGGCTTCGTGTGCTTCGTGGTTCAATAATTCAACGAAATCGTGGGCTGATAGGTCGGCAGTGTGAACCACGAAGCACACTAAGCCTCTCTGGGTCTGTTGAACGCTGCAGCCTTTTTGTGCGCTTTAGAATGGCGATTCGCGCCGATCATCTTCTCGCGCGAAGCACAACGACTGCGGCTGCCATGCTTGATGATTAAACAAGCATGCTCAGAGGCTTCGTGTGCTTCGTGGTTCAACTCTCTTCCTCAAAGCACCACTCTGCGAACGCCCGATTTTATCACGCGTTCGTTGAAATTGATCAGGAATCCGATCGGTAGTTTGGAGAGCCGAAGGTAGGTCAGTAGTTGGGCACGATGGATCGGCAGTAACTCGCTAACAGCTTTCACTTCGACGACAACTTTCTGATCGACCACGAGATCCAACCGATATCCGATATCGAGTTGTTGTTCGCGGTACTTGATCGGCATCGGAACTTGACGTTGGATGTGAAGTCCACGGCTAGCGATCTCGAAGGCAAGGCAGTGTTCGTAAGCCGATTCCAACAAACCTGGCCCCAGTTCCATATGAACACGAAACGCAGCATCGACGACCTGTGTCGCAATGCGTTCGTCGTCAACCGAAACGTTGCTTTCACCGATCATGTGACCACCACCCCTTCCGGCAATGATCGCTACTCGGGAATTGCGGTAAGAGTTTGTCTAGTGCCTTCCTTCCCGCGCCAACACCGCGTCCATTGCCGGATCGCGGCCTGCGCGGTAGGCGGCGAATGTGAGTGGGGCTTCGATGTCGGGGCGTAGCGTGGTGACGCGGACCGGATAGCGGTCGTTCAGCCAGAAGCAGGTTTCGCGGTCGGTGCAGGGTGCGTTGTAGACGTGGCGGCCGGCGGCATAATTCACTGTCACGAACGCGTTCGGCAGCTTGAACGAGCCGCCTTCGGCCCAGAAATCGAGCCGATCGCCCACTTCTTCACCGACAATCTTCACGCGTTCTCCGCCGGCTTCCTTGAGAGCGGCGACCGTCGTGATCGCGGCGGAGAACGTCCAAGGCGAGGTGAGGATGTAGATGTTTGCGCGTCCGGATGCTGCCGGCAACGCGCGGGCGAATGCATAGGTCGTCGTGTAATCCCCGCCGCCGTTCATGCGCATGTCGAGCACGACGAACGCGGGGCGGTCGGTGCGCACGCGTGCAAGCGTCGTGTCCAGGAAGGGGCCGATGCGTTCTTCGTCGCCGTCCATGTTGTAGCCTAAGCCGATGTAGAGGCCACCGGCCCGTAGTGGCGCGATCGCGAAGAGCTTCGTAGGGTTTTGCAGATAGACCGGCACGCCCGTGCCTGGTTTCAGCAAGCTCACCATTTCGGCGCCCGGCGCCGTCGGAAAGAGCGTGCGAACCGTGTTTGAGACCCAGGCAGATCGGTCACGTTGTTCGGCTTCAATCCGGCGAACGAATGGCGTGCCGTTGGCGAGGACGCCGGACAATGTGAGCGCGTTGCGTTCCTTTGCGATGCCGGCCGCCTGCAATAGCGCCGGGGATTCGAGCATCGGGATCAAGCGCACGCGACGGCGCGCTTCGGTTCCGCCGTGGTAGCGGCGGATGACGGCGTAGATATCATTGATGCGCTTACCGTCGATCGCGTCGATACGGGCGCCCAAGAGATCGGTCAATGCCGGATTCGTCCACAAAGCGTAGAGGCCGTCCGCGAACAGGTATGTGCGAAGCGGTAGGCGCGGCGTGTTCTTGCGGAATGCGTTTTCGCCGATCGCCGTGTGGGCATTGTCGGCGAGTGCTGCGATCTCCGCGACGCGGAGGACGAATTGTTCGTGCGTGAGATTGCGCGCGTCGGCAACGAGGGCTTTTGTCAGGCGCTGTGCCTCTGCGCGCGCGCTCGACGGATACGACCGGTCGAAGTTCGGGAAGGCCGCGAAATAGGCGGCATCCGCTGCTTGCCCGCTCCGCGCGTCCGGGACTTCGGCCGGTTCGGGCTGCGGCGGGCCATATTGGAAGCGGCGTTCGAGTTCGCGGTCATAGGCCGCGGGATCGAGCGTGTTTGGGTCGATGGGCTGGGCGAAAGCGACCGTCATCAGGGACAGAGTCGCGATGGCTTGCAAAAGCGTACGATGGTGCTTCATTAGTCGCATATTAGTGCAAGTCTTTGCGCTGATCCGCGTCGTTTTTGCGCAAGCGCGCGCGAAACTTGCGTTTCGACCAACAAGAATGCGTGGTTTTTGCATGTATGATCGTCAGGACCTTCTGATCGCTGCCGCTCTCCAAAACGACAACCGGATCGGCGTTGACGAACTCGCGCGCAAGGTCGCCCTTTCGCCGTCGGCGGTGCACCGGCGCCTGGCGCGTCTTCGCGAGACGGGCGTCATCAAAGCGGACGTTTCCGTGCTCGATCCCAAAGTGCTTGGGTTTGCGATGACGTTCATCGTCGAGATTATTCTCGAGAAGGTGCGGGTCAGCGAGGTGGCCGCGATCAAGAAGCGGTTGAAGGCGGCGCCGGAGGTGCAGCAGATCTACAACGTTACCGGCGACACTGACCTGCTACTGATCGTTCTCGCGCGCGATGTCGAACACTTTGAGCAAATCTCACGCGAGCTATTTGCCGCCGATCCGCATGTCCAGCGCTACAAGACGAGCGTCGTCATGGATAGGGTGAAGACGGGGCAGACGGTGCCGATCGACGTTGCGGAAGCACCGCGGCCGCAACGCCGGCGATAGAATTCAGCTCACCCGCACCATGCGTTTGCCGAAGTTGTCGCCGGCGAGGAGGCCGATGAGGGCCTTTGGCGTGTTTTCCAGGCCGTCCATGATGTCTTCGGGAACTTTGATTTGGCCCGACTTCACCCACGACTGAAGGTCGCTCAGCGCTTTGTCGCGTTCGGCGTTGAAGTCCATGACGATGAAGCCTTGCATCGTCAGGCGTTTCGTCACGATGAGGCCGGGAATTCCGCGCGGCCCGGTTCGCGGAGCGGCGCCGTCGTATTGGCTGACAGCACCGCAGCAGGAGATGCGGCCGTGGTTGTTCATCCGGAACAAGCACGCCTCCAAGATGTCGCCACCAACATTGTCGAAGTAGACGTCGATGCCTTTGGGGGCTGCTTCCTTCAGCGCGCCGCCGACGGCTTTTGCCTTGTAGTCGATCGTCGCATCGAAGCCGAGGTCGCGTTCGAGCCACTGGCACTTGTTTGCGCCGCCCGCGATCCCGACCACGCGACAGCCTTTCAGCTTTGCGATTTGACCGACGAAGACGCCGACGGATCCGGCGGCGGCCGACACGACAACGGTTTCGCCCGCTTTCGGCTTACCCACGTTGAGCAGGCCGAAATAGGCTGTGAGGCCCGCGATGCCGTAGACGCTCAACAAATGCGAGAGCGGTTCGATGCGCGGAAGCTTTTGCGCGTGCTTTGCGGGCAGGGTCGCGTATTCCTGCCAGCCGGTATCGGCGAAGACGAGGTCGCCCTTCGCAAAACCCGGTGCCTTTGCTTCAACGACTTCGGCAACGGCGCCACCCGCCATCACCTGCCCCGCCTCAATCGCCGCGCGATATGTGGCGCCTTGCATCCAGGCACGGTTCGCGGCGTCGAGCGAGATCAGCTTCGTCTTCAGTAGAAGTTCGCCGTCTTTCGCTTGCGGCATCGCCGCTTCGGCAAGGCGGAAGTGTTCCGCGCCGAGCTTGTCTTTCGGCAGTTCGACGATGTGGATTTGGCGATTGGCCATGGGGTTCGTCCTTCGCGAATACGGAGCGTTTCGGGCAGCAACCTCGCACAAAGATTAACGAAAACGAAGCAACATTCATTCAGAGGTAACGCATCGCGCTCGAACATGGGCGTTCGGGCAAAGGCCAGGCCAGGTTGATGTTGCACTCGCACTCGAGAGCATTTGCGCGCGCGTGCACGGTCGCGGGCGCTATGGTGCTTTTGCTGTTCGCGATGCCGGCGAGCGCGGACCTGCGCTCAAGCCCCACCTGGTACGATCAGAACGCCGTCGGCTCCACGCCCGATTGGCACTACCGCGTACCGATCAACGTGCCAGCGGGGGCAACGGTCAACTCAACGATCAAGGTGGACGTCGATTTCAACGCGCTGCTCGCGACCATGGGCGTCAGCGGGACGTTCGACGTGAACAGTCCGCGTATCGTGCGGCCTGGCGGGTCGCTTGCGGTGCAACAGGAGTTCACCGACACGATCTACAACGGCGCGACGGATGCGACGAGCAACGGGCGCGGCGAAATCCGGTTCGTGCTCGAAGACGCCGGGGCGAGCGTCTACTACGTCTACTTCGACATCACACAGAACGGCACGAAGGCCGCGAACCCGCAAACACCGATCAACGGCAACTTCGAGCGCGGGGCCGCGGGGACATCACAGCCTGCGGGATGGAATGCGCCGACCGGCGCCTCGAGCCTTGACGCGCAGGTGCGGCCGTCGGAGACGCCCTCGGTAACGACCAACGGTACGAACGCCTATCCAACGCCCAAGACGACCGACGGCACGCCGCGAACGGGCGCCTTCTCGTACATGATCGGATCGCGCAGCCAGAACGAAGACGGCGACAACTCGCGCACGATCACGCGAACGTTCACGGTGCCGGCGTCGAATCCCGGCAATTTCACCGTGCGATGGCGCGTCGAGGGCTGGGACTCGACCGGCTACGACACGTTGACGATCCGGCTGAATGCCTCCGGCACAACCGTCAACGTGGTGGGACCGGCCTACGGCAACTACACGACAGCGCCGCACAGCCCGAACCTGAGCAACGCCACCAACGCGCCACAAAGCGCCCTGGTGCCGGGGTACCGGGCATACAACTACTTCGACATGACATCGACCGGCCTCCAAACACAAGGTATGAGCGTTGCGGCGCAATCTGAACCTTGGTGGACGCGCACCGTGTCGTTGGCCTCTCTGGCCGGACAGACGGTTACGCTGACCATTCAATCGACGCACATCAATCAGTTTCGAAGCTGGTTCCATATCGATGACGTCGAGTGGTCGGTCGTGAACGCCACTTTGGGTGCCCCACAAGGGTTCGGCGTCGTGTTCCTCTCGCCGAATGGGACGTCGCTTGTACGCGGTTCGACCGTGCCGGTGACTGCGCGCGTCGATGCGGCTCCAACCGCTGCAACCAATCCCGTGATGGTGAACCTTTTCAACTCGTCCGGCAATTCAGTGCAGTCGGCGCGCTTGTTCAACGACGGCACGCACGGCGACGCGACGGCCGGCGATGCGATTTGGACGAACGACGGCAGCGTGAATGCGGATCGCCTAAACGTTCCGGCGGCCGCCTCCGGCAACGGATGGATCTTGCGCGTGTTCGCACGCGACGCATCGACAAGCACGATCGGCGCCCAGAACGGCCTTGTGCGCGGACCCGGTACGGGTGCTGCGGCAGAGACGGAGGCGAATTTCTGGAACATCGACGAGTTGAACCTTTCCATCATCACGGGCGGACTTACGGTTACAAAAACCAGTTCGGTGGTCAGCGATCCGTTCAATGGAACGACAAACCCGAAGCGCATTCCGGGTTCCACGATTCGCTACTGCGTTGTGATCACGAATGTCGGAAGCCAAGCGGCGACAACAATCGTCCTCAGCGATACGATCAACGTCCCGGAAGTCTACGCCGCCGGGACAATCCGCTCCGGTGGCGCATGCGCCACTGCGACAACCGTCGAAGACGATAACAGCACAGGCGCCGACGAGAGCGATCCGATCGGTGCGAACTTTACCGGCAGCACGGTGAGCGGCAGTACGGCAAGCCTTGCCGCGAGCGCATCGATCGCGCTGACCTATAACGTCACGGTGCAGTAATCCTATTGGCTGAACGCCAGGCGCACTGCTTTTGCGGCGTCGGCGATGGCTTCGCGGGCAGTCGGAACGACGCCCGACATATTGAAGAAGCCGTGCACCATGCCGGGGTAGTCCATATAGACCGCGGCGACGCCCGCGTGGTTGAGCTTGTCGGCGTAGGCCTTTCCCTCATCCTTTAGCGGATCGAATCCTGCGGTCACGACGTATGCGCGGGGCAAGCCGGAAAGATCGGGGGCGGCGAGCGGCGAGAGGCGCCAGTCGCTCGGGTCGGCACCGGCTGCGTACTGATCAAAGAACCAGTGCATCGTTTGCCTTTCGAGGAAGTAGCCCTCGGCAAAGCTCGCCATCGAGCCGGTGTCGGCCTTCCACTGCGTGACCGGGTAAATCAACAACTGGTGGACGATGTGCGGACCGCCCTTTTGCTTTGCCATTAAACACACGACCGCCGAAAGGTTGCCGCCGGCGCTGTCGCCGGCGACGCCGATGCGGTTCGGGTCGACGCCCAAGGTCGAGGCGTTCGCTTCGACCCACTTCACGGCTGCGTAGGCATCTTCGGCTGCTGCGGGGAACTTGTGCTCAGGTGCCAAGCGATAGTCGACGGCAATGACGCGGGCGCCCGTTTCGTTGGCGAGCGTGCGGCAGAGTGCATCGTGCGTGTCCAAATCGCCGATCACCCAACCGCCGCCGTGGAAATAGACCAAGGCGGGAAGTGCGGCGCCGCCGCCGGCAACGGGGGTGTAGAGGCGCAGTTTGAGCTCGCCCGCCGGACCAGGCATCACGGTGTTCTCAATCTTGCCGATTGCGATCGCGGGCGGCTCCAACACGGTCGCCATGGCGCGATACATCTCGCGGCCTTGCGAAGGCGTTAGTTCCCACAGCTTCGGCTGCGGGTTTGCCGCCATCTGATCCATCAGGCCTTTGACTATCGCGTCGAGCGCCATCGTCTGTTTCTTTCTGGTCGTTTGCGGCGCGCATCAAATAGGCGCCGCGGCACGTGTGCAAGTGTTGCGGATTCAACCCTCGGCGAGGTCGGTCGTTAACACTTGCGGCGGCTAGCGCGTCTCGGCGAACAAGACGGCGATTGATGTCGCCGTGTCGAACATCCCGCGGCCGGGGGGCTGGGTCGTCGCATTCGCACTCAAAGCCACGACGATGTTTTGGTCGGGCAGCATGACCAGCATCCCCTGCGAACCGATGGCGACGCCGCCATGGTGGACGGCGCGCCAGGACTTGCCGGGGAAGGCCGCGTCCGTGATTTGGTCGACGCGAACACCCAGCGCATAATCTTGCGGATTGATCTTGCCGTTCGCGAGCTTGCGCGGCGTGAACATGGTTTGCAGCGTCTCTTTGCCGACGACATCGCCGCGCAGCAAGGCGGCGCCGAACCGCGCAAGGTCGGACGGCGTGGAGCGGAAGCCGCCGCTAGCCCACTTGTTGCTTGAGTTCGTAGGTGGTGCGGGCACCACCGCGCCGTCGCGCATGAAAGTCTGATAATCGGACGCACGGCCGGCAACCGGTTTGAGCTTGTCGTCCGAGCCCGTGTTCTCAAGCGCCAGCGGTGTGAAGAGTTCGCTCTGCATAAGGTCGAGGAACGGCTTGCCGGCGGCGGCTTCCATCACCGCGCTCAACAGATTGAAGCCATAGGAACTGTAATAGAAATTTGTGTCCGGTTTGAACAGCAGCGGATCGTTCGCGAAGATGGCTAAGCCGTCGGTGACGCTGTTGTATTGGGCGTTCGATCCGTTTTCCGAGAACGTTGGCGGCGTGAGCGCGAAATTGTAGTGGCGGATGCCGGCTTGATGGGACAGCAGTTGGCGTGCCGTGATGACGTGTTCCTTTTGCGGGAACGACGGCAGATACTTCCGGATGTCGGCATCAAGATCGAGGACGCCACGCTCGGCCAGCTTCATCGCGACGGCGGCGGTCAGCGTCTTCGACACGCTGCCGATCGCGAACGGGGTCTCGAGTGTAACGGGCGCTTTGGCTTCCAACGACGCCCAGCCATGGGCTTCTTGCCAGACGACTACCCCGTCGACCGCGACTGCGATCGAGACAGCCGGGTAGCCGATTTCGCGGCGCAGCTGCTCGAGACGCTCGGCTGCGCGCGCGATTGTCGCCTTGTTTGCGCTTTCGGCGGCGCGACTGGCGACAACGGTCGCACGCGCTAGATCGGGAATCGTGACCTTGGTGTTCTCGTAGAGCGCGAACAGGCCGCCGATAGCCAGGGCTGCAAACAACAGCAGCCCCAGCACGATTCGGATCAAAATGCGCATTCTTCCCCCAAAGTCCGACGTAGTCAGACTTTCAAATGGCCGGCCGAGGCCGGCTATGCAAGCCCGGCGCAGCGCTAGACGACAATGACGTCCGGGGCCGGGGTCGTTGCGTAGAGGGCGTCGACCAGCTTTGCGCGCCGGTCCAGCGTAGCGCGCTGATTGACGTAGCCCTTGTCCGTGATCTCGTGGCCGTCGATCGAAGGCGGTTCGGTCATCAACATCACGCGGGCGACCTTGCCGGACGAGCCTCCGGCTCCTTTGTTGTGCTTGCGCAGCGCTTCGCGGACGAACGCGACGATCGCTTCCGAACGTAAAATTTCGTCTGGCGTTTTCAGGTTTTGGTCGGCGCAGATCTCGCGGGCCGCGCCGATGTTCGGCCAGGCGAGAACGGCAACGAACTCCTTGTCGAGACCGGCCACGACGCAGTCTTGGATCAAGGGCGAGGTGGCGGCGATCACTTCGGCGCGCAGCGTTCCGACCGAAACCCATGTGCCGGAGGCGAGTTTGAAATCCTCTGTCACGCGGCCGTCGAAGACGAGGCCTTTTGCAGGTTCGTACGGGTCCACGAACTTTGCGGCGTCGCCGAGTTTATAAAAGCCTTCTTCGTCGAAAGCCGCCTCGGTGAGGTCTGGACGGTTCAGGTATCCGGGTGTGACCGTCGGACCGGTGAGCGCCAGGCGGTGGCCGGTCGACTTGATCGCAAGCGCTTGCATGCGATCGTAGAGATCGTCGGACAGCGTCGCGCCGCCGTAGCCCATGTAACGGAGCTTCGCGAAGAACTTGTCGCGCAGCGCGTCGTCGCGCTCCATGGCGTCGGCGAGCATCGTGAATGCGATCGGCGCTGAACCGAAGACGAGCGGCGAGATTTCGCGGAGGTTGCGCATCGTCTCCTCGAACATGCCGGGAATCGGCTTGCCGTTGTCGAGATAGACCGTGCCACCTGCATTCAAGTTGCCGTTGAAGCCGATGTTGCCGGCCGAAATATGGTTCCACGGCATCCATTCGAGGCTTTCGGGTATTTCTTCCGGGTTGGGTGGTTCGGCTCGTAGCGACTCCTGACCTGCGATAACGGCACACATCATGCCGTGGGTTTGCACGACGCCTTTCGGCATGCCGGTCGAGCCCGACGTGAAGAGATATTTCGCGACGGTAGCGTGTTCGATCTTGTCCATCGACGCGCGCACGGCGGGGCCGGCATTCGTTTGCAGCAAGCTTTCGTACGAAGTCGACTGCATTTGCGGCGCCGGGACGACGGTCACGATCTCGATGCCGGTGAGGTCGAGCGCCTTGATCGCGCGTTCGTAGAGCGGACCATTGTCGACGAAGATCATTTTCGGCTTCGTGAGTGCGGCGACATGGCGAAGCTTGCCGTGGTCTTGGCTGAACAACGAATAGGCGACCGAGACGGGCGCGACCGGCACGCGGGCTTTCATGGCGCCCAACATCATGACGGCGTGCTCGATCGAGTTACTGGAGAGGATGAGCAACGGCGTATCCGGACCGAGGTTGCGGTCAAGCAGTGCCTGGGCGACGGCGCTCGCACGCTGGTTCATCTCGCCATACGTGATGTAGCGCCACGGCCCTTCAGGGGTGCGCTGGGCGAGAAGATTGCGGGTCGGGTGCTCGCCGGCACGCTGCTCCAGCAGGTGCGCGATCGAGCGGTGCATCGGACCGAGGTCGTAAAGCGAACGGATGATGTAGCTGCCATCGGCACGGCGCTGCGAATAGATCTTCGGCGGCAGCATTGGGAGCGGCTTGAACGGCGGCAGAGCTTTGGCCGTCGCGGTCATGGGGCGGTTCCTTCCGTATTGTCGAATGGCTAGGGTTCTTGGATATTGCATGCCAAACGCCCATGGAGGAATACGTCTCATGCTCAAACGCCGCGCCGCAGCACCGGCGAAACGCATCTCGGCTGCAGAGGCGGCGGGCTTGGTGAAATCCGGCATGTGGCTCGATTTCGGCGGGATCAACGCGCAACCCGAGGTGTTCGACAAGGCACTGGCGGCGCGCGCGGGCGAGCTGTCGGAGGTGAAGATTCGATCCTGCCTGTCCGTGCGGCCTCTCGCGATCTTGGAATCGGACCCCGATTCCAAGCACTTTCAGTGCTTCAATTGGCATTTCGGCGGCTATGACCGGGCCAAGCATGATGCGGGCCGTGTCGTCTATATTCCGCTCAATCTGGGCGAGGTACCGGACTACTACCGCCGCTTTATCGATCCGCCGGACATCGTGATCTTGCGCGGGGCGCCGATGGACGAGACGGGCACGTTCAATTTCGGGCCACAAAGCGCGTGGCTTCGTGCGCTTGTCGAGCGCGCGAGGACGCTGATCGTCGAGGCGTCACCGGGTGTGCCCCATGTCTTTGGTCCCGGCAACAGCGTGCATGAGAGCGAAGTCGACTACATCGTCGAAGGCACGTCCACGCCGCCGACGGAACTGCCCAAGCAACCGATGAGCGAGGTAGACCGCGCGGTTGCGCGCCAGGTAGCCGGCGAAATCGAGGACGGCGCGTGCGTTCAAATTGGCATCGGTGCGATGCCGAATGCCGCTTGCGCGTTGATCGCGGAGAGCGGGGTCAAGAACCTGGGCATTCACACAGAGATGCTAACCGACGGGCTGATCGATCTCGTCAATGCCGGGTGCGTAACGGGAGCGAAGAAACAGCTCGACCCCGGCAAAGTCGTCTTCACGTTCGCGTTCGGCTCGAAGTACATGTACGACGCGATTACGCGCAATCCGCAGATGCAGTGCCATCCCGTCGACTACACGAACTTGCCGCATATCATCATGCAGAACGACAAGGTCGTTTCGATCAACAACACGACGCAGATCGACCTGCAGGGGCAAGCCGCTTCGGAGTCGGATGGACATCGCCATCTGACCGGTACGGGCGGGCAGCTGCAGTTCGTACGGGGCGCCTATGCGTCGAAAGGCGGAAAGTCGTTCATGTTGCTGTCGTCGACCTACGAGCGTAAAGGGCAGCGCAAGAGCCGGATCGTGCTTGACCTTACGCCCGGCAATATCGTCACCACGCCGCGCTCGGACATTATGTATGTGGTCACCGAATACGGGATGGTCAACCTGAAGGGGAAATCGACGGCAGAGCGTGCCCGTGCGCTGATCGGCCTTGCACATCCCGATTTCCGTGAAGGCCTTGAGCGCGACGCCCGCGAGGCGGGATTGTTGCCGCGCTGGTTTGCTATGGGCGGCTAAGGTCGAATTCTAGGCGCGGCAGCAAGCGGCCGGGGATTGAACCTGACGGCGCGCGACCGGCGTCACGCGCACCCATGCGGCGATAGAAATCCGCAGCGCCGGGGTCGGAGTCGATTACCAGCGTGCGGGCGCCACTTTGGCGCGCCGCTTCGACGGACCATTCAAACAAGAGTCTACCTGCACCCGACCCCATGGCATCGGGAGACACGAACAGTTTTTCGAGCGAAGCCGCGGCGCCGCTCATTGCCACCTGCACGACGCCGACGATAAATCCGCCGATCTCAGCAACTTGGACGCTCGAATCCTGCAGATCGCTTGGCGCAAGCGTCAGTTCGGCGCGGCATGCCTCCATGAAGGCTGCGTCGTATCCCCACACAGCCTTTGAGCGAAAACACAAAGCGCTTAGCGCGGCGAGATCGGATTCGCGGGCGGGACGCAGCCGAGCGATGGAGCGTTGTGTCATGGTGCGTAAGGATCACGACAGGTTGGGGGGAGCAAGAGATCGGCTATGTGCATGCATCCCAATCCCAAGATGTATCAGGCTCTGTTGCCGGATTTCCGCGGACCGCCCACCAATCCGCCTGGCTGCGCACATTGCAGGCGGTATTCGAACACTCCGCCTTAAGCGACAAGTTCGGTTTCGTATTCGTGCACGACGCGATCAGCTTCATGATCGCGTGAAACACTTTCTCCGCTGCGCGAAAGACGCCGCCATCGATGCAAAGCATGTTACGTCGAGTTAACGCACTCGACGACAAACGTGAAGCGACTTCGCAACCGTCGATTACATCTTGACGCTGAAAGATCGCGGTGACGCCACGAGAAATGTCGTCGATCGTCATCACATGCGCGTGTCTTCGCGTGCGAACGCGCGACGATCTTCCGAAGCGCTTTTGCTTTGTCGTGCCACGACACTGTCCGCGCGTGCGACACGCGGACACGGCGATCAATTTTTTTCGCGAACAATTTTTCGCGGAATCTTCTCAGCGCATTTCGAATTTCCGCGGCGCTCAGTGTGCGGAGTTTTTTTGAGTCGGCCGCTGTGCGATTTCTCACGTTGACTTGGCGTTCCGCATGCGCGAAGTTTTCGCGACACTTCGGTGACGCCCCGCCCGCACGGTGTTCTTCGTGCAGGATCGCCCCCAGAGATACCGGGTCACTCCGGACGAAACGGACGCAAGAACGATGACAGAGAACACGCACGCTCGCAGCCACATTTCGCAGAGACGCGTGCGAGCGTCGACGTCGTAGTTCTCGGCCCCGAAGGCCACTTCACTTTGAAAGGAGCTGCTACCACGCACGGCATCGTGCGTGATCGAGGACGGTTTTTCTATGCGTTGCAACGACACAAAAAAACGAGGGAGCATCAACATGCACATTTCACGGCCCGCTTTTACCGAAAACGTCCAAGCCAATTTTTGGCAACGCGTTCTTGCCGTCCTTCATGCCGAATTGGGCGAACACCGCTATAGAATGTGGATCGCGCCGATCAGCTTGAAGTCGGCGGACCAGGACCGCGTCGTGTTGCGCTGCGCGACGCCACTCCATCATGCGAACGTTCAAGAGAAATTCGGCGATCGAATTAGCGCCTTGATTGCGCAGGTTTCACGGCTAGAAAGGCGCGTGGACTTCGTGCTCGACCGGCCCGTGCCGCAACCGCGCGATCCGCAACCGTTGTTCGACGGATCGGTCTCGACGGCTGCAGCTGCGACGAAGCGGACCACCGTCGACGCCGTGAAGCGCCACGTCGCGGACAAATACGGTCTCAGTCAGGGCGACATCGAGTCGAAAAGCCGCAAACGCGAGGTGGTGCGGCCTCGCCAAGTTGCCATGTACATCGCGCGCCAACTGACCGACCAGTCATACCCCCAAATTGCGCGGCGGTTTGGGCGAGACCATTCCACTATCTTACATGGCGACAGAGTCATCGCCAAAATGATCGCTGGGAATCCCGCATTCGCGGCGGAGATCGACGCTCTCATGCGCTCTATCCGCGACAGCAATCCGAGCTAGAATAACAACAATTGCGCTTGGGTCGCGCGGTAGTCCGCTCTCGATGGGGCGGGCTGCCGCGTCTGCGCGCGTGCTAGGGTAGCGGCGGAGGAGCGCGCATCATGGATTTGCCAATCGATCGGGTAGCGATCGCCGCGTGCGCACCGCGCATCGCGCCTTACGTGCGGCGTACACCGGTGCTCGATGCCGGGCGCGTGGGCGAGGCGCAGCTGTCGCTGAAGCTCGAGTATTTGCAGCATGCGGGATCGTTCAAGGCGCGCGGTGCGTTCGCAAACCTGACGATGCGCGAGGTGCCGAAAGCCGGCGTGGTCGCTGCCTCTGGCGGCAACCACGGTGCAGCCGTCGCTTATGCAGCGCAGACGTTCGGCGTGCCTGCGAAGATCTTCGTTCCGCAGATTTCGTCGCCCGCGAAGGTCGAGCGCATTCGCAGCTACGGCGCTGACCTTGTTGTCGGCGGCGCCGCATACGCCGATGCGCTTGCCGCCAGTGAAACCTGGGCGGCCGAAAGCGGCGCGATGCGCGTGCACGCCTTCGATCAGCGCGAGACGCTGCTCGGAGCGGGAACGCTTGGGCTTGAGATTGAGGAGCAAATTCCCGCTGTCGAGACGGTGATTGTCGCTGTCGGCGGTGGCGGGCTTTTGGGCGGAACCGCGGCTGCGTTGGCCAAGCGCGTACGCGTCATCGGCGTAGAGCCCGAAGGCTGCCCTACCCTGCATACTGCGCTGGCGGCGGGGAAGCCGGTCGACGCACCGGTGGGCGGGATTGCTGCCGATTCACTTGGCGCACGCCGCGTGGGCGACCTGATGTTCCCGATCGCGCAAGCACATGTAGCCGGGGTCGTGCTCGTCAGCGACGACGATATCCGCGCCGCGCAGCGGAAGTTGTGGGCGTCCTACCGGATCGTTGCCGAACCCGGCGGCGCCGCGGCCTTCGCGGCGATTGCATCCGGACGCTACGCCGCACGCGCGGGGGAGCGTGTCACGGTCGTGGTCAGTGGTGCGAACACGACTGCCGTGCAATTCGACTGACGAGCGCGTAGATTCGCCGGATCGGAGGAATTTCATGTCGGACGATATGTATCGCGGCGAGTTTCGGACGCGGGTGCTCAGTGGCCGCCCGCGGTCGATTTTGGAAGTGGGCGCAGGCGACGGTGCGTTCTTGAAGACGGTTAAGGGCGAGGTTGGGCGGCTGACTGCGCTCGACCCCACTGTGGATCGCGTCGTGCAACTCAAGTTGGAAGGCTATGAGGCCGTCGAGGGCGTTGCGGAACGTCTTCCGTTCGCGGACGGCGAGTTTGATGTCGTCGTATTCTCGTATACGCCGCATCATGTGACCGACTGGGCGGTGGCGTTGCACGAAGCACTACGGGTTTCGCGGAACGGCGTCGAGATTTTGGACGTTTGGTACGACGATACGATCGCCGATCAGCGTACGTCGCATGCGCTCGACCGTTGGTCGAAGGCGATCGATCGGCGTACGGGGATGGTACACAACGACACGATGCCGCCGGGGACGATGCTGGCCCCGATCAGCACGTGGCGGGATGTGACCTACGATTATGTCTGCCGCCGGTTCGCAACGCCCCTGCACATCGAGGAGACGATGCAGTATTGCCGCGAGCAACTGGCCAAGGTTGGAAACGACGCTGCACTTGCGCACGAACTCGAAATCATCACCGCCGACGGCCGTCGCGACGGTATGACGGAGGAAGGCGCAATCATGGTGTCGATCGAGAAGGGATAGCCTCGCTGCTTCCTACCGCGCGCGCGTGTTGAAGCAACGCGTCTGGAACCTCGAAGGCGGCCGAAGGTCTTGCACTGACGCGGGCGTACCACGCGTTCAACGTCTTGCAGTCCTCAGGTATGTCGATGCCGATGAACCGGGCGAAGTCGAATGTCGTTTGGGCAACGATGTCGGCGATCGTGTAGCGATCTGCGGCGACAAAGGGATGATCTCCGATTTCGCGATCGAACAGGTGGCAGCCGTTTTCGAAGACTTTCCGGTTCGCGGCGCCGAATTCTTTGAACTGTTGACCGAAGGTCTGGGTTGCAACGGCGGCGGTGAACGGATGCGTGTGAACCCAAATCTGAGTGAGCGGGAACATCAGGCGGAACTCAGCGCGGCGTAGCCACATGTCGATGACCGCCCGCTCCTTCCCGTCCCGGCCAAACATGTTCGGCTCGGGGTAAATGTCCTCGAGGTAGCGGCAGATCGAGACACTTTCCGAGAGATGCGTGCCGTTGTCGAGTTCGAGTACCGGCACTTGGCCGAGCGGATTGCGAGCCAAATGCTCGGGCGATTTATGGGCGCGTTTCGTGAGCGGCGTCGGCACAAGTTCGATGTCGACGCCCTTCTCTTTCAAGAAGATGCGCACGCGACGTGGGTTCGGCGCGGGGTCGGCTTCGTTGTAAAGGCGCACCTAGTTCACTCGCCGCTCTTTGCCGGCCCAATACGGTTCGCGCAGTTCGCGGCGGAGGATTTTTCCGCTGGGATTGCGGGGCAGCGCTTCGATGAAGTCGACGGATTTCGGGAGCTTGTAGCCGGCGATGCGACTGCGCGTGAAGGCGATGATGTCGTCGGACGTCGCTTTCTGACCGGGCTTCAGCACAACGATCGCTTTCACCGCTTCGCCCCATTTGTCGTCCGGCACGCCAATGACGGCAACATCGGCGACCGCCGCGTGGCCGAAGATCGCGTTCTCGACTTCGGCCGGATAAATGTTTTCACCGCCCGAGACGATCATGTCCTTCACGCGGTCGTGGATGAACAGGAAGCCGTCCTTGTCGAAGTAGCCGGCATCGCCGGTGTAGAACCAGCCGTTCTTGATCGACTTTTCAGTCGCTTCGGGCTTGTTCCAATAACCCTTCATGACCGTGCCGCCGCGGATCAAGATCTCGCCGACGTCGCCCTGCTTTACTTCGCGGTCCTCGCCGTCCACGACCTTGATGTCGAGGCCGGGATAAGCCTTCCCGCACGAGCGCAAAAGAGCGCCACGGTGGTCGTCCGGTTGCAGTGCGGTACCGGCGCCGACAGTTTCGGTTAAACCGTAAAGTTGGAAGAAGCTGCAGGTCTTGAATATGGCCTGCGCCGTTTTCAGCAGTTCTTCGGTGATCGGCGAGGCGCCGTAGAACATGCGCTTCACGCAGGAGATGTCCGTCGTTTTGATGCGCGGGTGCTGCACGAGCATCAAGATCACGGCCGGCACCAAGAAGATGTTCTTGATGCGGAACTTTTCGATCGCGTCGAAGACGGCGTCGGGCGTCACCGTTTTCATGACAACGCCGAAGCTGCCTTGGGCGAGTGTGGTCAGACCCATGTTCGCGCCGGCGACGTGGAAGTTCGGCATCGCGATCAGGTTCGGATCGCCCACTTCAAAGTCCGCCCAGCTTGCATCCTGACTGGAGCGGAAGAACGCCATGTAGTTGCCGTTTGTGAGCTGCACGCCTTTGGGATGACCGGTGGTACCGGAGGTGTACAGCTGGATGGCGTCGTCGTCGGCTGTGATCTTGAGGTTCGGATCCTTGTCGCTTTGCTTATCGCGCCACTCGGCATAAGCGGGCCAGCTCTTGTGGCCACCGTCGATGGCGATGATGTGCTTCAGCTTGGGGCAATTCGCCTTGACCGCCTCAATCAGCGGCACGAATTCGGCGCCGACGAACATCGTCTCACAGCCGGCGTCGTTCAACACGTAGACGACTTCAGGACCGGCTAGGCGCCAGTTGATGCCGACGACGACCGTGTTCGCCTTGGCGGATCCCAGCAGTACTTCAAAATAGCGGTCGGAGTTCATCCCCATATAGCCGATACGGGCATGCGGCTTCTGGCCGAGCGCGATGAGGCCGTTCGCGACTTGGCTCGTGCGCTTGTCAAAAGCGGAAAACGTCGTCTCTTGGCCCTCGAA
>JBGAPZ010000048.1:0-27786 GCA_044220975.1 Micropepsaceae bacterium | reverse complement strand
AGCAAATGGTGCCGGAATCGACTGTCAAGCGCGCGCCCCATCCAGCGGTCGCGCCGCAGCACGGCAAAGCCGCAACGCCGGAGCAGGCCGCCACTTCATCCCGCCACATGATCGAAACGCTTCAGGCGATGGCGATCGATCTTGACCGCTTCCTGGAAGACGATCCGCCGCTCGATCTCTTGCGCCGCTACCGCAACGGTGAGCGCAACGTCTTCGCCCGCCGCTTGGTCCAAATTCTGGGCCGCGAGCAGGCCGAAGCTATCGGCCGCAAATACGCAGAGGACGGCGAGTTCCGCGAAACGGTGGATCGCTACATCCTGCAATTCGAAGCATTGATGGAACAGACCGCGCGCAGCGACCGCGAGAACGTGCTCGTGGAAACGTATCTCACCTCGCAAACCGGCAAGGTCTACGTCGCGCTCGCGTCCGCGATCGGCCGACTCTCGTAACGCTCAGTTCCAGTCGCGCGGCTTCTTCGTCTTCGTGTCTTCGCCCGCTTTCAGCGTCCATGCGACCGCGCGCTTCAAAACCGCCCCGACCCCGTCGTCGAACGCCTGCACAATATCGGGCACGCTCTCGCTGTTCGCCGGCTTGACGGCTTCGAAGCTCTGCGACGCCACGATCTGCCCCATCGCAATGCGTACGAGCTTCAAGTTCAACCGCACGCGAACAACCGTTCCGCCCTCGGCCGTTTTCTCAGCCTGAAATTCGCGAAGTTCCACCTTCAAAACAAAGTCGGAGCGAAGCCCGATCGACTGCCGCCCGACCGACACGATCTTCTTCGTGTTCTCGAACGATTGGATTAGAAGCTGCTGCACCATACGGGGCGCCCGGTCGGCCCAGCGCGCTCCGGCCAGATACTTCACCTCAAGCGAGGTCGGCGCGATCGCGATGCGGTCGGTATCGATGCCCTTCGCCGTCGAAGGCTCCTCCACGACAAGCTGCCAATCGACCGACGGCAAATCCTCAGGGAACGTGCTCTTCGGCGAAAGAATATAGAGATCCGGCGGCGGCCCGCTGCCGAGGTCCGGCAAGCTGCACGCCGACAACAGAACCGCAGTCAACGCCGCAGTCGATAGAACCCAAAACCGTCCGCGCATCAGCGCCCTCCCCCGGACTTATACTCGACCGCCTTGTCGCCAAAGATCAGCGACGACGGGCTGCTCTCCAACCGTTGTGCGGCCCGATCGACCGACGCAATCATTTGCCGCGCATCGCCGATCGCCAGCAGAAGCTCGGGCAAACCCTGCCGTGCGAAATCGCGTAGCGGCCCGCGGGCGTCGTTCATGATCTGGCGGATGTCGCCCGCGACCCCGCGAATGTCGGCCAGCGTCGTCTTCGCGTCGCCCGCGACGATTTTGTCGATGTTCGTGGCGATGGAGTCGAACTTGTCCGATGCCTTGGACAAATTGGCGGTCAGCTTCTCAAGATGCTCGATCGTCTCGCCGAACTTCACCTCGTTCGCCGGGCTCAAGAACGCCGCTAACCGAGCGAGCACGACGTTACCCTTGTCGACAAGTTGCGGCGCACTCGTAAACAGCTCGGAGATGATCGACTCTTTTGTGGGAATGACCGGATAGCGTTGCCCTTCCTCGGCGACGAGCGGATTTGACTTCGGTCCGCCGCCCGCAATCTGAATCGCCGCGACGCCGGTCAAGCCCTGCGTTTCGAGCCGAGCGAACGAGTCCTCTTTCACAGGGGTCAGACGTTCCACTTGAATGCGCACCAGCACGTTCTTCGGGTTGTCTTCGTCGATCTTGATCTCGATAACCTCGCCGACCTTGATGCCGTTGTAGAGAACGTCGCCCGCTTTGCCCAAGCCTGACACCGATCCTTGGAACTTCAGATCGTAGATCTGGAACTGCTGATTGAACTCGAACTTGCCGATCCAAAACAAAAAGAGGACCGTCAGCAGCGTGATGCCGATCGCAAAACTTCCGATCAGCAAGTGATGTGCGCGCGTTTCCATATCGAACCTACCTCAACCTCAAGACCGTGGTGGCGTTGATTTGGCGGCCATTGCCGCACGCCCACGCGGTCCATGAAAATACTCACGGATCCAGGGATGCTCCTGGGTCATCATTTCCTGGATTGTACCTGTAACCAGCACCTTTTTCTCAGCCAAGACCGCGATGCGGTCGCAGATCGCGTAGAGACTGTCGAGATCGTGCGTCACCATGAAGACGGTCAAGCCCAGCGTTGCCTGGAGATTCTTGATCAATTCGTCGAACGCCGAGGCGCCGATTGGGTCCAACCCCGCCGTCGGTTCGTCCAAAAACACGATCTCCGGGTCGAGCGCCAAGGCGCGCGCAAGCCCGGCCCGCTTGCGCATACCGCCCGAAAGCTCGGACGGGAACTTCGGCCCTGCCTCTGGCGGCAGGCCAACGAGTCCGATCTTCACGGCCGCAATTTCGTCCATGAGCTTTTGCGGTAGATGGAGATGTTCTTTGAGCGCGACTTGAATGTTTTGCGCGACAGTCAGCGACGAAAACAAAGCGCCGTCTTGGAAAAGCACGCCCCAGCGCCGCTCGATAGATTGCTCCTCGGCGCGCGTCATCTCGCCCCGCACTTTGCCGAAGATCTCGATCCGCCCGGCCGCTGCTCGATTGATGCCGAGGATCGTTCGAAGCAAAACGGATTTGCCTGTGCCCGAACCGCCGACAATGCCCAGCACCTCGCCGCGATAGATGTCGAGGTCCAGGTGATCGTGGATCACTTGGGGCCCGAACTGGTTGCGCAAGTCGCGCACGGAGATGATCGCCTCGCGCGTCATATGCCCAACTTCACAAACATGATGGAGAAGAACGCGTCGACGACGATCACTGTAAAGATGCCCTCGACCACCGACGCCGTTGTTCGCTGACCGACCGACTCCGCACTGCCTTCGACTTTCAACCCTTCAAAGCAGCCAATCATCGCGATCAAAAGACCGAACACCGGCGCCTTGATAAAGGCGACACCTGCATCCCAGACCCCGACGGCATCTTTGACGCGCTCTATGTACATCGCCGGCGACATATCCAGCTGCAGCCAAACAACCATGCCGCCGCCCAACAGCCCCATCATCGCCGAAATGAAACCCAAGATAGGCATCATGATGAGCAGCGAAATAACGCGCGGCAGAACGAGCACCTCCATCGGATCCAGACCGAGCGTCCGCATCGCATCGATCTCTTCGCGAAGTTTCATCGAACCGATCTGCGCCGTGAACGCGCTGCCCGATCGGCCCGCAACCATAATCGCCGTCAATAGGATGCCGATCTCACGCAGAAACGACACGGCGACCAGGTTCACGGTGAAGATCTCGCCGCCGAAACGGCGCAACTGTTCGGAGCCTTGAAACGCCAACACCGCGCCGATCAAAAACGAGATCAAGCTCACGATCGGAACCGCGTTCAGCCCCGTCTGCTCCATGTGATAAACGGTCGACGTTGCGCGCATGCGAAACGGATTGACGATCGTCTTAGCGAGCGTCTCAAGAACGAGCCCAAAGAAGGCGACCAAGTCGCGCCCGGTCCGGAATCCTTCGTCGAGGGCCGATCCCATACGCACAATGAGGTTGGTGAAGATGTTGCCGGGATTCGGCTCGACCTTGACCGGCCGATCGCTCTTGGCCACCGCATTGAGCAATGTCGATTGCGCAGCCGTCGCGCCCGCATAGGTCACTTTCGCGCCGGCGCGCTCCAGCGATCGTCCGGTGCGGTAAATCAGCCAAGCTCCGGCGGTGTCCAAGAGGCTCAAGTGAGACAGATCGAACGTCGCGACCCGGCGGTCGAAACTATGAATAGCGCTTAGCGCCTTGTCGATTGTCTCGGCATGACGCACGACCCAGTCGCCCTGAGGCCGCAGCATCAGGGAAGTCGCATCCTCGGACACGTCAAGCCAAGCCTGAGCATCCCCAGTCATGAACCAGGCCCCACAAACGCTAACACCGCGCACCCGCTTTGCGCCCCGAATCAAGAGTGTGCCCGGGCGATCAATAGGCAGCAAGTTCGTGTGCAAGTTGCGAGCCACAGGAACCCGCCGAATTAACCCACGGTGACCGTCGCCACAGCTGTGCGCTTGCCTTGGGGCGAAACTCCGCCAAAATCGATTCGACAACGGGACTTAGCCCGCGCTCTTCCGCTATCGGTTGCGCATGGCTTGAGAGGCACTTTCGCGATGACTGCCGAAAGCCACACAACCGAGAATTCGCCGCCACAGGCAGCTCCGCTACCAGCGCACTTTATCCCCGTCCTGCGCGCAGACCTGATCGCGGCCATGCTGGATCAGGGATTGGCGAACGACCAAGTGAGCGATTTCCAGACACTCTCGACGTTCCTTGGCGCCTATTTTCACCATGATTTCTACGACGAGCTGACCGAACTCAAAGACACCTATGCGTGGTTCTCTCCATCGGGACCCCACCCGGTCCGTCGCGAGCCTCGCGATGCCGACGGTGCTTTCGCAAGTCTAATGACGACGTTTGAGACCGTCATGGCGCGCGCGAACTTCGCCGAACTACCTCACGAACAAATCGCCGCCTTGAGCGGCGATCATCCGCAGTTCGACGTCAAGACACGTACCCCGCTCGAAGCCTACGAAACGATCCGCGTCTTCTACCGCGGTTGTCGTACGCAAACCGTAAAGCAGGCCGCCGCGCTCGGTTTCCGCGCAAAGGAAACCGCGGTCGACACGTTCGACGACGTGATCGTATTTGTCCGCTTCAAGCAGCCGAGCGGCATGCCCCGCCGACGCTTTCTGCGCAGCAATAAGTTGCCCGGCGGCGCATCGCCCGGCACCGTTATGGTGAAGTCGTTCCGCAACATTGCGCGCGCCGAATTGCCAATGCTCCTTCCGGAAGTGCAAATCGTGATGAGCCGCAAAGACGCGATGCTTCTGGGCGGGCCAGCCATCCTGGGCGGCATCCCCATCATGTTGAATTTACTACCGGCACTGTCTGTGGTGCTTGTCGTGATCGGCGCGTATTTGGGCGTCTCGGGCGAGGTGACGCAGGACAAGTTGATGAAGGCCGTTGGCGCGCTGTCCGTCCTTATCGGTGCGGGCGCATTCATGTGGCGCCAGTTTTCGAACTATTCCTACCGCAAGCTGAAATATCAAAAGCGCGTCGCCGACAACATCTACTTCAAGAACATGACCAATGATGCCGGCGTTTTCGAAACGCTGATCAGCGCAGCCGAAGATCAAGAGGTGAAGGAGGTCATTCTCGCCTATCACTCGCTTCTGACGGCAGGGCCCGCCGCGCACGCAGGCGAACTGGACCGTCGGATCGAGACCTGGCTGAAGGCAACGTTCCAAATCGACGTCGATTTCGAAGTCGGTGACGCGCTCTCAAAGCTGGAGGGCCTCGGCTTCTTAACCCAAAAAGACGGCAAAATTGCCGCCGTCACGTTGCCCGAGGCCCTCGAGCGTCTCGACACGCTCTGGGATCGGCTCTACGACTTCACGCGTGCGCCGGGCGTTCACGCCGCCGCATGAGGGGCTGATCGGGGGACATGGCACAACGCGACGCAACCACACGCGAAGGCGCGTTAGCGATGGTCGGCCTTTCGGGCCTGCTTCGCTGGCTGGGCGTGGTGCCGTGGGCCGTTTGGATTCTCGCGATCACGTTTCACGTCCTCGATCCGGGTAACGTCGTCGACTCGTTGCGCACGCAAGTTTTCGACTTCTATCAGCGCGCAAACCCGCGTCCGTATGTGAACCCTAAGGACACGATCGGTCTGCAAGTTCGCTACGTCGATATTGACGAAGAGAGCATCAAGCGCATCGGCCAGTGGCCTTGGCCGCGCACAACGGTCGCCAAACTGGTGCGCAATCTCGGCGAAATGGGCACCGCTGTTGTCGCTTTCGATATCGTCTTTGCTGAACCGGACAACACGTCCCCCGATCAGATCGCAAAGCAGTTGCCGGTTGGAACGGACTGGGACGCAACGCGAACGCAACTGTCAGGTCTACCTCGCAACGACGCGATCCTAGCAGACACTCTCAAATCTGTTCCCACCGTTACAGGCTTTGCATTCAACAATGAACATGGCGGGCGCGCGCCCAGGCGCACCGGGAGCGATTCCGTTCTGGGTGACGGCAAACCGATACGCACGCTACCGCTTCAAGGCGGCGTGACCACGACAATGCCGGAACTCGAAAATGCCGCTGCAGGGAACGGTTCCTTCAACGTCGTAATTTCGACAAGCGATGACTTGGTCGTTCGCAAAGTCCCTTTGCTGTTCAACTACCAAAACAAGATCTACCCCAGCCTCACGCTTGAGGTCCTGCGCGTACTGACAGAGAAGATCGGTCAACGTGGGACGTTGCTGATCAGCACGCCGGGAACCGGAGCGGAAATGTCGGCGGGTTTCGCCGACCGTATCGTCTCGCTGCGGGTCGGCGAAATCGTCATACCCACCACGCAGAATGGCGAACTCTGGCTGCACTATACGGACGAAAAGCAAAAGCGCGCGTATAAGCGTGCAATACCGGCGTGGCAGGTTCTTGACGGCTCCGCGGACAAATCGCTGCTCGAAAGTTCGGCTGTATTCATCGGCACCAGCGCTCCAGGCCTGCTCGACTTGCGCCCAACACCCACCAACCCTGCAATGCCGGGCGTCGAGGTCCACGTCCAAGCGCTCGAGCAGATGCTGCTCGGGACCTTTCTCGAGCGGCCTGACACCGCGTTAGGCTTCGAATTGCTCTTCGCAGCGATCATCGGCTTGATAGTTCTGATCCTGATTGCGCGCGTTTCGGTCTTTTGGATCGCGGGTGTCGCCGTCGGCGCGGTTTTGTTCGCTGTCGGATACTCATGGTACGCGTTTACGACCTGGCACCAACTCGTCGACCCCGTCGCCGCGTCGTTGAGCATCGGTTTCGTCTTTGCCGCCGCAAGTCTCGTCAAGTTTATGCGCACCGAGGCCGAGCGCCGCACGGTGCGCAGCGCCTTTGCGCAGTACCTGCCTCCCGACGTCGTCGAAAGCATCGCGAAAGACCCGTCGCAGTTGAAACTCGGCGGTGCAACACGCGAACTCTCGATCATGTTCTGCGACATCAAGGGCTTCACCCCGATCGCGGAAAGCTTCCGGTCCGACCCGCAAGGACTTACCCGCCTCATCAACCGCGCGCTGACACCGCTATCGCGCGAGGTGTTGAACCATCACGGCACGATCGACAAATACATCGGCGACTGCGTCATGGCGTTTTGGAACGCTCCGCTCGACGATGCCGAGCACGCGACGCACGCCTGCGAATGTTCGTTGGCGATGATGGACTCGCTCATCGTCTTGAATCAGGAATTGACGGCAGAGGGGTTCTACAAGGCTCACAAGGTAAACCCGATTGATGTGTCGATCGGCATGAACACCGGCGTCTGCGTCGTCGGTAACATGGGTTCGGAACTGCGCTTCGACTACTCGGCCCTGGGCGATGCGGTGAACGTATCCGCCCGCATCCAGTCGTTCTGCGGAAATTACGGATTCCCTATCGCGGTCGGCGAGGATACGGAACGTGTGGTGGCCAGCAAATTCGCGTTCCTGGAACTCGACTACATCGCAGTCAAAGGACGCGCGACGCCGACGCATATTTACGCGTTGATGGGTCACGCGCACGTGCGCGAAACGAAAACATTCCAGGATCTTGAAACGGTGCTAAACGCCCTGTTCGCCGCGTTCCGGACCAAGGAATGGGAAAAGGCCCGCGAACAAATCGCGCTCGGCCGCACGATCCAAGGCGCGCCCGCCGCGATCTTTGACACCTACGAATCGCGCATTGCGCACTACGAGCTCGAACCGCCGCCCGCCAATTGGGATGGCGCTTGGTCGGCCAAGGAAAAGTGAGACCGGCCGCATCCGATGCGCTAAGAAAGCGCACATGACGAATCTGCTCGACCTCTTCTCTTCCGATTACATCGAAGCTCGCGAAAAGTTCCGCGGCGCCGCCGCGCGCCGCCGCTGCGAACTGACGGCGCATCTGCACCCGCATGCGAAAGGCCCTGGCGGCGAAGACCTCTACGTCGACGTCGCAACCTCGGGACCGGTCCACGCGCCCGCAGGCTTGCTCTTGATCTCCGGCACCCACGGCGTCGAAGGTTACGCGGGATCGGCGTGTCAAATCGGTTGGTTGAACACCGTAAGCGAAGAGACGTGGCCGCCCGAACTGCGCGTGGTCATGATCCACGCGTTAAATCCTTACGGCTTCGCGTGGAACCGGCGCGTCACCGAAGACAACGTCGACCTGAACCGCAACTTTATCAGCCACAACGCGCCTTACCCCGCGAACGACGGCTACGAGCAGCTGAAGACCGCAATCGCGCCCAAAGATTTGAGCGCCGAAACGCTGCGGCAAGGCAGCGAACTATTCCGCGACTTCATAAAGGAATACGGCCCCTTCACGATGCAAGAAGCGGTGAGCAAGGGCCAATACGCCCATCCCGATGGCATGTATTTCGGCGGCAATCGCGAACAATGGTCGGCCGGCATCGTGCGCCATGTTGTTCGCCGCGAGTTGGCGCACTGCCACCGCGTCGGCGTGATCGATTTCCACACCGGCCTCGGAGCCTACGGCCACGGCGAACTGATCAGCGAAGACGCGACGGGCAGCCCCGCCTACGAGCGGGCCAAAAGCTGGTGGCCTGATGTGTGCTCGACCCAATCTGGCGAGTCGGTCTCGGCCGCTGTCCTTGGCAGCATCGATTCATGCCTGCCAAGCCTCCTGCCGCGCAGCGACGTGACGGTGGGCTGCCTTGAATTCGGCACCGTCTCGACGTTCGAAGTCTTCATGGCGCTTAGGGCGGATAATTGGCTGCACACCCGCGGCAACCCTCAAGGTCCCGAAGCGCCCGCCATCAAGGCGCAAATCCGCGCCGCCTTTTATCCCGACCAGAATGACTGGAAGGAAATGATCTGGAACCGGGGGGAGACGGTGATGGCCCAAGCGGTTCAAGGTCTTATGGCCCGCGTCTGACGCCTGCGTGAGGCCCCTTGCAACCTGGGATGCCATACCCCAATCTCCTTGTGACGGCATTCACAAAGGTGGTTCCCATGAAGAAGTCCTGGCGCAAGCCGAAAGTCCGCGAAATCTCCGCAGCAATGGAAATCAACTGTTACTGCTCGGCCGAATAATTCAAAGGCGGCCTAGGGCCGCCTTCTTCCCATGAAGATCATCGTGCTCGGCGCCGCCGCGGGCGGCGGCTTCCCGCAATGGAACGCAGCAAGCCCGAACAATGCCCGTGCCTTCGCCGGCGACCCGAAATTTCCCCGTCAAACGCAAGCAAGCGTGGCCGTCTCTGCCGACGGTGAAAATTGGCTGCTGCTGAACGCCTCGCCCGACATCCGCCACCAGATCCTCGTCACGCCCGAGCTTCACCCGCAAACGCCGTTACGCTCCTCACCGATCAAAGCGGTCGCCTTGACCGGCGCCGACGTCGACGCACTCACCGGCCTCCTCACGCTTCGCGAGCGCCAGCCATTCACCGTGTGGGCGACCGAGTATGTGTTGAAGGTCATCGAGGCAAACGCCCTCTTCGGCGTACTCGACCCAGCCCTCGTCGTGCGCAAATCGCTGGCCAACGGAGCCGTCGAACTGTTACCCGGCCTCACCGCCGAGGTCTTCGCGACCCCCGGCAAGCCGCCGCTCTATCTTGAGAGGATCGAAGGCATCGCCCCCGCAGTCGGTGCCTCGATCGGCCTGCGCCTGACCGACCCCGCCGGAAAATCGCTGGCCTTTCTGCCGTCTTGCGCCGAGATCACGCCGGATATCGTGCGCGCAGTTGACGGCACCGACGTACTGTTCTTCGATGGTACGATGTACACGGACGATGAGATGATCCGCTCCGGCGAAGGCCAAAAGACCGCGCGCCGCATGGGTCACGTGGCGATGACGGACGCCGTGCCCGCGCTGCGCGAGGCCAAAGCCGGCCACCGCTACTTCATCCACATCAACAACTCGAACCCCGTCCTGAACCGCGCGTCGCCCGAACGCAAAGCGGTCGAAGCGGCCGGCTGGCGCATCGCCGAAGATGGCATGAGGATCGCGCTGTGAGCCTGCTTTCGCCCGCCGATTTCGAAGCAAGCCTTCGCGCGATCGGTGCTGAACGCTACCACAACCACCACCCGTTCCACCGCCTGCTCCACGACGGCCAGTTGAACAAAGGCCAGGTGCAAGCCTGGGCGCTGAACCGCTACATCTACCAAGCGCGCATTCCAATCAAAGACGCCATCATCGTCTCGCGTCTGCGAACGCCGGAGCTACGCGCGACATGGCGCGTGCGCATCGAAGATCACGACGGCACCGACGGCACCGATGGCGGCATCGCCCGCTGGCTGAAGTTGACCGACGGCCTCGGCCTCGACCGCGCGATGGTGACATCGGAAAGCGCAGCGATTCCCGCCACCATCTTCGCTGCCGACGCCTATGTCCACTTCGTGCGCGACAAGAGCGTGTTGGAAGCCGTCGCCTCCTCGCTCACGGAATTGTTCGCGCCCAAGATCATAGCCGAACGCGTCGACGGTATGCTGGCCGGCTACGATTTCGTCTCCAAGGAAACGCTCGCCTATTTCGGCAAGCGTATGACGCAAGCCCCGCGCGACGCCGACTTCGCGCTGCGTTACTGCATCGAACACGCCCGCACCCGCGGCGAGCAACAACTTTGCCTCGACGCGCTCACGTTCAAATGCAGCGTTCTGTGGGCGATGCTCGACGCACTTCACCTCGCCTACGTGACGCCTGGCCTGATACCGCCCGGCGCCTTCAAGCCATGACGGACCCCGCCCCGAAACTCGCCCCCGGCGTAAAGCTGCGCAAAGACGCGAAACGGGGCACGGTGCTCCTCGCCCCCGAACGCATCCTTGAACTCGACGAAATTGCCGAAGCCATCGTCGCCGAATTCGACGGCAAAAAGCGCGTCTCCGAAATCGCGGCAGCCCTTGCCAAGGAATACGACGCGAACGCCGACGACATCCGCGCCGACATCGAAAACCTGCTCAAAGATCTCACCAACAAGGGCTATATGAAGCCGTGACTGACTTGCGACCGATCGGTCTACTTGCTGAACTCACCCACCGCTGCCCGCTCGGTTGCCCCTACTGTTCGAACCCGCTCGACCTCACGCGCGCCGGCCAGGAACTCGACACGAAAACGTGGACCCGCGTCTTCGACGAAGCGGCGGAGTTGGGCGCCATGCACGTGCACCTCTCCGGCGGCGAACCGCTGGTGCGCAAGGACATCGCCGAGCTGACGAACGCCGCGCACCTCGCCGGTCTCTACACGAACTTGATCACTTCCGGCGTCGGGTTGAACGCACAAAGCTTGACCGAACTGCGCGCTGCCGGTCTCGACCATGTCCAGATCTCGATCCAAGGCGTCGACCCCACGCGCGCCGATGCCGTGGCGCATTTCAAGGGCGGCGCCAAAGCAAAGCGCGAAGCCGCCAGAGTGGTTGTCGAAGAGGGCCTTGCGCTGACGATCAACGCGGTCATGCATCGCGGCAACATTGGCGACTTGCCCGCAATTATCGACCTCGCCGTCGAATGGGGCGCAGGCCGCCTCGAGGTCGCTCACGTTCAGTATCACGGGTGGGCGATCGCAAATCGAGCGAACCTAATGCCCTCGCGCGAAGACTTCCTCACCGCCGCCAAGCTCGTCGAAGAGGCGCGCAAAACACTCGAAGGCACACTCGTCATCGATCACGTCATGCCCGACTACTACGCTGAGCGCCCGAAAGCCTGCATGGGCGGCTGGGGCCGTCAGGTCATCGTGGTGACGCCCGACGGCCGCACGCTCCCCTGCCACGCCGCTGCAACGCTGCCCGGCTTCACGTTCGACAACGTGAAGGAACGATCGTTGACGGAGATCTGGGAGACGAGTGCCGCGTTCGAGATGTTCCGCGGCACGGCATGGATGCCCAAGCCCTGCAAAGGCTGCGAACGCGCGGAGATCGACTGGGGTGGCTGCCGCTGCCAGGCCTTCGCCATCACCGGCAACGCCGCCGCCACCGATCCCGCCTGTGCACTATCGCCGGAACACGCCCGCATGCGCGACGTGGCAACCGCCGACGCCGCATCCAGCCCCAGCGCTTACCGCTTCCGCCGCATCGGCGGATAACTCACGCCGCGAGATCGATCGCGATTTTCCCAAAGTGACCCTGCCCCGCCATGTGGCCAAGGGCTTCCTTTGCGTCGTGAAATCCGAACGTCTTGTCGATCACCGGCTTGATTTTGTGCAACGCGATCGAGCGGCACATGTCTTCGAAGTGCTGACGCGCGCCGACAGAGATGCCCTTGATCTTCGCGTTCGCGCCGATCACGAACGGGATCATGAGATCGTTCGAAGCCCCCGCAAGCAGACCGATAATTGAGATGTGCCCGCCCACGCGGATCGAGGCGAGGCTCTGCGCGAATGTGCCCGCACCGCCGACCTCCACCACATGGTCCGCGCCGCGCCCACCGGTAAGCTCGCGCACCGCCCCGGACCACGCCGCCGTCTTCTTGTAGTTCACCAGGTGATCGGCACCCATCGCCTTCGCTCGCGCAAGCTTTTCATCTGAAGACGACGTAACGATCACCTCGGCACCAGCTGCCTTCGCGAACTGCAGCGCAAAGATCGAAACGCCGCCCGTACCCTGCACGACAACAGTGTCGCCAGCCTTGAGCCCGCCTTCGACGACCAGCGAACGCCACGCGGTCAATGCAGCACACGGCAACGCCGCAACCTCGGCATCGCTCAAATGCGCCGGCACCTTCGACACGCCCTGCTCGGAGAGCACGCACATGTCGCGCCAAACGCCGTCTAGCGAACCGCCGAGCGCGCTCATCAGCCCTTCCCGCGACGGCTCGCCGCCGATCCAATTCTGGAAGAACAGCGTTGCCACCCGGTCGCCCACCTTCACCCGCGTAACGCCCGAGCCAACCGCCACGACCTCGCCGCAGCCGTCCGACAGCGGAATCAACGGAAGTTTGTAGGTGCCCCCGTAAGCGCCGTTCACGGTCAGCAAATCGCGATAGTTCAACGTCGCAGCCTTCATCCGCAGCAGAACCTGCCCCGGACCCGGCTGCACGTCGGCGCGCTCGACAACGCGCAAATGATCGACCCCGTATTGCGGGATCTCAACGACCTTCATCTGACGGCTCCTGAGGTTGCTTATTCCGCGGCGCGGCGAAAATCCTTCGCCTTGTGCACCTGAATCGATTTTGGCGGCTTCGACTGCTGCACGTCATCCGACGTCACGGCCTTCAGCGCCTCATCCTTGTCCGCTTGCGTGAACTGCCCCGTCGTCACGCAGTATTCCACCATCGTTCCGTTCGGATCGGTGGTGTAGATCGAGCGGCACCAATTGTGATCGATCTCCATCACGTCAAAACCGCCCGAAAGCCACATCTCGCGCTTCGAGGCCAAATGCGCTTCCGTCGGCGAATAGAACGAGATGTGGTTCACCCACTGCGGCAAGCCCACGGCTTTCGACAAGCCAGTCTCGAACGGCTTCTCGTAAGCGGGCCCATGTAACTCCCAAAACGCGATAAAGCGATCGGGCTCAATCTCATAAAAGAAGTGCTTCGCCCAACCGCCACCCGGCGTCGGCCCAACCTCGACCTTTTTCAAATCGAAGCCCATGACCTCGCGATAGAAATGGTCGATCGCCTTCATATCGCGCGTCGCCAGCGCCAAATGATGATAACCCATGGGATCCGTCTCCAATTGCGTGATGGCCACGAGGTTAGGCCAGCCGCCGCACGCCGTCCAGCACGCCGCCATCCCAGGCGCGCGAAAGCACAAACGAAAGCACTAACGCTACGGCGCTAAAGCCCGCCATCAAGAGATAGCCAAGGCTGCCGACCGAGGCGAACAGCGCGCCGGAACTGTAGTTTCCGATCGAGAAGAAAATGCCGATCGTGACCGCCGAGTAGATGCTTTGCGCCGTGCCCACCAAATGCGGTGGCGTCGCGCGCAGCACGAAATGCATCATGCCCAGGTGCACCGCGCAGAACGTGCCCGCATGCAGCAACTGCACCGGTAGCAATAGCCAGATCGGCGGCGACAACGCCAACACGGTCCAGCGCACGATCCCGGCAGCCGCACCCAACATCATGAGGTTGGCGACGCCGACACGCCGCACCACGCGGCCGGAGTACATCAGCACCGCAATCTCGGCCATCACACCCAGCGCCCACAGCGCCCCGATGAAGCCCGCGGAATAGCCGAGCTTCTGCCAATTCAAAGTAGCGAAGCTGTAGTAGAACGTGTGCGACGCTTGCGCGATGCCGGTCGCCGCGATCATCAAAACGAAAAGCGGCTGGCGCGCGAGCTGCCACGCATCGCGTCCGACTGACCGCACCCCGGCGCGGACCTCCGGCTGCACATCGCGCGGCAACGCAAGCCCGCCAAGCGTAGCCAGCGCCGCCGATCCGATCAGAATGGGCAAGAACGCATTGATCCCGTACGCCGCGATCGCCGCGCCGCCGGCAAAGTTCATGACCACAAACGCAGCCGAACCGAACAGCCGCACACGCCCATAGTCGAACCCGCGCGCAGACGCCGCCGACAGCGTGATCCCCTCGATCAACGCACTGATCGCCGAGAACGCAGCGCTCGCAAGCAAGGAAAACAAGACGACGAAGAACGCACCACTGACGGTCGCATAACCGACGTAACAAGCGCACGCCGTCGCCATCAGCGCGATCAGCACCAGCCGCCGCGCATGAAACGCGTCAGCCGCCACGCCGATCAGCGGCCCCGTGAAGACGCGAAGCACACCCATCCCCGCGAGCAGCAACCCGGTCGCCTGCGGATCGAACCCCACGCTCGCCAACCACGGCGTGAAGAACATCACGTGGATGCCGTTTAAGAAATTCAAGCCGACAAAAAACGGGACAAAGCGCACCGCATCCGGGTGCGCCCGCGGCAAACTGAAAGAGGACATGAGCTACATCGCGGGCAGGTGCACCTGCCGAGCCGCAGCCGCCTCGCTGAGGAAGCGCAGAATGCGCAACTCCAACGCGCGATCGCCTTTCTCCTCCGCATGAGTCTGAAGCTCGATCAACAGCCGCTTCAAATCGCCGTTCGCGCGGTCGAGGCCCGAGACCGTCAAATCCTCGTCCCGCACGCCGACGACCGCGCTCAACTTCGCCCCCAACGCACCGTCGATCCCTTTGGCGGCGTCGCCGAACAAAGCCCGCATCACGCGATTTTCTTTGGCACGAATCTCGGCCGCGCGGTCGAACTCTTGGGCTACCATCAACAGCAACACGGCCATCGTTGTGGCCGAGCCTTGCCCGTAACCTGGCGGCAGCGCAGGCCCCATCTCCATCGCGATCTTCGCGAACGCTTGATTCAAAACGAGTTCGGGTGAGGGCTTCATTACGCAGCCTCCCTTTGCTGCAGCAGCAAATCGGCGATCCGCTTGTTGTGGAACGGCAGGCAATAAAGGCCCGAAAACGCCATCACCGGATCGGTATTGGTCGCCGCCTGAAATTCCTTCGCCGACGAAATCCAAATCGCAGCACCCTTGAACGATGCGAACACCGTCCACCACGCAAGCGCTTTCGGATCGGCCTTAAGCCCGCTCGCCTTCTCCCATACTTGAATCGCCGCTTCCCGTGTCAGCATCCCACCCGGATGCGCCCGATCGCTCGACCACAACGGATCGAGTGCCCAAGCCAGATCCTCCAGCGGATCGCCGACATGCGCCATCTCCCAGTCTAGCACCGCGCGAATGGCGCCCGACCCGTCGAACAAGAAATTGCCCGTGCGATAGTCGCCATGCACCACGGAAATCTTCTGTGCCGGCGGCGGTGGATTGCGCCGCATCCAACGAATAGCTGCCCGCAAGATCGGCTGCGGCTCCAACTCGTCCTCGTCGACGACCTTCTCCCACTTCGCAAGCTCGGCCTTCCACGCGTCGTCTGCTTTGACTGCCGGAACATGTTTGGCCAAATCGGACGCCGCTGCATCGCGCTTGGCGATGTTGCCAAGGATCGTGAAGAACTGCTCGCCGATCCGCTGCCGGTGCGAGCCATAAGGGTCCGACGCTAAGATCGATCCGGCGGTGCAACCCTCAACCTCTTCCATCACGAAAAACGGCCGTTCCAACCACTCAAGCTCGCGCTCCAAGAACAGCGCGCCGGGCACAGGCACTTGGCTTCCCATGAACGAACGATAGGCCGCAAACTCGACTTCGCGCTCCGTCTCGATCAACGTCGAAATCGGATCGCGCCGGAAAATCAGCCCCCGCTCGCCGCCACGCTCCTGATCGATGCGCACGCGAAACGTCTCGCGGCTCGCCCCGCCGTGGATCCGCGACAGAGCGATCACCGATATGCGCCCTGCCTCTGGTAAGCGATGCGAGAGATACCGGACGATGCGATCTTCAAGTTCTTTCGTGATCATTTCGCGCCATCCAACAATCCGGTGAAGCCGCTCGGCCCATGCGCGCCGATAATCAATTGCTCAAGCACGCCGTGCCCTTTGCGCACGAGCCCGTTCGGGCCGGTCAACGTCGCCTCCGAGAACGCCTGCACATGCAGATAGTGAAACTCGCTCTCGCTCACGTTCGCGATATCGATCGTGTCGTACCCGACGGCAAGCTCGCCGCGGAACCGGCCATGTCCCCATTCGGGATGCGTATAGCCGAGCCCACTCATATAGAAGTTCCATTTCGGCTTCAGCCCGATGCTGTAGTCCAACCCCTCCGCATCGCGCATCGAAATTGTCGCCGCCTTCGCGTGACGCGTGCCGGGCTTGAAAGCAACCTCCGACGAACACGAAGCCATGTGCGTGGCCGGGCCGTCGCCGGTCGCCGCCATCACCGCATGCGTGTTCCACGGCTTGCCCGTTCCATCCGCATTGTTGTGATAGAGGGTAATCCTGTCCTCGAAATTCATCGGCGCCCACAACCAATAGAACTGTGGCGGCCGTGGCGGCGCGACGGGCTGCGAATCCTGCGCACCCACCGGCCTGATCCCCCAGGAACGGTCGCGCGTGCCCACATGACCGGCAACGTCGATCCGCCGTCCTTTGACGTCAATCCAACCTTCGTAAGTGCCGTTCTGCGTGAGCCGCGTGTAGTCCATGACGGGTCGCGGTCCCACGCGATACGTGAAGCGCGGTTCCTCAATCGGTGCGGAGCGCGCACGGAACAGAATGTCCGCCGTGATCCTGTGATCGTTCTTCTCGACGCGGACGCGCAGCGAATGAAGAGGTTCGACCACATCGACGGAAAGCGGGCCGACCCGCGTATCCATCCGCTCCATGCCTAGCACGCGCGAGACGCGCAGATTGTGCTGCACGCCGTCCGCCACGACGCAAAACGCACCGTCCATGACGTTCAGCACCGGATAAACGCCGAGCGCAACGGCAAAAAACGTGTCGCCCGCCGTCGTGTACCCGTTGAAGAAATACCGGTCGTAGAAATTTCTATCCGTGCCGGCGTAAGCGATTGGTTCTGGTGTCTGGTGGACGGGATAGTCGTCAGCTTTGGTGAGCATGGGCGGGGTCCAATGGCGGGGCCGCGCACCTTGGCGCGCCCCGCCCGCCGATGCAATCCGCCTTACGGTAGTGAGAACACGGCCTTGAGAAACGTACGCGCATCGGCCGCCGATTTGTCGGCCAAGTCTTCCTGCAGGATATGCCCGCCGTCGGGATAGACGATCGCCTGGCTGCCTGGAATCAGGCTTTTCACAAGCTCGGCGGCCGCAACCGGGATGAGCTTGTCCTGAGCACCCCACAACACCAGGGCCGGCACCGAAATTTTGCCCAGGTGCTCGCGCATGAACCGATCTTCGCCCTGCCAATACTCAAGCCCCATGCGAAACCGCTTTCGCGTCGCTACCCGGATCGCAGGCTCGCGATTGAGTTCCCAATAGCGCTCGATCATCTCGTCCGTCACCAAGGCTTGATTGGCGAACGAAGCCTTCAACGTCGCCTCAGCAACCGGTCGCCCGGGAATGAGGCGCAAGAATTCGCGCAACACCGGCGTCCGCACGAGATAGAAGAACGCAGGCGGCTCCGGCATGTTCGGCGGAAGGACGCCGCCGGAATCGATCGCGATCACGGCCGCCGTTCGCGCCGGATACTTGATCGTAAAGCGAAGCGCGACATGCCCGCCCATCGAGTTGCCGCCGATGGCAAACCGCGGCAGCGCGAGCTTCGTGGCGAACGCGTCGACGAAATCGGCCATGCCTTCCGCCGATAGCGGATAAGCCTCTGGCACGACCGTCAGCCCGTGCCCCGGAAGATCGACGGTCACCACGCGAAACTGATCGCCAAGGATCTTCACCCAAGGCTCCCACGTGTGCAGAGACGCATTCGACCCGTGCAGCAGCACAAGCACCGGCCCACGCGCGTTCCCTTGATCCCGGTAGTGCGCCGTAATGCCGTCGCCCAAGTCCGCATACTGTGATGGCGCCTGCCCGTACTTCTTCACCAGAACGTCGCGTGGCACCGCCGGATCGCCGAGCGTCAAAAACGCTAGCGCGACAAGCACAGCCAAAATTCCGACAATCCAAAGCAGAATCCGCATGACGTCCCTCCAAATCTGCGCCACACCTTGGCCTGCGTATGCGCCTCGTGCAAACAGTTGCCCGAGAGTCTAAGAAACCCAAGGGAAAAACTATGACCCGCCTCTGGCTTATCGCAGGCGCCGTGAACATGCTCCTGGCGCTCATAGTGGCCGCGTCCGTTGGCCACCGGCTTGAGGGCGAGTTCGTCCCTGTCATACGCAACATCTTCGACACCGCCCGCGAGATGCATTTCGTGCACGCCTTGGCACTCATTGCCGTCGGCATGGTAAGCGCACAATTCGGACGCTCGCTTCTGCTCGACCTCGCGGGCGCCGCTTTCCTCGCCGGTATCGTCTTCTTCTGCGGCGGCATCTATGCCGCCTTCGGCCCGAGCGCGGCTAGCGTGAAGCCGCTGATCCCACTCGGCGGCATAAGCCTAATGCTGGGCTGGGTGCTGTTTGCAGTTGCCGCATTCTTCGTGAAGCGCCCCGCCAACTAGCGGCATCGTGATTTAGCGCCGCGCCAGTATGCGCGCTAGAGTCTGGCGATCGATACGGAAAGCCCGATGACCGACACACCCACATGGAGCGCAAGGCGCGTCCTTACTGAGATCCTCGTTCTGGGAATCGCGATCGCCGCGGCCTACGGCACGGTCGAACTACTGCGCTACGCGTTCGATTTGCCGGTCGCGCGCGGCCCGCTACTCGCGATCATCGCTTTTGCGGTACTGATGACGCGTTTCGCGCGCAGCGAATGGTTGCAACGGCGCCTCGCAGGCCGCCGCTAGGAGACGCCCCCAAGCCGCCCCGCGCAAGCCTTGCGCTCGCCCTCTGCGAGGCCCGGCTTCAATGCGAATTCCTGCAGCGTGATACGTTTTTCGCCTTCCGGTTTGTACGTAATCACCCGCTCCGTACCGTTGTCGAGCACGCGGTAAGAGAGATCGACGCGGCTATCGCCGGGCTTGCCCGCCTCGCGCTTCAGGATCTGCATGCCGTCGCGCAGGCCCGCGCGATAGCCGGGCGAATCTGTGCGCAGACCCGTAATCTTGTTTCCGTTCGCAGCCGTCTTTTCAGGATCGAACCCGCGGTCGAACTCCGCCATCTCGACGACTGCAACGGTCCCGCAAGGTGCGAACACATCGCCGGGCAAATCGATCGCTTCGCCGTTGTCGACGAAATGCGCAAGATCGTTCGTCGGATCGACACCCGCTCGCTTCATCTCTTCGCGAAACAACATCGACGCGAGCGGCGGCTTGCCGTTCGCCGCCGACGCGCGTGCCTTCATCGCCATCATCACATCGTCGAAGTCGCGCGCGCCCGAACTCGCCTTGCGAATCCGCGCGTCCCAAATCATCGCGAGCAGTGCGCCGCGTTGATACGGTAACTTGCCCACATCGGGATCGGTCCAAAAATCCGAGACAATCTTGCTGTTCGGCGCCGTACGCGCGGTGGACTGCGCGTACGCCCGCAGAAGATCGTTCGTCTCGCGCACAAAATCGTCGACCGTCCAGATGCCGTCGCGAACCAGCAGCCGCGCGGTATAGAAATCGGTAAACCCTTCCGAAAGCCAGTAGTCAGCCGGTTCGCGATCTTCACCGTCGGGCATCGACCCGATCCGCCGCGGGATCCACGTATGCAGATGTTCGTGTGCCAATATGCGATTGAGCGTGGCGTCTTGCGCATTGTCGGTCGCAAAAAAAGCGAACGCATCGCTTCGCCCGGTTCCACCGAGAGACGAGCGACCGGCCTCAGCTTTCAAGGGCAGCACGGTCACCAAATACGGCTCGTCGGGATCATTCCAAAAACGAAGATGCGAAACCACAATTGCACTCAGTCGATCGACGAAGGCCTCGTCCGTGAACGACCATTTTCCGCGAATTGCGACGCGCAATGGCCCGTGCTTCACCACGCGAAAATCGCTGCCGCCGACGGACACGCTCTCGACGATGTCGCCGACGGTCAACTTCCGTCCCATCGCACCGTGCTCGAGATCGGACGCGAAAGTCCAACCGCGGGGCAAACCTTCCAACGAAAAAGACGCGGGCGTTGGTTCGGTATCGCTGCCTTCACCGCGCACAGCCTCGGCGAATACTGCGTTGCCTATCAAGTGAAAGTAGTTCGGCTGAATGATCGGCCGATACTCGTTCGCGCCGGAAGCCTCAGGCTCTCCAGTCCAATTCTGCACGACACGATAGCGAACCGTGAGGTCCGTTCCCGGCACATGCTTGATCGTTCGCGTCGCGGGGCCCGTATCGGCGATCGTCACACCCTCTCCGGAGACCTTCAGATCCTTGAGACCTTCATAAAGCTTGGACTTCCCACCCCACGCGTCTGGCAATTGCAACACCGTCTCGCCATCGGCATCGCCGGCGAAGCGTAGAGTGATTGCGACCGCTTCGAGCTTGCCCTTCGAGAGTACCGGGCTAAGCGTGTAGCGCACCGTATCGTCCGCCGCCGCCAACGCAGCGCTCGAAAGCCAAAGCCCAATCAGAATCGTCCGCCGCATCGTCACCCCTCCGTTGGCTTGCCGAGGCAACGGCCCGCCAGACCCGAAATCAACTCAACTTCCTGTCATAAAGCTGACGCGTTTTGACCGCGTTTCCGCAGCGTCCGCAACGGACCCTCGACACGCCTGCCCGATCCGCTACATCTACGCGAACCGCTATTCGCATCAAGGATGAGTTCATGCCCGACCGCATCGTGGTCGTCGGTGCCGGTATTGCCGGTTTGGGAGCCGCCATGGCGCTCGCCCGCGAGGACCGCGAAATCGTGGTCGTCGATCGCGACCCGCCGCCGCCCCCAAACGTCGAGACCGCGTTCGACACCTGGGAACGCAAAGGCGTTACCCAGTTGCGCCACAGCCACGTGTTCCTAGGCTGCCTGGTCGCGCTGATCCGCGACCGGCATCCGCGCCTGCATGACATGCTGCTCAAAGCCGGCGCCCGCGAAGTCGACTTCGAAACGAGCCTCCCCGTCGCCTTGCAACATAAGTACGTGTCCGCCGACGGCGACCGCGATTTGGCGTTCCTATTCTCCCGCCGCACGACACTGGAACACACGATCCGCGCCTATGTCGAAACGCTCCCCGGCGTCCGCTTTCTCACCGGCACGATCGTGCGCGATTTGACCCTCGATAAGACGACGCCGATCCCCGTCGTCAAGGGCATTCGGATCGAGCGCGACGGCGGCACGCCGGAAGAGCTTACGGCCACAGCCGTGATCGATGCCAGCGGTCGCACGACGGTACTGACCGATCGGTTACGCGAGCGCGGCGTCGCGATTGATGAAGAGAAGAGCCCGGCAGGCATTCTCTATTTCACGCGCCACTACCGCTTGCGCGATGGTCAAGACGAACCCCCGCGCGACCTGATTCCGGGCGCCGGCGACCTCGGCTACATCAAGTACGGCGTGTTCGCCGCCGACAACCGGCACTTCTCGATCACGCTGGCCGTGCCCGAAATCGAATCCGAGTTGCGCGTCGCCACCGTGAACCCGGCGACATTCGATGCGATCTGCAACCGCATCCCCGGCGCCGCGCGTTGGATCGAACCCGCGCGCGCGGAACCCGTGACCAAAGTCTTCGGCATGGGCAATCTGCACAACGTCTGGCGCCATTACGTGAAGGCGGGCGAGCCGGTGGTCCTCAACTACTTTGCCGTTGGCGACAGCTCCATCCGCACGAACCCGCTCTACGGCCGCGGCTGCTCGCAAGCGGTCTTGCACGCGCACATCCTGGGCGATGTGATGAGCACGATTGCGGACCCTCGCGAACAGGCGATCGCGTTCGACAAGCGCGCACGCAAGGAACTGCGCCCGTTCTGGGACGCACTCATGAAGCAGGATCTTGGCGCGATCCGGCGCGCGAAGAACGAGCAGGATCCAACGTACAAGCCGCGCCTGAAAGCCCGCCTAATTAAGAGCTTCGCAGAAGACGCAATCGGCCCCGCGACCCGTAGCAATCTCGACGTCCTGCGCGCGATCATGAAAGGCTTCCACATGCTCGCAATGCCGACGGCTTGGCTTGTTGAGCCGCTGGTCGTGTTGCGCGTGCTGGGCACATGGCTCACACCAAGATCGAGGAAGCTCTATCCGCCGAAACTCGGGCCGAACCGCAACGAAATGCTGGCCGCTCTCGGCCTCAAAACCGCGTGAGATAACGATGACGATCAACTGGAACGCGCCGCGCTACGTCGAAACCAACGGCATCCGCATGGCGGTCTACGACGAAGGCAAAGGCGTGCCCGTCGTCATGTGCCACGGCTTCCCGGAGCTCGCCTATTCCTGGCGCCACCAAATCCCCGCCATCGCCGCCGCCGGCTTCCACGCGATCGCGCCCGATCAACGCGGCTACGGCGCAACCGACCGTCCGCAAGCCATCGAAGCGTACGACATCCACCATTTGACTGGCGACCTCGTCGGCTTGCTTGACGCGATGAAGATCGAGAAGGCCGTCTTCATCGGTCACGACTGGGGCGGCTTTGTTACCTGGCAAATGCCGCTCTTGCACCCGGACCGCGTCGCGGGCGTCATCGGCGTCAACACCCCGTTCATGCCGCGCGCACCGATGGATCCGATCGCGCTGATGCGAAAAACGCCCGGCCGAGGAAAAGAACCTCGCGCTCGTTCGCGCCCTCGAACTCGACGAAAGCCTGTGGCCTGGCAAAGTGCTCTTGACGCCCGAAGAACTCGACGTCTACGCGAAGGCGTTCGCGCGAACCGGCTTCACCGGCGGCATCAATTGGTACCGCAATTTCACCCGCAACTGGCAGACGACGGAAGGTGGCCTGCAAAAGGTCGACGTCCCATGCCTCATGGTCATGGCCGAGAACGACATCGTGCTCCGCCCTTCGATGGCCGACGGCATGGAGACGTTCGTTCCCGATCTGGAGAAGCACCTGATCAAGAATTGCGGCCACTGGACCCAGGCCGAGCAGCCGGAAGTGCTGAACCGCATCGTCATTTCCTGGCTGAAACGCCGCTTCGGTTAAGCCTAAACCCCAGGGCATTTTGCGGCCGATTCACGCCCGCGCTATCATCGCGGTTCACCAGCGTTCGAGCCGCACGATGATGCCAACGATCTCCGCCGACGACCTCTACCTCGCCTTGAACTATGGCGTTATGCCGTTTTGGGCTTTGATCATCTTCGTGCCATTCCTGAAAGTCACCGACACGCTCGTCCACTCGGTCCTCGCTCCGATCGTCTTGGGCGTAACCTACACCTGGTTGCTCGCGAACGTGATGGGTGGCGTCGTGCACATGCCGGAGGGCGCGGGCTTTGCCTCGCTCGATGCCCTGGTGAAGACGTTTTCGGTCAAGGAAGCGGTGGTTGCCGGCTGGGCACACTACATCGTCTTCGACCTATTCGTAGGCGCCTGGATCGCCAGAGACGCACAGCGCATCGGCCTGAACCAATTCATCGTCGCCCCGTCGCTCCTGCTGACGTTCGTGGCGGGCCCGATTGGCCTCCTGAGCTACATCTTGCTCCGTGGTATCGCCGGCCGCGGCGGCTGGAGCCTCTTCGAAGGCTAAGCGATCCTCGTCAACCGCTCGCTCTCACGCCACAAGGCGCGCGCGATGTCGACGTCGTTCGACACCGCAGACGACGGCACGGCTGCGCACTTGTCGAAGTATTTCCCGCTGACGCCTTGCACCTCTGGCGAACTCGCAAGATAGACGCTTGTCTTCGCCCCGTTGTCTTCCGAGATCGCGGCCACAAGCTTCGCCCAGCCGATCATCAAGCGGAAGATGCCGCCGGTATTGTTCCCGAACCGCGACGCAACGAACCCCGGATGCAAACAGTTCGCCGTCACATTGGTGCCCTGAAGCCGGCGCGCCAGTTCGTAGGTGAAGTAGATATTGGCGAGCTTCGATTGCCCGTAAGCACGAAGGCCCGAGTAATTCTTCGCGTTCTGCAAATCGTTCATGTCGAGTTTCGCCCCTTGATGCGCGGCCGAGGCAACCGTCACAATCCGCGCCGGCGCAGACGCCTTCAACAGATCCAGCAGCTCGTGCGTCAGCAGGAAATATCCAAGGTGATTGAGCGCGAACGTGCGTTCGATGCCGTCCTCGGTCACCTCGCGCTTCATGAACATCGCGCCGGCGTTGTTGACCAGCACGTCGAGCTTCTTGAGCCGCCCCTTGATAGCCGACGCCGCCGCGCGAACGCCCTTTTGGGTCGCAAGATCGCCGGAAACAAAGCCGACGCGGTCGTGCCCCGCCGCCTGGCGAAGCTCCCGCACGACCGTCTCACCCTTCGCGGCATCGCGTCCGACGATGGTCACCGAGGCGCCCATCTTCGCAAGCTCGCGCGCGGTGACCTTGCCGATGCCGTCCGTCGCGCCGGTGACGACGATCTCTTTGCCTGCCAATGAAGTCATGATCCGTTCACCCAAGTTGACGCATGGTAACACCTTCTTCGCACCGACATTCGCACGGCGTCAACCAAACCGAAACGGCTCTGTCCTATTCTCGGACATAACAGGGGTGTCCGCATGAAAGTACTGATCGTCGACGACTACGCCACGATGCGCCGCATCATCAAAAATCAGCTGACCCAACTGGGCTATTCGGACATCGACGAAGCGGCGACCGGCGAAGACGCACTGACCAAGTTGCGCGAGTCGCACTACGGTCTCGTCATCTCCGATTGGAATATGGAGCCGATGACAGGCTACGACCTGTTGCGCAAAGTCCGCGCCGACGAAAAGCTCAAGAAAACTCCCTTCATCATGATCACCGCCGAAGCGAAGGCCGATCACGCGATCGCCGCCAAAGAAGCCGGCGCCGACAATTGTCTACTGAAACCGTTCAACGCGGCGGTCCTCGAAAGCAAGATTGGTACGGCAATGAAGGGCAAGGCGCACTAAGACGCCGCTCACAGAACCCTAACGCTGCCGTGATCGAGGGGTGCGCTTGTCTAAGCGCGCCCTTCGCGCAATATGCGCGCCATGGTCATCGAACTTCCGCAGATTATCGGTCCATGGACCCGCCGTTTCGCGCTCATCGGCTCACTGCTGGCGCTCACCGGCTGTGCGATTCCAGGTCCCGCGACCAGCGACGAGGAAATGAACACCAAGCTGCCGCACAAAGCGCTGCAGCTGGCGTCGTACAAACTCAGCTATATCGAAGCGGGAGACGCCGCAGGCCGCCTCGTCGTCTTCGTCCATGGCACGCCGGGCGACGCGGAAGCCTGGGCCGACTACTTGATGACGGTCCCTCAAGGCTACCACTACGTAGCAATAGACCGCCCCGGTTTCGGCCATAGCGGGCCGGACGGCGCCGTCACCTCGCTTCCCGAGCAAGCAGCCGCCATCGCCGCAATCATCCGAGAAAATGGAGCCAAGTCCGCCGTACTCGTCGGCCACTCGCTGGGCGGCCCGATCGTCGCGCAAGCGGCCGCCGACGATCCGGACCTCGTGGCGGCACTCGTCATTGTCGCGGGCTCGCTCGACCCGGCACAAGAAGATGTACCGTTCATCCAATATGTTGGCGACACTTGGCCGGTCAGCGCACTGTTGCCGCGCATGATGCGCAACGCGAACCGCGAAATCATCGCACTCGAACCGCAACTCGAAGCACTGGCCCCGCGCCTCGCCAAGATTACAGTCCCCGTGACCATTGTGCACGGCACGAAAGACAACCTCGTTCCCTTCGCCAACGTCGAGTTCATCAAGAAGCACATGACCGGGACGAAGGCGATGGAGGTCACCGTCATTGACGGCCAAAACCACTTCCTGCCCTGGAATTCGAAAGACAAGGTTGAAGCCGCTATCGCGAAGGCCTTTGCCATGATGGACGTGCCGTGATCCAGGACGCCGGCACGCTGCTGCTTGCACTCGGCTCAAGTCCTTGGGCGATAGCCCTAGCCATCGTGCTGGCAACTTTCGTGCTGGAAGATGTCGCGACGGTCGCCGCCGCACTTCTCGCCGCCGACCACATGATCACGCCGTCGCTTGCCCTTACCGCCCTTTTTGCAGGCATCTTCGTTGGCGACTGCCTGCTCTACGGCCTTGGCGCGGCCGCCCGCACCCGCGAATGGGCAAGGCGCTTCATCGGCGATCAACGTATGGCAAAGGGGCGCGCCTGGCTAAAGCGCCGATATATCCCGGCCTTGATCGGCGCGCGTTTCATGCCAGGCCTGCGCCTGCCGACCTATACATCAAGCGGCTTTCTGAACTTGCCCTTCGTACCGTTCGCGCTCGTCGCGGCGGCAGCCGGCATCGTCTGGACGACGGTTCTGTTCTCGCTCGTCTTCTTCTTCGGCGTCATGACGGTCGAACATCTGGGCGCATGGCGCTGGTCGATCGCCGCCGTCTTCGCAATCCTGATTTTCGCGGCACCCCACATCGTCCAACGCTTCGCACCGGACGATCGCGATCATGGTTGACGAAGCCCGCCTCGAAATCCGCAAACCCCACGCCGGCATGCCGCCCCTCGACATGTCGGGCGAGCAGGTCTCGGTCTTCGAGTTCTGGCCCCAGAAATACTTCTACACGCCCATGTGCGCATACTGGCTTTGGCTCACCGTCAAGCACGGCTTCCGCTTCACGCTGCCCACGATCTCAAATCCGCTCTTCCCCATGGGTGGTTGGATCGGCGAGTCGAAAGCCGCCGTCTTCGAACAATCCGGCCGATACGCACGGCACTTTATCGCGCCTTGGGCAATCTACACGCGCACCGAAACCTCCACGGCAGCGCAAGCGCTCGATGCCGCCAAGCACGAAGGCCTCGCTTTCCCGTTCATCGCCAAGCCCGACCTCGGCTGCCGCGGCGCCGGCGTTCGCCGCGTCCGAAACCTCGAAGAACTGCAACAATACCTCGACACCTTCCCGCTGAACGAACGCATCGTGTTCCAATCGCTGGTCGACTACGAGGCGGAGGCCGGCATCTTCTACATCAGAAAGCCCAGCGAACCGCGCGGCCGCATCACCTCGATCACCTTGAAGTACTTCCCGTATGTCTTCGGCGACGGCAAATCGACGCTGCGCGCATTGATCGAAGCCGACCCTCGCGCCGGTCAACTGCGGCACATCTATCTTCCGCGCCACAAAGACCGTCTGGATTGGATCGTGCCGGTGGGCCAACCGTTCCGCATCGCCTATGCGGGCAGCCACAGCCGCGGCACGATCTTCCGGAACGGAAACCATCTGATCAGCGAGGCGATGACGGAAGCTTTCGACCGCATCGCCAAGGACGTGAATGAATTCTACTTCGGCCGCTTCGACGTGCGCTTCGACACGATCGAAGACCTGCAGGCCGGCCGGAACTTCAAGATTGTGGAAATCAACGGCGCCGGCGCCGAAGCCACCCAT
>JBGAPZ010000047.1:0-30281 GCA_044220975.1 Micropepsaceae bacterium | reverse complement strand
CTTCGATACCGTGTTCTGCATCGCTGCCCTGGCGTGGCTGGGTTCGTCGCGCAGTGCAGCAGTGCGCCGTGCACGCGCAGATTGCAGCGTCTTTAGCCAGGCAATCATCATTTCCAGCCGACGACCATAGACGTCGGTGACTTTGAGACCGGCTCATACAGGCGCCTTTTGCGGTGCCCGCCGGTCGATACGAGTTCGACGCGGTTTCGCGGGAATACGCGCAGACTTCAATAAAGCCTATCTTATCGAAACGAGGATCAGCGCCCGGCGGACCGGACGGAGGTTTTGCGTCGGCATCGGGGCCTTTTCCGACACTCTGGCAGGCGCGAAATAGCACGGGAAAACTGCGCAGCTTTCAAGCGTCCGAACGCCTCAGATGGCCGTGTCGGCGCCGAAACCTGTGGCTTTCTTTAGCGCCCACTTCACAGTCGTGGGTTCGCTGCCGGTCACGCCCGCGATGACGATCTGCTGCGTTTTGCGGATTGCGTCGCCTGAGCCCAGGTAGACGCCGTCGGCAAGGTCGATTTCGGCGTCGGCTCCGAAGCGCCACGTGGTGCCGGACGGCAGGGTCAGCACCACAGATTTGCGGTCGGATCCGCGCGCGGCCTTCACGGACGGATGCAAATGGAAGCGCGCGGCGAAGCGTTCGGCGCGACGTTGGCGCGCGGGACCAGGCGGCCTTCGCCGCGATCGTCGTTGCCGTCGTGGGCGACGAAGATCTGGCGCTCATGCACAAGACCGAACGGTTTTGGTGTAGCCGTCATGACTGGTGTCGAGAAGTATGCCCGCCTCGTTTTCGTGACGCTTGTGCTCGATGCGGGTGGGCCCGTCGATCAGGCGCAGCCCAAGAAACGTTTCGCCCACGCGCGCCGTTGACGACGTGCGCGGAAGAGGTGTCCGCGATGGTGACCGTCGAATGCGCGGCGGTCGCGCGCATCGCTTGCACCCACTCCGCACCCTTCATCGGCGCAGTGCCGCCGTTGACCACGATGCGCTCGTCGCCAGTGCTGAGTTCGAACGAGAGCGCGCCCACATGTGCGCTATGGGACATGTCTCCGGGCGGCGCCAACCCGCAATCGGCGATGATCAGGGTTTGGCTGCAAGCGATGCGGTGATAGCCCGCTTGGGCGGAGTGCAGCGTTTCGCGCGTACGGCCGGTGTCATAACTCAGGAGCGTTTGTACCCCAACCGCCGACGCCTTCGGTGCCGCCGTTGAACAGCGCGAGCTTGCTGCCGCCGTGTAGCATGAAGCGGATCATCGGCATCATGCGGTCGAGCGCGCGCCGGATCGTGACGGGAACGATTTGGTCGCGTTGCGTCATCGCATCGACGAGCGAGAGCAGGTCGCTCGCGACGCTCAGCACCGTTTCCGGATTGCGCGAGATGTGCCCGCCGTCCGGCAGGATCTGCTCACCCAGTTCTTCGGCGAGCATGTGCAGGCCCTTGGCCAAGCGGGTATCGCCGTCGGGCAGGAACACGCCCGATTGCGTCAAGCCGATTGCGGCCACCATATGATCGAGGCCAGCCGACGCGTTCGCCGCCGCCGTCTTCAGCAAGTGCCGCGCCTGGCGCGCCATTGAGAGCAGCACGCGCGCACGGAACAGAACGTCCGCGTTCGTGAGGATCAGCCGGCCGAAGCTCGCCCACGTGATCAAGCGGCGCGCGGTCACGTGCGGGCGCCACGCGACGTCGTGCCAAGTGCCGTGGGTCCGGACTGTGCGCGATCAACTGGCGCAGATGTTCCTGCACGGGTTCCGAACCGCCGAGCGTCGAAGTGGCGGAGCCAGTGGAACGAATGAAGACCCCTTCCCGCCCACTCGTCGCTTGGCGGGTTGATAAGAAGGGCGAACCGTCGCGCGCGGTGGCGTCACCGCCGGGCAGGCGGAAGCGACCCATGATGAGCAATTCGGCTTCGGCGATACTTTTCGGGTGAAAGCTGCGCGGGTTGACGAAGATGCGGTCGGGCGCGGAACTGCCCAGGCTGCGCGCCAAATCGGGCTTCTGTGAAGAAGGCGCTGCCAGGAGGCCGCCGCCGCACGCGCGCGCGCCGGCTATCATTTCGCCCGCGTTCGCGACGGTATTGAATTTGTAGGCTTGCGGCGCGTCGTTCGCTTCAGCCGCCACGGAGCTTTGCAATGTTGTCGCGATAACGGCCTGGCCCGCCTGCAAACGCGGCGGTTCCAGCGACGAGGACGTCGGCTCCTGCTTCAATAGCGAGGGCAGCGGTTTGCCCATTGATACCTCCGTCGACCTCCAGCTCGATGGCACGGCCCGACCGATCGATCATTGCGCGTGCTTCACGCATCTTCGCGCGCTGACCATCGATGAAGCTTTGTCCCCCGAATCACGGATTGACGGTCATCACGAGAATCAGATCGATGTCGCCCAAGATATGCTCGATCAGGAGATCGGCGAACCCGGATTCAGGGACACACCCGCCTTTTTTCCTAAACTCTTGATCAGTTGGACCGTCCGGTGGACGTGGGGGCCCGCTTCCGGGTGCACCGTGATGATGTCGGCTCCCGCGTCGGCGAACTCCTTAATGTAGGGGTCGACCGGCGAAATCATCAGATGAACATCGAGCGGCAGCTTCGTGTGGGGGCGCAGCGCCTTCACCATTTGCGGCCCGATCGAGATGTTCGGGACGAAGTGACCGTCCATGACGTCGACATGGATGTAGTCGGCGCCTGCTTCGGTGATGGCGCGGACTTCTTCGCCCAGCCTGGCGAAGTCGGCAGCAAGGATCGAGGGGGCGATTTTGGGCTTCTTCATGAAGGCGCTTTAGCGACTTGAGGGGCTTCGTGCAATCGAAGCAGCGCCGCTTTACGCCGTTCTCCGCAGGCGGGCGGCATAGAAACCGTCGAGGCCGCCCAACTCCGGCCAGTGGTTGGGGAGCGTGCGGAGGTCGCCCGCCGAGGTTGCGAACTCCGATTCGGCCGACGTGACGGGGACGCGGACGAACGCCGGGTTGTCGCTCAAGAACGCCTCGACGATATCCTCGCCCTCTTCGCGCGCGAGCGAACAGACGCAATAGACGAGCAGGCCGTCGGGTTTCACCATCTCGGCTGCTGCCGCAGCAGGCGGCGCTGAACAGCGGCCTGGGCCATGACGTCAGAGAGGTCTTTGCGCCAAAGGACGTCGGGGTGGCGCCGCACAGTTCCGGTCGCCGTGCACGGCGCGTCGAGCAGGACCGCGTCGGCCAGTTCCTTCGGGCGCCACGTGTGCACGTCGCCGACGTCGATCCGGGCTTTGAGGTTCAGGCGCGCGAGATTTGTCATCACACGCTTCGTGCGGTCGAACGCGATGTCGACGGCGATCACGTTCGCACCTGCCGCCGCGAGTTGCGCGGTCTTGCCGCCGGGCGCTGCGCAGAGATCGATGACGGTTTTGCCCTTGATGGGCCCCAGCAATGCTGCTGGGATCGCGGCGGCTGCGTCTTGGATCCACCAGGCGCCTTCGGCGTAGCCGGGGAGGTCTTCGATCCGCCCGCCAGTGGCGCGGCGGATCGTGCCGGTGGGAAGCAGCTTCGCGTCAAGCTTGGTTGCCCAAGCTTCCGCATCGGATTTTGCGTTGATGTCGAGCGGCGGTTCGACGGCGTGCGCTTTGGCAATCGCGCGCGTCGTTTCTTCGCCGTAAGCCGCGACCCAATTGTCCCAAGCCCAAGGCGGCGTGTTTAGGCGTTCGGCGTCGAGCGTGGGCAGCATCGCCTTGCCTTCAGCGGCGATGCGGCGGGCGACAGCGTTGATCAAGCCTTTGAAATGGCGTGCGCGATGATCTTTGTCGGCGAGGTCGACGGCAGAGCTCACCGCCGCGTGCGGCGCTACATCGAGAAACAACAATTCTGCTGCCGCCAAGCGAAGGATCAACTCGGCGAGACCGGACCGTACCGGTAGCGGCTCGCGCAGAAAGGTTGCGATCACGTGGTCGATCTCGCCGAGGTGGCGCAGCGTCATCATCACGATCGTGCGCGCAAAGGCGACGTCGCGCGGTTCGAGCTTGGCCTTCACGAGCGCCGCGTCGAGCGCTTCGGTCAGCGGACGTTCATTGAAGAAGACGCTTGAATCGCTGCGAGTGCTGCAGCGCGTACGCCGATACCCTGCGCGTCGGCTTGCTTCGGGCGGGGCTTCAACCCCAGGGTCCGCGGCGCGGCGCTTCTTGTGCGGCGCCGTACATGCCGTGCGCCATTTGCGCGCAGCTTCGCGTGCGGTTCGCGGTCAGTGGATGCGTCGAGAACAGGCTGTCAAAGCCGTGACCGGTGAAGCAGGACGATGAACATGTGCGCGGTCGCCGGATTACGCTCGGCGTCGGGGTTCACGATGCTCGTTGCGCCCGCTTGGATGCGCTCGAGTGCAGGCAACCATAGCGGCTGGCCCGCGATTTCGGCGCCGGCGCGATCGGCCTCATATTCGCGCGAACGGCTGATCGCCATTTGCACGAGGCTGGCGGCAAGCGGCGCCAAGATCATCAGCGCGAGCAGGCCGATGATGCCGAGCCGCCGTTGCGGTCGTCACCGTTCCGAAGAACATAGCCGAAGTTCGCGAGCATGGAGATGGCGCCGGCGAGCGTCGCCGTCACCGTCATCGTCAGCGTGTCGCGGTTCTTGATGTGCGCGAGTTCGTGCGCGATGACACCCGCGAGTTCCTCACGCGAGAGACGTTGCAGAATTCCGGTCGTGACTGCGCCCGCACCGTGCGCCGGATCGCGCCCGGTTGCGAACGCGTTCGGCTGCGGGTTCTGCATGACATAGACGCGCGGCATCGGGATCTGCGCGCGGCGCGCCAACTCGCCCACGAGACCGAAGAGATCGCGATCTTGCGCCTCGGTGATCTCTTGAGCGCCGTGCATGCTCAAGACCATTCGGTCCGAGTTCCAGTAGGCAAACGCATTCATGCCCGCCGCCACAAGGAAGGCGATGAACATGCCGGTCGTGCCGCCGATCAAGCCGCCGATAAAAACGAACAGCGCCGTCATGGCCGCCAGCAAAACTGCCGTCTTGATCCAGTTCATTGGCTACGGCCCCGATAGTCGCGTCATAGCCCATGATTTAGGTGCGGACGCGGCTCTCATCAAGGAACTCCTAGAAGACTACCGTCCGGTGAGCTTAACCGGTGCCACGAACGGCCGAACGCCCAGTTCTTCGTAGATTTCGCTGGGGTAGTAGGCGGTGGTCCCCTTGATAACGAGCGCGGCTTTGCGAATGTCGGCGATTTGCGTTGTCGGATCGCCGTCGAACAAGACCAGGTCGGCGCGTTTTCAGGACTCGATCGTTCCGCGGTCATTGAGACGGGCATAGCGCGCGCCGTTCAGCGTGGCCACCTGGGCGCTTGCGACAGGGTCCAGTCCGCTTGGACGTAGAAGCTCAAGTTCGCGCTGTAGGGTGAAGCCCGGTATCGCATCCGTTCCGGCTACAAGCGGCACCCCGGCCCGATATAGGCGGCCCACGAACTCAACCATCTTTTGATACGATTTTTCATAGCGTGCCGCGGTGGCATCGTCGGGGATGTTCATTTCCGCGACGCGCGGGCCGCTGAATGTCCGGCGGCTGAGTGATCGGCAGCAGCCGCGTAAGCCTGCGACAGCTGGCCCGCGCGCTGACGCAGGAAGTCGAATGTGGTGAGCGTGGGATCGATCACCGTTTGCTTGCGCGCCAAGAGCGCGATGAAGTCCTGGACCGGCTTGCTGTCGAAATCGAGCGACGCGGTTTTTTCCGCCGGCAAATAGAACCGCTCAAGCGTGCGTGTGTCGGTCTTGTCGGTGACGAAGAAATTCAGCAACACCTGATTGATGTGTTAGATTTCGTCATAGCCCTGTTCGACCGCTTCCTGAGCGCATGAATGCGGGAATGTGACCGCTGACGCGAAGTCCCTTTGCGTGCGCATAAGCCGCCGTCGCGCGCACATGTTCCTTCGGGAAAGAGTTGTAGATCTTGATTTGCGGATAGCCGTGCGCGGCGTACCAGTCGACCGCCTTCTTCGCTTCGGCCAGCGTGGAGATGACAAAACCACGCCGCTGGACGACATCTTGCTCTCACCCTCAATGAAGCCTGCCGGCACGATGCGCGGCATCATCAGGGTGCCCGCGCGCTCTTGCGCCATGAGCTGCTGAAGCGTCGCGTTGTCGTTGCCCATGTCGCGCACGGTCGTGATGCCGGCTGCGAGGTTCAGGCCGCCATCCCAGCGGCCGAGATGGCCGTGCATGTCGAAAAGGCCTGGCAGTAGAACGCGGCCCCCGGCGTCGACGACCTGGCCCGCTTTCGGGGTGGGCTGGCCGGTGGCGGTCACGGAGACGATGCCCCCGTCGCGCAGCAGCACGTCCGATGCCGGACCGAGCTTCGCGGCCTTGCTATCGAACACGCGCGCATTGCGGATTAGCGTTCGTCCATTAATGTTGTGCGCGAGACGCTTTTGCATCGCGAGAACGACGTCGCCCTCGGCTTTCTTCTGTTGTGTCTCGAGCGCCTTGGCGTTCGTCTCCCAACCTTCTTCGATCAGCTGCAGGAAGCCCGGAACGATGAACGCGAATAACCGCGGGGTCGCTTCGTTCATCGACCAAACGAAAGCCGGCGTCAGACCGACGCCGGTGATCGACATTAGCGTCACTTTGCGATGGTCGGCTCCGCGGGTGACTTGAGCATCGGCGACCTTGCGGATCGTCAGCGTGCCGCCCGGGATGAGCGGCAGTTTCCCATCGCTGCGTTTGCCGACGGCCGCGAAGGCGACGGAATATGCCGCCGGCGTTCCACCGAGCGACCAATAGAGCGCCGGACCTGAGACCGTCACTTCGCCCTGGTCGGAGGTCGATTTCCACTTCGCCTTGTCGCCGTTGCGGGTGAACGTTTTCATCGACCGGCGCGCCGAACGTCGATTTGCCCTTCACTGCGTAGCGTACGAACGTGCCGTCAGGGCCGAGCGTGAACTCTTCCTTCAATTCGGGGCCGCGCCCATTGTCCTTGAAGATGAAGTCGACGCGGGTGACCCCGTCGTCGCCTTTTCCTACGATTTGGTGACCCGCGTTCTTGCCGTTGTCGACCAGCGCCACGTAGCGCAACGTTTCGGCCGCGTTTGCGTGCGCGAGCAACGCCACGCTAAGCGCAGAGAGAATCGCGGGTTTTATCCACTTCATTGGCAAGAGCCCCTTCAGGTCGCGTGAGCGCACAGCAATAGGCGCGCCCGCCAGGCATCAGGGCAAGCTATTTCGTCGGCGAAGCTGGCGTCGCAGGTGCGGCGTCGGGCGCGCTTGCCGGTGAGTGGCGTCCCTGCAGGTGCTGCCGGTTCGGCGGCCGCCGGTGGCGGCAACTCGCTCAAGTGTTCGGCCTTCCAGTGCATCGCCATCGAGATGCGCGAGCGGCCCGAGGGGTGATCGTAGAAGACAAACTCTTCCCACGGCGTGGGGTCGAGCTTGCGATACTCGGAAAGCTTGAGCGCGATGTTGGCAAACCCGTCCGGTTCGCGCGCGGCGTTCAAGCCGAAGATGTCGGCCTCGGCCTCGTTCGTGCGGACCATCGTGTTGGAGACCGGCGTACCCACGGCGCCGATGAACGACAGCAGCATCGAGAGAACGGCAAGGCCTGCCGGATCGGCGATATCGCGAATACCCAGGTCCGCCGAAGACGCGGTGTAAGCGCCTGGAATCCCCAATGCGCGAAAGCAAAGGCAACGGGGACATCAGCGTGATGTAGGCGATCATTTCGTTCACGTGACCGAGAACGTAGTGGCCCATTTCATGTGCCATGACTGCGCGGACTTCTGCGCAGCGTCAGCCGTTCAGCGATTGTCGTTGCCAGAGAAAGCGCGGTGCAGCGCCTGGAAGCCCCAATGCGCGAAAGCAAACGCAACTAGGGACATCAGTGTGATGTAGGCGATCATCTCGTTTACGTGACCGAGAACGTAGTGGCCCATCTCGTGCGCCATGACTGCGCGCACTTCGTTGGGCGTCGAGCGATTCAATAGGTTGTCGTTCAGCGAAATACGCGTCGTGCTCAAGAAGCCCTGCACATTCGCGCTGATGCGTTTCGATTGGCGCGAGGCGTCGACTTCAAAAACGTCTGTTACGGGAATACCGTTTGCGCGGGCCAGCGACAGAATTTGCTGCTTCAACTCACCGTCACGCATGGGCTTGTAGTCGTTGAACAGCGGCGAGATGAAGACCGGTCCCACCAAGGCGGTGAAGGCGAAGAAGACCGAGACCGCGCCGGCGCCCCAAATCCACCATGTGTTCGGCGCGCGGCGGATGATGGCGTAAAGGATCGTCAAAAAGATGCCACCGAGGATCGTGCCGACACCAAGACCGATCAGGTATTCGTTGAACCACTGTTCGTAGGTTTGGTTCGAAGAGCCGAACTCATGGCATTTTCGCCAGGTCAAAGCCATGCATTGGCGGGCGAGAACGTAGAGCGCGCTCGTTAGCGCCGAGAACAAGACGATGAAGCCGAACGTCTGCAGCCACCGCCACGGCAACACGCGCTCCATGAGACTGCGCAGTCCGGAAGCCACGCGCGTAAAGAGCAGCAGAAGCGATACCCCGATTGCGTAGAGAGCGTCGTAGAGGATCAGCCAATAGCCGCCTTCGAAATAAGCGTCGGACTTCGCACGCGCTTCGCCGGTGATCTGGGCCAGATATGCGTCGGTTGCCGCGTTCGGATCGAAGTCGGCCGCGTGCGCCGCAACAGCGACGAGCGGCAGCAATAGCAACGACAATAGGATATTCCGTTTAGACATGAAGCCCCCCACAAGCTTGGGCCACAGCATACCCATGGACGTGCGGTTTGGCGCGCGACAAAGCGTCTCACGCCCGCGAACCCGAGGTGCATTGCAGTGCAGCACCGTTGCTCCTATTTTCTTGACCATGCCGACTGAGCAAGACATCGCCGAACGGATCGCCGCCGCCGCACAACGCGCGCTTGCGGAGGCCGAGGAGCGGCGCGCCCAAGAGGCGAACAAGGTAAAGGATCGTCCCAAGGAGATCGGCGGCCCCAAGGGGCCGGAGCCGACGCGCTATGGCGATTGGGAGCGCAAGGGGATCGTCAGCGATTTCTGACGCACGAACTCAAAAGCCCTATCGATTGATCGCGTTGGGGCGCCTTCCCGCGGCGACGCGCGACGAGATGGGGGACACGTTGGGTTCGCTTTCGGCGATGGCGCTTGAGCCGGGATCGTGGCGCGCGACAAAGCGCGGGTATTCGGGCGTGTTCGTGACGCTTGGCGATCGCGGCTTCAACGTGCCGGAGGAAGGCAAGTTCAGCGACTTTCCGACACGCGTGCATCGTATCGCGTTCGAGCTCAAGGGCGCCAAGCTGATGCTGAGCCCGCGCGAGACGCGCTATGTTCGCGACGAGAAAGGCGGGCTTACGACGGGGCTCGATCCCGGCTCTGGGACCACCAAACAATTCGGAACGCTGTTGCCGAGCCCCGAAAAGGTGCTGCGGCCGGGCGCTTGTCGATCGACAGCGAAGGGCTCGCGCTTTGCGCCGACAAACGGTTCTTCATCAGCGACGAGTTCGCCGCCAACATCTATGCATGCGCGGTAGACGGACGGATGACGGGCGTGATCACGCCGCCCGACGCCTTCGTGCCTTCACGCAAAGGGACGGTTTGCTTCTCGTCGCGCGATGTGAAGGTGGATCGTGGCCGTGCACCCAACGACGGGTTCGAGGGGCTTTCGCTTTCGCCTGACGGCAAGACGCTGTTTGCGCTGCTGCAAGCGCCGCTCGTGCAGGACCGAAAAGGGAAGCCCGCGTCGCAGCGTTACACGCGGTTGCTCGTCTATAACGTTTCTGGGCGTCACCTTCCGCGGCAACCGACGGCACACTATGTCGTCGAGTTGCCGCTCTTTAGCGCAACGCCCGGCGGGACGGCCGAGCCCGCAGAAGCGAACGAAATCCTCGCGCTCGGCGGGGGCAAGTTCTTGGTGCTTGCGCGCGAGAGCTTCGGCTTCGGCGCTAAGGCGCGTTACAAAGGACGGCCGATCGCCTTCAAGCAGGTGCTGATGGGATCGCTCGATGCGGCGAGCAGTATCGTGGGCATGAAGTACGAGCGAAAAGCCCGGTCGATCCTCCAAGGCGGCGCGCTGGACAAGGGCCTGGTGCCGGTGCGGCTTCGCCCATTTCTCAACATCGCCGACGAAGAGGAGTTGAATCGCGTGGGGCGGACCACGCGCGCACGGAGTTGGCGCTTCCAGCAGCTTTCGGCGAAATGGGAGTCGCTCGTTCTATCGCCGGTGCTCGACAAGAAGCGGCCGCGCGAGCGCCTTTTGTTCGTGGGCAACGACAACGACTATCGCACGCGGCGCGGGTTCATGCCCGACGGCGTCTACAACGGCGGGCTCGACCACGACAGTCAGGTGCTGGTCTATCGCGTGACGCTGCCGACGAATTAGTTTTCGATGTCGAGTAGACGCCGGCAATTCGGGCCGCAGTTCGGCGGGTTTAGATCTGTGTCCGGTGCGAAAACGATGCCGAGCGGCTTGCCGGATTGCATCGCGGTCAGAGCTTTGGCGACGACTGTCGAGGCGACCGGCTGGTTCGTGTCGACGGCGAAGTAATAAACCTTGCCTTGGACCTTGTTGTAGCAGCGCACATGCGTGCGGTCGTGGAACGCCATTACGTCGCGCACAAGGCAGCGAAACGACGGCGGCTTGCCGTCGCTGTCTTCGCGCAGCTTACCGGGTTTGAATTCTTCTACCGGCCGCATCTCGACTTGTTGTGACGTCGCTGGCTCCGGTTGCGGTTCCGGCACCGGCGAAAGCTTCTTCGATTGCGATTTCGGTTCGGCGAGGCCCTGACGCAGCTGACTGGGCTTGACGTCGTCGATCGGCTGCATCTCGAAATGCGGTGGGATCGCAGGTTTTTGCAGCGGGTCCGGTGCGGCCGGTTTCGGTGCAGGGAGGCGCATGGGCGGGGCCTTCGCTTCCGGCGACGTCGCGGGCGCGGGCAACAGATTCTTCGCCTGCGGCTTCGGTTCTGCGGCAGGTGCCGGTGCTTTGATTTTCGGCTGTGGTTTGGGTTCGGAGAGTGGCGCCTTCGGTTCCGGCAACGGCGCGGTCAGGTCGGGCACGAAGAGTTCGGGCGCCGTCGGCAGCGCTGGGTCGAGCGTCGGCGCAGGCGGCGTGCTCAGCAGCGGGACTTCGGGCGAGCGGTCGGTCGCTTGCATCGCGACCGGTGTCGACTGTTCGAGAATCTCTTGGGGTGACTTCGGTTCTGTCTTCGCTGGCTGCGGCGTTTTCTTCTTGGGCTCAGGCGGCTTGGCGTCTCCGGGCTGGCGCAAGATGAGCGGAATCGTGACGGAGTCCGATGTCGAACTCGCCGTCGGCTTCGCTGAAACGGCTAAAGACGTCGCCGCCACTAGGACGACAAGCCCCCACCAATGCCCCCGCATTCACCATTCCCCAATGGTTGCGCGAGGGGCTTCCCCATTCCCCTCCCGCGGGCGCCATTGACGCGCATTCGCCCGGTTCGCGTCAAGGGCGAAACGATCACAATGCGGGATTGCGTAGAATCATCAGCGTTGATGTGGCGGCGGCGAACAGCCTGTTGTTCTTGTCCAAGAGCTTGGCTTCGGCGGCGACGATGTCGCGGCCTCGGGTAACCACTTCGGCCGTCGCGGTGAGGCGGCCCGCCTTCGCGGAGACTGCGCGATGGTATTTGAGTTCGAGCGTCAGCGTCGTGAAGCCCTGCCCCGCTTTCAGCGTCGAGTGAACGGCGGAGCCCATTACGATGTCGATCACTGTTGCGATCACGCCGCCGTGGACGGTGCCGAGCGCGTTGTAGTGGAACTCGGCGGGGTCGAAGCCGCAGGAGACTTTGCCCTTCTCTACCACGAAGTCCGTCACGCCGATCAGGCTGCCCACCGGCGGCGGCGGGACCTTGCCTTCCACCATCAGGCGCAGAAGCTCAAGGCCGGAGCGGCCCTCGGCCAAGGCTGCGATTTCGGCGGGATCCGCCCAACGGTACGTGCGTTCGTTCTTCATCGGTCCTCATTTGCGCGCAACTCATGCTAGGGGTTTGCTGGCGACCGCGGGAGTCTCACGTGAAAGCGTTGTTTATCGGGCATACGTACGTCGACATCACGTTCTTGACCGACCACATTCCGGAGGGCGACGAGAAGACCGTCGCGCGCGACTACGCGGTTGCGTTCGGCGGCAATGCGGTGACGGCGGCGTTCGCCTGCGCGAAGCTCGGCATCGTGCCCGATCTGTTGTCGACAGTCGCGGACGATTGGCTAGGTCGAATGTTCATGGACATGGCGCTCGCCTATCGCATTCCGGTGCACGCACGAAAGGTCGCGCGCTCTTCGCTCTCGTTCATCATGCCGAACGACGGGAAGCGCGCGATCGTGCGTTGCCGCGACGACACCTATTTGCATCCGTTTCCAACGTTGAATCTCGACGGATGCCAAATACTGCATCTCGATGGACACCAAGGCGATGCTGCAATCGCCTACGCGAAACTCGCCCAGGAGCGCGGCATCGTCGTCTCGCTTGATGGGGGCGGCGTTCGGTCGAACACGATGGACCTGCTGCCCTTCGTAGATGTCGCGATCGTCAGCGAGCGGTTTTGCGAACAGCTGGGGCAATCGCCTGAAGCGGCGCTCGAGCTCTTGCGTACAGCGGGCGTCAAGGTCGGCGGCGTGACACAAGGAGAGCGCGGCTTGCTTTGGTACGAAGGCGCGGCACCCGCGCGCAGGCTTGCGGCAATCTCGGTGCCCGAGAACCGGGTCATCGATACGAACGGCGCCGGCGACCTGTTCCACGGCGCCTATGTCTATGCGCGGCTGAGCCGGCCGCAGCAGACCTGGGACTTTCATTTTCGGTTTGCCCGTGCGGCCTCTGCCTATGGGGTCCAGTTCCTGGGGAATGAGGCACGGCTGCCACGGGTGGATGATGTGTTTGCAACAGCTAAAGCCGCCGGCGACGTGCTGCCGCAGACTTGAAATCGGATCAATAATGACAATTTGTCAGTTTAAGGGTACAACGATCCCAAGCTGACGGAGACGAGTCATGGCAGTCGCGCAGACCTATCAACCCGAAACCGCTGCCTCGGACGGCGCGGCATTCGACAAGCTTGGCTACCGACCGCTGGTCGCGCTTCGCGCAATCGGCAAGCTACTCAAAGACAAAGAGGACACCGTGCAGGTGTTCGAGATCATGCGGGCGCTGTCGGGTAAATCGATTCCGCACGGCTATGCGCGACTGCTCGACACGCCGAAGGGCGGGGCGATCGCTTACCGCCGGCAGGAAATGGCCGAGATTTTGTCGGATCGCGCGTTCCTTGAAACTTTGCCGATGGGCAGCGTCGGGCGCGCATATTTGAACTTTACGACCACTGAAAACATTTCGGCGCAGGGCCTGATCGACGAAAGCATGCGCGCGGGCAATCAAGATGTGGAGCGGTCTCATCCGTTCGCGTGGTACGGCAGGCGTCTGCGCGACGTGCACGATCTTTGGCATGTATTGAGCGGTTACGGCCGCGACGCGATCGGCGAGACGTGCCTCGTTGCGTTCTCCTATGCGCAAACAAAGTCGCTTGGCTTCGGGTTCATCGGCTTGGTCGGTGCGCTGAAGTTGAAGAAAGAATTGCCCAGCCAACCAATGTTGAAGGCCGTGTGGCAGGCCTATCGCAACGGTCTCAAGGCTTCGTGGTTGCCCGGGGAAGATTACATCGCGCTGCTGTCGGAACCGCTGGAGAGCGCGCGGACGCGGCTGAACATCGCCAAGCCGACCGTATATTTCGCGGTCCCCGCAGAATGGCGTAACGGCAACGGAGGCATGATCGCTGCCGCGGCGTAACGTCCGCACTTGTCAATCGAACATGATGAGGCTCACTGTCGGTGCAAACGACAGTGAGCCTTTTTCATGACGTATTCGACCATTCGCTACACAACACAGGCGCCCATCGCGCTCATCACGCTCAACCGGCCGGAAAAGCTGAACGCGTGGATGCCGAAGATGAGCGAAGAGATGGCGGATGCCATCGACCACGCCAACAAGGATCGCGGGATCGGCGCGATCGTCGTCACCGGCGAGGGGCGCGGTTTCTGCGCGGGCGCCGATATCGAACACACTTTCAAATCGCGGCTGGATGGGCGTGATCCAGGTTCGGATACGGCCGGCGGCCAGGGCGGGCTGCCGCGTGGGTTGGATTGGATTTCACTTGTGCGCTCGTCAAAACCGTTGATCGCGGCGGTGAACGGACCTGCCGTCGGGATCGGCGTGACGATGATCCTTCCGTTCGACGTCATCATCGCGTCGGAGGCAGCAAAATTCGGCATGGTATTCGTGCGCATGGGAATCGTGCCGGAGCTTGCTTCGACTCACTTTCTTGTCAGCCGCGTCGGCTATGGGCGCGCGAGCGAATTGATGCTGAGCGCGCGGCTCGTTGACGGCAAAGAAGCGCGCGAGATCGGACTTGCCGAATATGTCGTGGCGCCTAAGCGATCTCGGCCAATCCCGATCCGATGCTGCGCATGACAAAAGAATTGCTAACCAAGAATGCGTGCGAGCAGGACATGGCGCTGGCACAACGCCGCGAAACTGAGCAATTGCGTGCTTGTTGGGCGACACCAGAGCACAAGGAAGCTGTGCAAGCCTTCCTGGACAAACGCCCCGCTCGTTTCCGATAGTAGGGCTTAGGTACGGGGTTTCGCATGCAGGACGTTTCCATTGTCGCGACGGCAAGCATTTTGCCGGACATCGTCGTCACGAACCGCGATATCGGTCAGCGGCTGATCGACGGCGCGCACGCGCGCAATGTGCGAGACGCGGGGGCCGAAGACACGGCGCGCCAACGCGCGGAGTTGATCGAGCAGAAAACGGGTTTGCGCGCGCGGCGGTTCTTTGGCCCGGAAGAGATGCCGGTCGATGTGGCATACGCGCTGCTTGAGAAGATGATGGATGACAACGCCTGGGCGACGCTCGATGCAATCATCGTCTCGTCGTCGTCGACGCAAGGGTTTCCAGGCATTTCGCAGCAGATCGTGGCGGTTGCGCGCGAGCGGCACGGAGCTCTGGCAGATCCCTTCGTGCTCGACATTTCGAGCAACGCTTGCACCGGGTTTATGTATGCGCTGACGGTCGGCAAAAGCCTTGTGCAGGCGATGGGATACCGGCGAGTTGCTTGCCTCGCCGTCGAATTCTCCTCGCGCTGCATCGCCTATGATCCGAAAGCTTTTGGCATTTCGACGTTGTTCGGTGATGCCGCAGCCGGCGTTTTGCTGGAAGCGGGCACGCAAGGCTTGGCCACGATCAAGCACACGCGCGCGACGTCGATGATCGATGCGGGTACGATCGGCCTCATCAAAGGCGCCGGCATGCAGGCCAGCAATCCGACGCTCGAAGTGCCGCAGGACGTGCGCTGGTATATGGCCGGACCGCCGGTCGCCGTCGGCGCGACGCGGATTTTGGTCGATGAAATTCACCGCTATCAGAATGACGGGCACACGATCGATTGGTTGATCCCGCATCAGGCCAACCTGACCCGCATTTTGATTCCTGCCTGCAAGTCGGCGGGAATCGACCCGTCGAAACTCTGCGCGTCGTTTGCCGAGACCGGCAACACGTCGAGCGCGAGCATTCCGTTGTTGCTCGATCAACTAATCGCCGAGGGTAAGGCTAAGAAGGGCCATAACGCGCTGATGATCGGGTTCGGCGCGAGCTTCGCCGTCGGGTCGGCACTGATCACATTCAACTAACTACCAACGCAGGGTTGGCTCACTCACGTTAAAGCTGTGGCGCAGAGTCAAATCGTCCGGGGACGGAGGGTTGTGCGGCTACTTGTGCGCCCCAGCGTTTGGTAAAATCCGTGCAGCGATGATTCGGAAAACGAATCACGAAAAAGAACACAAGTGCGGGTGCGGGATGAGCAATATCCATTTCAGGACGAAAATGCCTTTGACGGTCGACGCGTTCGCGGCGCCGGAGGAAGACGTCGTTCCATTGCAGTGGAGCATCCCCGCGTGGATCACGCTCGCCGCCGCGTCGTGGGCGGGCGTCTACTTCGTGTTCTCGCTGATCTTCTAGGCCGCTTGCGATCCTGAGGGATCGCGTTAGCGTGCACCCCAAGTTTGTGGGGCAGCGGCTTGGCGCGCTGTTTCCGTTGGCGGCAGACGATCCGGTGAAATCGATGGCAGTGATCGACGCCGTGCGGGCGGCGGCTAACGTCCGCGCAGCCAACCCGTGACGCTCAAGCGCGGCGCGCGCGCGTAAGGAGCGACGTAGCTCACGAAGTGGCGAACGCCCACTTCGAAGACGTTCAATGCATTGAAGCGTGGGACGTAGCCTTCAGCCACGTGGCCGTCTTCGTCCATGAAATGCAGAACGCCACCCCATTCAGGCGACCATTCGGGGGTGAGGTTCAAGACGTAAGCCGCGATGCGCTTCTTGCCCGGATCGAGATCGTCGTGGACGTGCAGGAATTGGCCGGGGCCATAACGGGTGGCTTGCGCGTCGGCGAAGGCGATGTCGGGGCGACCCGTCAGCTGACGCATCGCGGCGAGGAAACGCGGGCTGTTCAGGAAATCCACCATCGGGGCAAGCGGGTGCGACTTATCGCGATGGGGTTCGCCTTGTTCGCTGAGGCGGTAGTTGTCGAACTTGAACTGGTAGCCTTGGCTTGCCGACACCACGACGCTGCGATCGAGCGCTTCGGCTTGTTCCGTCGACAGGCTGGCTTTGATGTCGTCGGTCAAGTCGATGACCTTGGCGCCGGCGTTGATGACCGTATTCCACGCTGTCGCCTCGGCGAGTGCACGGTAGGCCGCTTCGGCGTCGGCGCGCGCCATCAGATCGGGAATGTGGATGCGGCGGCTGTCAGCGAATAGCCGCGCGTAAGCGGGCCAGTCGTGACGGCTCGATAGCTCCCACTTCGCCTTGGCGTTCATCAGCGCAACTCTTCCCCGCAAGTGAGGGTGGCGATGGCGGCGGCATGAGGCCATTCACGAGTGCGTCAAGTTTTTGACATTCACGCGAACGTGACGGGTCGCGCTGGCGTAAGCCACCCGAAGCCGAAGGCGTAGGGTGGCGGATGGGGTGAGATTCGAACTCACGGTACGTTGCCGTACTCCGCATTTCGAGTGCGGTGCGATAGACCACTCTGCCACCCATCCGTATTCCAAGCGCGGGGTGTGGTCCCTTGAAGGGCGGGATGAATAGCCGAGGGGAAAGGTGACTGCAAGAAAGGGGCTATTCGCCGCTTAGGGTCACGATTTCGGCGCAGGCGCCCTGCCCTTGCGCGAGTTTCTCGGTCGCCCAGGCGAGGGCGGCGCTCCATTCGGTGCCGAAGGTGAACGGCGCATTGCAAAGGATGAGGCCGGTCTTGCTCAGCCCTTCAGCGCGGGCGACGTCCAATGTTACCAACGTAAGTCGCTTAATCCCTGCGCTCACGAGTTCAGCTTGGAAGCGGTCGAGTTCGTTTAACGCCTTCGCCGGGAACCACATGACGTAGACCCCGGCGGGCCACTTGCGGTGCGCGGCGATGAAGGCCTTCGCCAGCCGTTCAAATTCTTCGGGTTCTTCGAATGGCGGGTCGATCAAAACCAGGCCACGCTTTTCGCGCGGCGGAACAAGCGTCATCAGGCGTTCGTAACCGTCGCCGGTCGTGACGCGCAGGCGCGGGTCGGCGCCAAGCGCACGGCGCAGGGCCTCGCTGTCTTCAGGATGGAGTTCGCAGGCGAAGACACGGTCTTGAGCGCGGGCGAGCGCCAGCATCAAGGCTGGTGAACCGGGGTAAGACTTGATTTCAGCAGAGCCGCCATTCGTTTGGCGGACGATGTCGAGGTAAGGCAGGAGCGCTTCAGGGCCGCTTTTGCCCACGATCCGAAGGATGCCGTCCCTCGCCTCACCCGTCTTCCCGGCCGCCACGCCGGTCAGGTCGTAGACGCCGGCACCGGCGTGAGTGTCGATCAGGCCTAAGGGTGCTTCCTTTTGCTGCAGGTAGCGCACGATCCAAGCCAGCACGCCGTGCTTGAGCACATCGGCGAAGTTTCCAGCGTGGTAGGCGTGGCGGTAGTTCATGAATTTGGCCGAATTCCAAGGCTTTCCGGCTTGACAGTCTCGCGTGCCATCATCATAAGTGCGGCCCTTCGAAAGGGCGGCGCTGGTTTTCGCACCGGCGGCCGCCCTGATCAATTGCAGACGAAAGACAGTTCAATGTTCGCGGTCATCAAGGCCCAAGGCAAACAATACAAGGTCGCACAAGGCGATCAGCTCGTCATCGATCGCCTAGCAGGCGAAAAGGGCGCGAAAGTTGCCCTTGGTGAGGTGCTGATGCTGATCGACGGCGGCAAAACCACCGTCGGTAAGCCGGTGCTCAGCGGCGCCAAAGTGGAGGCGGAGATCGTCGATCATTCGCGCGCCGACAAGATCAAGGTGTTCAAGAAACGCCGTCGCAAGAATTATCATCGCACGCGTGGTCACCGTCAGGATCAGACGACGGTGAAGATCACGGCGATCACAGGGTAAGGCGTCATGGCACACAAAAAAGCCGGCGGTTCGTCACGTAACGGACGCGATTCAAATCCAAAGTATCTCGGCGTGAAGTTGTACGGCGGCCAAGCGGTGGTGCCTGGCAACATCATCGTGCGTCAGCGCGGAACGAAGTTCCATCCGGGCGCAGGCGTCGGCATCGGTCGCGATCATACGCTCTACGCGCTGGTCCCCGGTCATGTCGGGTTCAAGCTTGATGGCCGCGGCCGCCAAGTCATTTGGGTAAAGCCGGCGGCGGCTAGCGCATAAGGGACGGTCCACATATCGACCGCACCCGGACTAAAACGGGACGGCGGTCCAAGATTTAAGAGGGAGATGGTCCGCCATCTCCCTCTTTTTTTCTCCCTCGAATGCTCTGTGTGAGGAGAGTGTCGTGGCGAAGTTCGAACCGATTGTGACCGAACGTTTGGTTTTGAGGCCGTTGGAGGCGCGCGATCGCGACCGCCTCGTACTCCTCGCCAATAATTGGCGCGTCGCGAAGAACCTTGCGACGATGCCCTATCCCTATACGCAAGCGGCCGCGGACGCGTGGCTCGGCAAACAAGCTGAGCTTTGGGCGGGTGGGAAAACAGTTCCGCTTGCGATCACGATCGGCGGCGAACTTGCGGGCGGGATCGGCATCGGCGTGCGCGATCACGAAGAGTGGGAGCTTGGCTATTGGTTGGGCGAGCCATTCTGGAATCGCGGCTATGCGAGCGAGGCGGCGGCGGCCGTGCGCGATTATGCGTTCGAGGCGCTCAAGCTCGACAAGATCGTGGCCGGACACTACGCCGACAATCACGCGTCTGGGCGGGTGCTCACGAAGCTCGGGTTTCGCTACACAAAGGAGACGATGCGCTTCTCGTTGGCGCAGGGCGCGAACGTGAAGTGTCTCGATATGGTGCTGCCGCGCGAGCGGTGGTTGGCACTGACCGGCGGTCGCAGTTGCGAAATGGCTGCATCTTGAGTCCGATTGGCGCAGGTGGGCGGCAAAACCGCCTGCGCCTTCACCTTGCCGGTGAAAACAGACTCGCGAATTTCGCCTGATCGTACTAGTAAACGTGGGCTCAGGCGGGCGCCTTTGGGGATTGGCGGCGGCGGTTGAGCGAGCAACCCCCAGCTCGTGGTGCCATGAAGTTTTTGGACCAGGTTAGGCTCTTTGTGAAAGCCGGCGACGGTGGCGCGGGCTGCGTGAGCTTTCGACGGGAAAAATTCATCGAATTCGGTGGGCCGGACGGCGGCAACGGCGGACGCGGCGGGCACGTGATCCTGCAAGCGACGCATAATCTGAACACGCTGATCGACTATCGCTACCAGCAACACTTCAAGGCGAAGAAGGGTGTCGGCGGCATGGGCGAAAACCGCACGGGTGCGGGCGGCGACGACATCACGCTCAAGGTGCCGGTGGGCACGCAGATTTTTGCCGAAGACAATCAGACGCTGCTGGCCGACCTTACGCGGGCGGGCGAGGAATTCGTGCTCGCGCGCGGCGGCGAGGGCGGGCTTGGCAATGCGCACTTCAAGAGCGCCACGAACCGGGCGCCGCGCAAGTCGACGCCGGGAACAGAAGGCGAAGAAAAGACGATTTGGCTTCGCCTCAAGTTGATCGCCGATGTCGGCATTATCGGGCAACCGAATGCGGGTAAGTCGACGTTCCTTTCGACCGTCACCAGCGCACGACCCAAGATCGGCAACTATCCACGCTAGACACTTCATCCGCAACTTGGGGTCGCCGCGGTCGACGGAACGGAATTCGTGATAGCGGACCTTCCGGGTCTCATCGAAGGCGCGCACGAAGGTGTGGGTCTCGGCGACAGGTTCTTAGGCCACGCGGAACGGTGCAGCGTGTTGCTTCATCTCGTCGATGGCGGCATGACACCTTCGGAGATCGCGAAGGCCTACGTTCAGGTGCGACGCGAGATCGAAGCCTACGGTCACGGGCTCGAGAGCAAGCTTGAGATTTTGGTGCTCAACAAAGCCGACCTGATGACGAGCGGCGACGTCGAGCGCAAGCGTCGCGCGCTGGCCGAGGTCGCTGGCGTCAACGCAATGATGATGTCGGGCGTGCAAGGCGACGGCGTCAACGAGGTGTTGCGCGAGATCGCGGTCGCGCTTGCCTTTCACCGCCGCGACAATCCTGAAGCGTTTCGCGCCGATCCCGACGGTGTGCGCTTGATCGAACGGCAAGACGACCCGGAAGGGCTTCCGACCGAAGGCGGATGGACGCCGTGAGCGGGAAGCTCACATCCGCCAAAACCATCGTTGTCAAAATCGGATCTTCAACACTGGTGGACGCGGCGACGGGAGCGCTTGCGCGCGCTTGGCTCGATGCGTTCGCCGGCGACGTCGCGCGCGCGAAGGCACGGGGGCAACACATCGTGCTGGTGTCGTCGGGCGCGATCGCGCTCGGGCGGCGTTCGCTGAAACTGGCTGCGGGCGGGTTGAAGCTCGAAGAGGCGCAAGCGGCCGCTGCTGTCGGGCAGATCGCGCTGGCGCGCGCTTGGAGCGAGGCATTGGCGGCACACGGGCTCACCGTTGCCCAGGTGTTGCTGACGCTTGGCGACACCGAGAGCCGGCGGCGGTACCTGAACGCGCGATCCACGCTGAAGACGCTGCTCGCGATGGGCGCGGTTCCCGTGATCAACGAGAACGATACGGTGGCAACCGCCGAGATTCGTTTCGGCGACAATGACCGGTTGGCTGCGCGCGTGACGGGTATGATCGAGGCGGACTGCCTCGTCTTGCTCTCCGACATCGATGGACTGTTCAGTGCCAATCCGCGCACGGATGCGAGCGCGCGGTTCATTGCCGAAGTGCCCGCGATCACGCCGGAGATCGACGCGATGGCGGGGGCTTCGGGCTCCGATATGGGATCGGGGGGCATGACCACGAAGATCATGGCGGCCAGGATCGCGACGGATGCGGGCGCGAACATGGTGATCGCGAACGGCAGCTTGCGTCCGCCGCTAAAGGCGATCGAAGACGGCGCGCGGTGCACGTGGTTCTTGGCGTCGGCAACGCCCGCGGCCGCGCGCAAGCGGTGGATCTCCGGCACGCTGAAAGCGGCCGGCACGATCACCATCGATGCGGGTGCCGCGACGGCTTTGGCGCAGGGCAAGAGTTTGCTGCCAGCCGGTATCGTTGCGATCGAGGGTGCATTCGAGCGCGGCGACTGTGTCGCCGTTAAGGATTCGACGGGCCGCGAAGTGGCGCGTGGGCTCGTTGCTTACGGCGCGGAGGACGCGCGGCGGATCGCGCGCGCGAAAAGCGGTGAAATCGAAGCGCTCCTCGGCTACCGTGGCCGCACCGAGATGATCCATCGGGACGATATGGCGCTGGTGCGCTGATGAATGCGCCTCACACGGAAGATGTCGACGAACTGATGACGCGCATGGGCAAGGCCGCGCGCGAAGCCTCGCGCGTGCTTGCAAAGGCCGACAAGAGCCAACGAGCGGGTGCGCTGGTCGCGATGGCCAAGGCGATTGCCGCTTGCGAGAAGCAAATCCTGGCGGCCAACACGCGCGACATCGAGCTTGCGACGGCAGCGGGCTTGAGCGCGGCCTTTCTCGACCGGATGAAGTTGACCGCCGATGCCGTGCAGGCGATGGCGAAGGGGATCGAGACGGTCGCGTGGCTACCCGATCCGATCGGCGATGCCGAGGCGGAGTGGACGCGGCCGAACGGATTGAAAATCGCGCGCGTGCGCGTGCCGATCGGCGTGATCGGGATCATCTACGAAAGCCGGCCGAACGTGACCGCAGATGCGGCGGCGCTTTGCATCAAGTCGGGCAATGCCGTGATCTTGCGCGGCGGGTCGGAGGCATTGGGCTCGGCGCGTGCAATCCAGACCGCGATCGGCGAGGCGCTGGAGCGCGTCAGCTTGCCGAAGGACGCCGTGCAGGTCGTGCCGACAGCCGATCGGATTGCGGTCGGGCGGATGCTCGCGGGGCTTGAAGGCAATATCGATCTTGTCATTCCGCGCGGCGGCAAGAGTTTGGTCGCACGGGTGCAGAAGGACGCGCGCGTGCCGGTGCTCGCGCATCTCGAAGGCAATTGCCACGTCTATGTCGACAAGGGGGCGGACCTTCAAAAGGCGGTCGACATCGTTTTGAATTCGAAGATGCGCCGCGTGTCGGTGTGCGGCGCGGCGGAGACGCTGCTCATCGATGCCGCCGGTGCGGGACGCTTGCTGAGGCCGCTCGTGCTCGCGCTCATCGACGCCGGCTGCGAGGTGCGGGGCGACCGGATCGTGCAGACCGTCGATCCGCGCGTGGAAGCGGCGGACGACGACGATTGGTACACCGAGTATCTGGACGCGATCATGGCGGTGAAAATCGTCGAAGGCGTCGACGGTGCGATTGCGCATATCGCGAAGTACGGTTCGGCGCACACCGACTCCATCGTGACGGAAGACAAGGTGGCGGCGGAGACGTTTTTGCGCGAAGTCGACAGCGCGATCGTGCTGCACAATGCTTCGACGCAATTTGCCGATGGCGCTGAGTTCGGCTTCGGTGCGGAGATCGGGATTGCGACCGGCCGCCTGCACGCGCGCGGTCCCGTTGGGGCGCGCGAACTCACCACTTACAAGTACGTCGTGCGGGGCAATGGCCAAACACGACCCTGATGCATTGCCGCCGAGCATCGTTTCGCTCGCGCGCGAGGGCGGGCGCATCGGGCTGTTGGGCGGGTCGTTCAACCCTGCGCATCAGGCGCACCGCCATATCAGCTTGATTGCGCTTCGGCGTTTGAAGCTTGATGCCGTGTGGTGGCTGGTGTCGCCGCAAAATCCGTTGAAGAGCACCACGGGCATGGCAACGCTGGAGCGCAGGCTGGCGAAAGCGCGCGAGGTGGCGGCGCATCCTGACATCCATGTGAGTGCGGCGGAGATCGCGCTCGGCACGCAATACACGATCGACACGCTTGAAGCGCTGACCAACAAATTTCCGAAGGCGCATTTCGTGTGGCTGATGGGCGGCGACAGTTTGGCGTCGTTTCATCTTTGGCGGCGGTGGAAGGCGATTGCGAAGTTGTTGCCGATCGGGGTTGTCGCGCGGCCGGGTTTCACCGTTCGCGCGCTGGCGAGCCCGGCGGCGCAGTTTCTCGACGGCGCGCGCATCGACGACAGGGATGCCGCCACTCTCGCTGAGCACGACGCCCCCGCGTGGACGTTCCTGCGCGAGCGCCTTGACCCGACTTCCGCCACAGCACTGCGCAACCGCGGCGTGTGGCGGTAGCGCACGCATTTTTCCGCTGAAATCCAGCGCTATCGCGTTCACTTTGATTGAAAACTAGCGGGATTGTTCATCGTGCCGTCAGGCTAACTGTGTTAGCGTTTGATGGTCGAAGCGATGCTTCGGCAAGCGGGTCATTCTCTAGAACAAGGATGTCGGCTCTGGTCCTGACGGTGCATCTCAAAGTGTTTTGGTTGCCCACGGATTGGCGTTGCCCGCTTAACCGTTCAACCGAAGGAGTGCACCACTGACCGCCAAGCGTACGACCCGCACTTCGCGGGCGAAGTCACCAGTAGCCTCGCCCAAGCGCAAAGCGCCGGCGAAGGCGGCAACCGCGCCGAAGCCAAAAAAGCGCGCGGGCGAAGCCAGCCAAAAGCTGCTCAACGTCGTGCTGAAGTCGCTTGATGGCGACAAGGCCGAAAACATCGTAGCGATCGATCTCACCGGCAAGACGCCGATGGCCGACTTCATGGTCGTGGCCAGCGGGCGTTCGAACCGTCACGTGAGTGCGATCGCCGAACATTTGAAAGAAGAGTTGAAGAAACACGGCATCAACGGCCGCGCCGAAGGTTTACCGCAGGGCGACTGGGTTCTGGTCGACGCGATGGACGTGATCGTGCACGTGTTCCGTCCGGAAGTACGCGCCTTCTACAACCTCGAGAAAATGTGGGGCGACGGGGCGGTCGCCGCCGAAGCCGTGTAGGGAGCGTTGGCTCTCGCGCTCGACATCTTGGCCGGTGGACGGGCGAAGGCCGCGCCGGAGACCGAACTTGCACATGGCTATTTGCAGCGCGCGCGCGAAACGGGACGCGCGCTCGGCCTTTCCTCTTTCGCGCTTACCGAATGGGATGAGCGGCGGCCGGAACGCTTGATCGAAGCGTGCGCGGGCGGCGTGTTGCTCATCGCGCTCGACGAGCACGGCAGTTCGCTCACCAGCGAAGCGTTCGCCAAGCAGATCGCGAAATGGCGCGACGTCGGCGAAGCGCGCGCCTTGTTCGTGATCGGCGGACCGGACGGCCTTCCGCCAGACGTGAAGCGGCGCGCGCAGATGACGATGGCGTTCGGCACGCAGACATGGCCGCACTTGCTTGTGCGGACCATGCTGGCGGAACAGTTGTTTCGCGCGGTGACGATCTTGAGCGGACATCCCTATCACCGCGCGTAAGCTCACGCGGCCTTACAGTCCTTCGTCGCGAACTCACGCGACTTACCAACGGCCAGCGCGTAGTGCGCGTGGTAGTCGGGATGTTCGGTGCCCATCCAGCGATCCCACCAGGTGAAGTACAGACCGTAGTTCCAGTGCGCCTGGCTATGGTGCAAGTCGTGGTGCGTGGTGGTCGTCAGCCAATCGAGCAAGGGCGTGCCGTCGCGGCGTGCGGGCATGAGCTCATAGCCTGCGTGGCCCAGCGTGTTGCGTACGATTTGGTGCAGCACGAATAAACCGACGGCGGGCCAAGGCGTTGGGACCAAGAACACCCAGATCGGCACGAACACACCCATCAATGCGGCCTCGCCGATGTCGAAGCTGTAGGCCGTGAACGGCGAAGGATTGTGGCTCTTGTGGTGGCGGCGGTGGAAGCGGCGGAACAGGCGCGGATCGTGGATCGCGCGATGGACCCAATAGAAATAGGCGTCGTGAACCACGATCATCAGCACGAGGCTGACCCAGAACCAAAGCGGGCCCCATGAGGTCGCGATCTGGTGGCCGTGCAACCATCCCGCCCACTCCAACACGTACGGGATCAAGGCGATGGTCGAGAAGATTGCTACCGAGCGCAGCGAGACCCAGAATTCGGTGACGAGTTGCTTGGCTGGCGGCGTATCCGGGCGGATCTTGCGGCCTTTGAGGATGCTTCCGCCCAAGATGATCCAGAGCCCGGCCCAAACGCCGACCGAAAAGACGGCGTAGCGGGTGACGTCGGTCGTGACGTTTGCGAGCCACTGGCCGGCGAGGGCGGCGACGAAGTCTTCCATGAGAGTGCCTCCTTGGTTTGCGAAGCCAAGGTGGCGTTCCCGCGGCGGAACAATCTCGCCGATGGCGGAAAAGCTTGATCGTTTTCGGAATCAGCCAGCGATTTCGGGATTCGGCGAGGCTTTTTCGAGCGCGTCGCGCCGCCACTGGGTCGGCGTTTTGCCAGTCGCCTCTTTGAAGGCGCGGTTGAAGGGGCCCAGCGAGCCGAAGCCGAGGTCGAACGCGATGGCGGCAACCGTTGTGCGGGATAGGGCAGGGTCGGCCAACGTTTGCTTGGCCGCCTCAATTCGGCGGGTGTTCACGAAGGCCGCGAAATTGCGGTGCCCCAAATTGTCGTTGATCAGGCGGCGGAGCCGGTGTTCAGGCACGCCTACTTTTTCGGCAAGGGCGCCGATGGTCAGGTTTTCGTCCTTCCAGGCGGCACCCTTGTCCATCGCGTCGGTGAGCTTTTCGAGCGAGATGCGGTCGGCGGGGTCGATGCGCGGGGCGTCGAATGCCCGCGTGGTTGCCGGTGCCGCCGTGCCGAAGATCGCAGCGTTCGTCTGCAGGAAGACGAAGCAGCCGGCGAGACAAAACAGCGCCATCACACCGGCACCCACGAGGCTGTACCACCAGGCTTCGACGCCGACGGCTTCGCCGATTTCGATGCCCGACATCGTGATGACGTAGAGCGTGACCAGCCCTAAGAATGGGCCGCGCACGCGGCGGCGCGCCTCGACCAAATCGCCGCGCCAACTTTCGTAGATGACATAGAGCGCGTGCAAGGCCAACGCGATTTCGATCAGGTTGTGAACGATCCAGACGTTGTTGCGCAGCGGCGGCTCGGCAAAAACACCGACGAGGCCGACCGCGGTTAGCAGCGCTGCCGGGGCCAGCGTTTGATACGAGATCGGGCGATCTTGAAACAGCGTGACAACGAAAAGCCAAAAGTAGCCGCCGCCGCCTAGGGACAGAAGCGTCAACGGCGCGTCGTAGATGCCCAGCATCGGGCGCAAAATGGGCGAGGAGTTCACGACGTAGGCGATCGTGCTCGCGAAGAACAGAACGCCCGCGATTCGCAGCGACGGTGTGGTACCGGCGCGGAAGAATGCCACTCCATTTGCCGCGAGCGCGCCGATGGCGAGGCCGCGCAAGAGAAATTCGATCAGGACAACGGAGTCGTGCATCGGACGGCAATAGCCATGCAGATGGCGCAAGTCAAAGCTTGCGCAAGCATCCGCCGGCACCCGACAATGTAGCCTGCGCTTTGAAGGAGCCCTCGATGTTCGTACTAACCGTGCGGTTCGCCGCGGCGCTTGCGGCAGCCGCATTTGCCGCCGATGCGGCCGCGAGCCCCAAGAATGTCCCGCGTGGAGCGTACGTGTGCACCGTCGAACAGACGGCCGGGATCGGCGCCGAGATGATGGAGGGCTCCGATCCTCCCAAGGCGTTCGTCGCGGATGGCGAGCGCAGCTTTCGCATTGTGGTGACACCGCCCAAGAAAAACGTGAAAGGGCGCGTTATAGAGACGACGGGCCGAGATCCAGCGTCGGCACTATTGCACGGCACCTATGTTGGCGACGGATGGAAGTTCGCGGCGGTTCAGGACCAGGGCTTCTTGCGGCTCGACTTCATCGGCGAGGCCGGCTGGCTTTGGTTTTATCAAGCGGGGTTTGAGAAGCCGGACGTGGATCACCTCAACCTCACGGTCCGTGAAGGACACTGTGAGCCGGGCAAGTAGGCCGCACTTTCGGCAGCGAACCATGCTGGGGCTTACTTCACGCCTTCGATAGCACTATCGTCCGCGCACCCAAATCCTCGCGTGCTGACACGTGGCGTGGCGTTAACGCGCGTCCTTGCGTAGCATGATCTGGAACATGCCCTCTTAACCGAAAGCCACTATGGCGGACGACACCCAAGTGCGAAAACTCGCCACCATCGTCGCGCTCGACGTCGCCGGTTACTCGGCGCGGACGGAGGCGGATGAAGCGCGCACGACCTCGACGTCGCCGGTTACTCGGCGCGGACGGAGGCGGATGAAGCGCGCACGACGGCTGAGGTGGCGGCGCTGCGGAAGGTGATCGAAGGGATCGCCGCGAAGCACGGCGGGCGCGTGTTCAACACCGCCGGCGACGGGTTCATGCTGGAGTTCGGGTCGAGCCTCTCAGCCGTCGAGGCCGCCTTCGAACTCGCCGAGACCTGCGAACCGAAAGTGCGCGTTGGCGTGCATCTCGGGGATGTCGTCGTCCAACCCAACGGCGACCTTCTCGGCCACGGCGTCAACGTCGCGGCGCGCCTGATGGCGCAGGCCGTGCCAGGGACGGTTCTCATCTCGGCCGACGTACACAAGACAATCAGGGGGCCACTGGCGCAAAGCTTGCATTCGAAGGGCACGGTCAAGCTTGCGAAGATGGCGGAAGCGATCGAAGTCTTCGCGCTGGTGCCGGGCGCGCCTGTGAAGCGCGATCTGATTGCGCAAATCAGAAACCTCCGGGGAATGCGCAAAGCCTTGTCGTGGGCGAACATTGCGATCGCCGGCGCCGCCGCTATCGCGATTGCGGTCGCCGTTTGGACGATTCTCACGCCGAGCAGCGAGCAACCGCCGCCTCAAGCCGCCGAGGCCTCGATCGCCGTGCTTCCCTTCGCCGACCTCTCGCCGGCCAAGGACCAGGCGTACTTCTCCGACGGCATGGCTGAGGAGATCCTGAACGTGCTCGCCAAGGTGAAGGGCCTCGATGTCGCCTCACGCACCTCGTCGTTCCAATTCAAGGGGCAAGAACTGGGCATCCCGGAGATCGCCAAGAAGCTCAGCGTCCGTCACGTCGTCGAAGGCTCGGTCCGCAAGGCGGGCGCGACCATCCGCATCACGGCGCAGCTCATCGATACGCAGACGGACCGGCATCTGTGGTCCGAAACCTTCGACCGCCCGCTCACGACGGACAACATCTTCACGATTCAGGACGAAATCGCCCGCGCGATCGTCAAGGCGCTGAACCAGACCATGGGCGCCGGCTCCGCCGCTCAGGTGAGCGTGGTGAAAGCGACCGACAACATCACCGCCTACGATCAGTTCCTTCAGGCCCGCCCGTTGTTCCTGGCCCGGCGTGATCTCGATAAAGCCGAAAGCCTTCTCGCGCGCGCCGTCGAACAGGATCCGAACTATGCCAACGCATGGGAGATGCGGGCGGCGGTACAGCCGCTTAGCGTCGAGTACGGCTACTCTTCCGCATCGCCGGAGGAAGTCGAGCAGCGCACCGTCGAGTTTGCGAACCGGGCGCTCGCGATCAACCCGCAAAGCGCTTTGGCGATCGCGGTGCTCGGCAAAGGAAGAATGACGGACGCTCAAAATCGGCGCAGGCGGGGCGACTACGACGCGATCATCGCCGACTTTGAACGCGCGCTTGCGATCGATCCTCGCAATGCGACCGCACTAAACTGGCGCGGACTTGTTTATGCCGATGTCGGAAATCTGGACGAGGCATTGGCAAGCTTCAGTCGCTGCCTGGAGATCGAGCCTTACTATACGCCTTGCATGTCAAATCAGGTCGAAATTCTCGCTTCCCTAGGTCGCGACAAGGAGGCGTTGGCGGCCTACCTCAAAGCGCTCGATAGGGGTTTCGTTAGTTTCAATTTCGGATTTCATATCCTGGCGCGTACCGGCCAAGAGTATGCCTTCAAGATCGGGGCCGGTTCGCCCAACCTTCTTTTCGGCTGGCGCCGGCACGACGAACTCTACGAAGCTCACCGGCATCCGGAGCGCGACCATTCGGAACTGATTGCCGACATTCGTAGGTTCAGCACAGCGAAGCCCAAGCCCATACCGGACGCCGATCTTGCAGAGCTCCTTGGTCCGCTGGGCTTTTATGACATCACGCCCACGCCCGCTATTTTCTGGGACGCCGGTTTTGCCGGCTATCGACGTTCGGAGAAGTTCAAGGCAACGGTCAAGGATTTCGGCGTCTACGACTACTGGCGCAAACACGGCTTCCCGCGGCAATGCCGGGCGGTTGGCGCAGACGATTTCGCGTGCGATTGAGTGACGATGGAGGCCTTCGCCCACCTTTCGGTTTTGATCTCGATCGTGCTGGGTCTTGGGATCACGAATCTGCTGATGGGGTTCGCGCGGATCGTGCAGATGCGCGGACGCGTGAAGGTCTATTGGCCCGTGATCGTTTGGGGGCTCGTGCTGCTCGTGCTTCACGTACAGACCTGGTGGAGCATGTTCGGATTGCGCAACGTCGAAACCTGGACGTTCGTCGCGTTCAGCCTGACGTTGTCGCAGCCGATCATGCTTTTCTTCTTGAGCGCGCTCGTCATGCCCGATTTCGACCGGGACGATGCCTTGGACCTCAAGGTCAACTATTTCGCACAGGTGCCCTGGTTCTTCGGGATCATCGTTGCGTTGCTTTTGGTCAGCCTATTGCGAAGCTTTGCGACGGGCGGAAGTCTTCCGGCGCCCCCCGATTTGGCCTTTCACATCGCGTTCCTCGCCGGTGCGCTTCCCGCCGCGTTTATCGCCAACGAACGCTATCACAAGGTTGCGGCGCTGGTTGCTGCGGCAGCCGTTTTCGCGTACGTGGCGCTGCTGTTCACGGTATTGCGGTAGAGGATCATGCGGAGCGACTACGATCTCGTCATCATTCGCC